>JBJMWN010000517.1:0-3861 GCA_045810085.1 Povalibacter sp. | reverse complement strand
CGGAACAATCGCTCAGTGACTTTGTGCTCGGCTCGTCGCGCGCTCGGCCGGAGCACGCGGCACTCGCGGACGCGAGCACAGGCCGCACTCTGACCTACGGTGAGTTGCGTGAGCAGGTGAGACGCGTGGCGTCTGGTCTTGCCGCGCTCGGCATTCGCAAGTCAGATGTCGTCGCATTGTGTTCACCGAACTCGCCCGAGTTCGCAATCGTCTTTCACGCAGTCGCGCGTATCGGCGCGACGTTAACCCCGATGAATCCCGCGAACACCGCTCATGAGCTCGCGCACCAGCTCATCGACTCAGAAGCGAAATTGATGATCGGCACCGCGTCCGTGGCGGAAAAAGCGCGCGCCGCAATCAAAGGCTGCGAGAAAACGATCGAGTTCATTACGACGGACGAGGAACCTGGAACCCGATCACTGCGCTCCATCGCGATCGATGCCGACCCACCCGCAGTGACGATTGATCCAAGTTCGGACGTCGTGGTGCTGCCCTATTCTTCCGGAACCACAGGCCTTCCGAAGGGTGTGATGCTCACCCATCGCAACATCGTGGCGAACCTCATGCAGATGGATGCGATCGAGCGGCCGAATCTGCGTGCGCTGGCAGGCGTGCTGCCGTTCTTTCACATCTACGGGATGGTGGTGATCCTGAACTTCGGGCTCATGCGCGGCGCAACGATCGTTACCCTCCCTCGCTTTGAGCTCGAGCCGTTCCTGAAATTGCTTCAGGACTGGCCCATCGCGCTCGCACACATCGTACCGCCGATCGCCGTGGCACTTGCGAATGATCCTTGTGTCGATCGCTACAACCTGACTCATATCGAAACTTTGTTCAGTGCGGCCGCGCCTCTGTCGCCGGCATTGGCAGACGCCGTGCAGAAGCGATTGAAGATCACCATCAAGCAGGGCTATGGCATGACCGAAGCGAGCCCCGCGACTCACTTTGCCGACTACCGAAGCGAGTTCCGCAGCCAGACCGTCGGGCGTTTGGTGCCGTCCACGGAATGTCGAATCATCGATGTCGAGTCTGGACGCGACGCTGGCGCTGGCCAGCCCGGTGAGGTGTGCATCCGCGGCCCGCAGGTCATGAAGGGCTATCTCAACAATCCCGAAGCGACTGCGCGCACGGTGGACACCGAAGGTTGGCTGCACACGGGCGATATCGGTGTGGTGGACGAAGAAGGCTATCTGACAATCGTCGATCGCCTCAAAGAACTGATCAAGGTGAACGGCTACCAGGTCGCACCCGCGGAACTCGAAGCACTGCTACTCACACATCCGCGTGTCATCGATGTCGCGGTGATCCCGGTGGCAGATGACGAGTGTGGCGAGGTGCCCAAGGCTTTCATCGTGTCTCGCGGTGAGCTGACCGCCGAAACGGTCATCGAGTTCGTTCACGCACAAGTGGCGCACTACAAGCGCGTGCGCCACGTCTCGTTCATAGATTCGATACCAAAGTCCGCATCGGGAAAAATTCTGCGAAGGGTTCTTGTCGATCGGGAAAGAAGCGGAGCATTTGGGCACCCAAGTTGAAATGCGATAGGGCTGCAAGCCTCGATCCGATCAGAGAGAACGCTTCCTGATCAGATCTTGCGGCAAGATGGTGAGTGTCCAATCTGTGAATCCGTGCTCCCGTCACTGCCGACACGTGTAATTAGACGCATCGCGCCCGTCGCCCGAGTTGTTGAAGTGCGCATGCGCTGGATACGGGCACAACGGGCGGCTTTCACCTGGAGAGGATTTGCCGGTGGCGATCACGCGTTCGGGCGCACGCGCGGATTCCACCCAGTCAACCACTGCACTGAGCATGTCGAACTGATCAAGCGTGCGAGTGCCGCCAGCGCAATGACCCATGCCGGGTACGAGGAACAAGCGACTCCACTCCGGTAGCGACACCTCTGCATTGTCACGGCCGAGTTGCTCGTAGTACCTCACGGTCTCCTGCGCCGAAAACCATGGATCACTCACGCCGTGCACGAAGATCAGCTTGCCGCCGTGGCCGCGGAAGGTGCTCAAGTTGGTCCAGGCACTGCTGTCACCAACCATGGCGCGTGCGTCCATTGCGTCGGCTGCAGCAGCGTCGACATCGAAGCTGTCTCCCACGGGCGCGCCTTCCGGAATGATTGGGCCGGCGAGTACACCGGGCAGGCCTTCGGTCGTGGCGATACCCGTGTCGTAGAAGTAGCCGGGATAAACTTGTCGGCCCGTCGTGGTGCGCGGCCCTTGCATGACGGCGCGGATTGCATTGACTTGCCGCGTGGAGAGACAACTGTCTTTCTTGTCACCCGCGCACGCGAGTGTTGCTGGATCGAAGTTGCAGCTCTGAGGCGCGAAGACGAAACCATCTTTAGCTCCATCGAGCGCATCGCATGCTCCGAGCATGCCATCGATGAGCACACGCCGATCTGCATCACTGAATGCAGCGCGTGTCTGTGGCTTGCCTTGAGCATCACGCGGCGCAATCGCGTTCAGTGCGGCAGTGGCATATCTCAACCCTAGATTTGAAAAGCTGGTGCGCGCCGCCGGCGCCGCGGCCACGATGCCATCGAAGTAGTTCGGAAATCGTTGCGACATCATCATCGCTTCGCGTCCGCCGGTGGAGCAGCCGACAAAATACGCGTGCTCCTGCGGCTTGCCGTAGTGACGCTCGATCAAAGCCTTTGCGACTACAGTGACCTCGGCCACAGACTGATACAGAAAATTCAGCGTGGCCTGCTGATCTCGAAAGAAGCTGCCGTCGAAGCCAGTGCTCTGGTGTCCGGAGTCCGTGCTTGCAACGGCGAAGCCGCGCAGCAATGCGGACTGTTCGCCTGCATACGCACCTCCGAGCGGTGGCTGCACGCTTCCATTTAATCCGCCGCCACCTTGAAAAAGAAAGCGTCCATTCCACTTCGCCGGCAATGTCACCGCAAATCCGATGCCGTAAGGTTTGCCATCGCGTCCCGTGCGTTCGTCGATCACACCGTCGACGCGGCAATGCGCGGGTACCGCTGGTGAGACATCGGCCCCGGTCGCAGCCACCTCCTTCGCCTGCCGGATGACCACGCGATGCTCGAGCATCTTGAACTTAGTGAGAGCCGCGCAAGCCGAGGCGGCGTTCGCGGCCGATGCGCCACTCAGCATTCCGATGGCGAGTGCGATGGCGGTGATCGCAGGAGCGAAGGAGTGGAGTGACTTCATGACTTCTCAGAAAAGAACCGAGTCTAAACGGATCGGCATACGCGGTACGAGCCTGCGATAGCACGACGTCTCGGTGGAGCGAGAGCAGGTTCTTACGTCTGTAGCCTCTGCATCGAGGCTGCGAAGTCGGGATCGGACCAGAGAGAAGATCTTCTGATCAGCTCAGCACAAAATGTCAGGCAGAACGCCTCACCTGATTCCATGCATCGTCCTGCGCTCGACAATACCGATCGATGAAGTCCTGGTGCTGCGGCAACTGCACCACCGCGTCCTTCACTGCGATGCGGAAGTCGTTCAGATATTTCTTGAGCGCCTTTGGGTCCATGACGTCCGCGGCTGGATGGTAGCTACGCGGCATCACTCGCTGGCCGACCATGACCTGAGCCCACGAATCGATGCGAAAGAGATCGTGTGAATCCATGTAGGCATGGCCGCTATCTTTGAACAGCCGGATCCGGTGATCGATCGACTCAGGAATCTTCATGTTTTTCGTGTAGCGCCAGAACTCCGTGTCTTCCCGCTCGGTCATGTGGTAATGCATGATGATGAAATCTCGAATCGACTCGATTTCACAGCGCGTATCGTCGTTGTACTGCTTAACCAACGCCGGATCGATACCTTGGTTGCCGCGAGGAAAGAGTTTCAGCAGTCGCATGACGCCGGTCTGAAACATGTGAAT
>JBJMWN010000516.1:0-3420 GCA_045810085.1 Povalibacter sp. | reverse complement strand
CTCACTGGCATCGAACGATTCGTCGGGAGCTGCATGGTTAAGAAATCCAGTTGATGTCGGTAGCAAATTCACGCCTCATTCCGTATTCCGGAAATCAGACACGGGTGTCGTGAGCTGCGTCGGAAGTTCTTTTCAAGACGTTAAAAAACATGGATGTTTTTTTACGAGCCTACAGGGATGTATTCACGGCGTTCTTGAAAAGAACTTGCGGCGCAGGTCACGTGAATTTGCTACCGACATCAACTGGATTTCTTAACCATGCAGCTCCCCACGAATCGTTCGATGCCAGTGAGCTCTGTTATTCCAGTGCTCGCGTATCCCGACGTGCGCGTCGCCGTTGAATGGCTTTGCCGTGTATGTGGATTTCGAGAACGGCTCCGGATCGGAGATCATCGATCGCAACTGGAGTTCCAGGGCGCGTCTGTGGTGGTGACCAGCGGGGGAGCCCTCGAGGCGCAGAAAAGTACACACTCGATCATGCTTCGCGTTGTCGATGCGCATGCGCTGCATAGTTACATCCAAAGCACCGGCGCACGCGTTCTCGGTCCACCGGTCGATTTCCCCTATGGCGAGCGTCAGTTCTCCATCGTCGATCCTGGTGGACACGTATGGACGTTCTCGCAAACAATCGCGGACATCGATCCGGCGTCCTGGGGCGGGCAGTTGTTTTCAACAAGCGAGTCATAGATGAGCAGTGCCGTGAAAGTTGGGCTCGTTGGCGACTTCGACGCGAACGTCACGGCACATCGCGCGATCCCGGAGGCGCTTCGTCTCGTCGGCGAGGCGACACGCCTCAAGCTCGAGCACGAATGGATCGCGACCGATCGGATCCAAAGCGAAGCACACGTCACAGACTTCGATGGGCTCTGGTGTGTGCCGGGGAGTCCTTATCGAAATACTGCGGGCGCATTACTCGCCATCGCGTATGCCCGTAGTCGGCGTGTGCCCTTTCTCGGAACGTGCGGCGGCTTCCAGCATGCGATCCTGGAATACGCGCGCAATGTGCTCGGATGGTCAGACGCCGACCATGCTGAAACAGCGCCCGATGCGCGTCGGCTCATCATCGCTCCTCTCGCGTGTTCCCTGGTCGAAGAAACCGACGCAGTGCAATTGGTGCCGCGCTCGAGGATTGCGAGAGCCTATTCCGCATTGACGGCGCAGGAGGGTTACCACTGCCGCTATGGGCTGAATCCAGAATTTGAATCGGCGTTGTTATCCGGCGCCTTGCACGCAACGGCTCGTGATACCAACGAAGAAGTGCGAGCAATCGAGTTGGTGGATCATCCATTCTTCGTGGCGACACTTTTCCAGCCGGAACGAGCGGCGCTCAAGGGCGACGTTCCGCCGTTAGTCGCAGCATTCATCAAAGCCTGCGTTGAGTGATCGGGAGTACCGCGTGCAATTTCTGAGCTGCACTTACGACTCTCACGCCCCGCAGATCCTCGAGATTCTGAACGATGCGATCGTCAACTCGACGGCGCTCTATGACTACAGACCCAGGACGCTCGAGAACATGGTCACGTGGTTCAAAGCGAAGGATGCCGGGCAATTTCCGGTGATCGGTGCAGTTGATGAGCGGCGAGAGCTCCTGGGATTTGCGAGTTATGGGACCTTTCGCGCGTGGCCCGCATATAAGTATTCAGTGGAGCATTCGATCTACATTCATAAGGACCACCGAGGCAAAGGTCTGGGTAAGTCGCTCATGCAGCAGTTGATCGAAGCGGCGCGCGTGCAGAACTATCACGTGATGATCGGTGGCATCGATGTGGCTAATGCGAGCAGCATCGCGCTGCATGAAAGGCTTGGATTCGTTCACGCCGGCACCATCAAACAAGCTGGCTTCAAGTTCGGGCGTTGGCTGGATCTCGGGTTTTATCAGTTGATTCTCGACACGCCCGTTGCACCCGTGGATGGCTGACCATGTCGATGAGTCGATTCGAAGGACCGATGCAGGCGAACATCTCGGAGGAGGTCGCTGCTTCGCTCGCGGAATCCGGTCGTCGTCTGCGCAGGGCGCTTGACCTGTTGGCTGAATACGATCGAAGCACGACAGAGGCTTCACAGCTTCGAACCACCCGACTCGCACTCGTCGATGAAGCCGCAGAAAAACTGTGGGGCTACGTCGTACAACGCGAATTGATCGGTCTCAACGACGCCGATTACATCCGCGAGCAATATGAAGTTCCCCATGACGTATGGCGCCGCATGGGACCGAAGGGCGCACATCGCTCACGAGATCACTGAGCCGATGCATGACGAAGAAAACAAGATTCTGAATCGGCGCAACTTCACGGCATCTGAAGGGTTGGAGTGTTTCGCTCACTCCGATGTTGAGCTTAGTGCTTGCACTGAGCACAGGACACGTTGATGCCGAACACAGTTCAGAAGCCGCTGTCGAAAATATTCGACGAATTCTTTCAGTCGGAGAAAGCATCCGGATTCCTGCTGATCCTGTGTACCGCCGCCTCTCTTGGCGTTGCGAACTCACCGCTTGGAGAAGCTTATCGGCATTTCTGGCATGTACCTCTCGCGGGCCTCAGCATTCAGCACTGGATCAACGACGGGCTGATGGCGGTGTTCTTCCTGCTGATCGGGCTGGAGCTCGAGCGAGAACTGTACGACGGCGAACTTTCAGATCTTCGTAACGCGCTGTTGCCCATCGCCGCGGCTGCGGGAGGCGTCGCTGTGCCTGCGGCGATTCACTTCACGCTGAATCACGGAACGTACACGCAGTCTGGCCTGGGCATTCCGATGGCGACTGACATTGCGTTTGCCCTTGCGGTGCTGGCCATTGTCGGCAGCCGCGTTCCAGCCTCTCTCAGACTCTTCGTCGCTGCGCTCGCCGTAATCGATGACTTGATCGCCATCATCGTCATCGCCGTTTTTTACAGCTCGGATCTGGCGCCGCTGTACCTCATCGCTGCGCTGGGTGTGCTCACGGTCATGGCCGTAATGAACCGTCGCTTTCGCATCATGGCACTCTCGCCATATCTGATGCTCGGAATCCTGATGTGGTACTTCACTCTGAAATCGGGAGTTCACGCGACGATCTCAGGTGTGCTGCTCGCATTCGTCCTCCCGTACTCAGCCAGCAATAAGAATCAGGTTTCTCCCTCGGCGCGGCTCGAGCACATTCTGCATAAGCCGGTCGCGTTCGCAGTGCTGCCTCTCTTTGCGCTTGCGAATACGGCGATCCCGCTCAGCTCTACTTGGACGAGTGATCTGCTGACAGCTAACAGCCTTGGCATCATTCTCGGGCTCCTGGTAGGCAAGCCGGTCGGAATTTTCTGCGTCAGTTTCCTGGCTGTGGCGATTGGCCTGTGTCGGTTACCGACAGATCTGTCGTGGCGTCACATTGGCGGTGCCGGATTACTGGGCGGCATCGGTTTCACCATGTCCATTTTCATCGCCAATCTCGCA
>JBJMWN010000515.1:0-6612 GCA_045810085.1 Povalibacter sp. | reverse complement strand
GGGCAGAAGGGCGCGCTGCCACAGATCTGGTCATACGGGCACCGAAACGTACAAGGGGCGACCCTCGACGGGCAGGCACGGCTGTGGACCATCGAGCACGGCCCACGCGGCGGAGATGAGCTCAACTTGGTCAAGGCGGGCCGCAACTACGGATGGCCAGTTATCACCTACGGCATCGAGTATGACGGCCGGAAGATCGGGGAAGCCATCACCACCAAAGAGGGGCTTGAGCAGCCTATCTACTATTGGGATCCGGTAATCGCGCCGTCAGGGATCGTCTTCTACGACGGCGACATGTTTCCTGAGTGGAAAGGCAATCTATTTATCGCGAGCCTGCTCGACATGAAGCTCGTTCGACTCGAGTTGCAAAACGACAAGGTGGTTGGCGAGGAGTGGCTGCTGCGCGATCGCCATCAGCGCGTCCGTGATGTGAAGCAAGCCCCCGATGCCTCGTTATACGTACTCACCGAGGCGAGCGATGGCGCGCTGCTGCGAATCTCACGGCCGAACAAATGATAGGAAAAGCGCAGCCGAAAGAACCCCGTGAAGAACCTTGTGTTCCTAGTCACCGCATTGGCCGCTGCGCTGGGAGCAGAAACGTGGGGAGATTCCTGTTTTTCGCGTTCGCTTGCGCGCTCTCGGCCTGCGCATCGCAGACGGTGAATGAACATGCGTCATCGGGCGCGGCGCCGGCTCGGCTTCCGGGCAAAGGTACCCGGCAACATCCCTTTTTGTACGCCGGCGAGTGGGACACGCGTAAGCCCGACGAGCAATCCATTTTTCTGGTCCGGCAAGGCAAGGTGGTGTGGCAGTACTCGGTACCCATCAAGTCGCCGCAAGGGGGTATCCAGGAATTTGATGACGCCACGCTGCTGCCCAATGGCAATGTGATCTTCTCCCGCATGTCGGGCGCCGGCATGGTGAGTGCCGACAAGCGGCTCATCTGGGATTACATTGCCCCGCCCGCCACCGAAGTGCATTCCATTCAATGGCTGGGCCACGGACGCGTGTTGATCATGCGGAACGGCACGCCTGCCTTGGCGATGATCATCGACACGGCGACCGGCGCGGTGGAAAAAGAAATTCCAATCCCAACGGGTGTTGAGAATCCGCATCGACAATTCCGGCACATCCGCATGACCCGTGCGGGCACGCTGTTGGTTCCACACCTCGGCGAGGACAAGGTCGTCGAGTACGACCTCGAAGGCAGAGAGCTCTGGAAGGTTGCCGCGCAGTCACCGTGGCAAGCTGTGCGACTGCTGAACGGCAACACTCTGATCGCGGGTGACGATAACCGCTACGCGCGCGAAGTGAATCCAGATGGGAGTACGGTGTGGGAATTCACCGCATCGGATGCACCCGGCTACCAGCTCGGAAACATCCAGACTGCCAGCCGGCTCGCGAACGGCAACACCGTCCTGTGCATGTGGATCGCCGGAGAAAAAGACACTGCGCGATGGCCAGGCACCGTGCAAGTTCTCGAAGTGACCCACGCCAAGTCCATCGTTTGGGCATTGTCTTCTTGGGTCGATCCCGATCTCGGGCCCGCGACTTCGATCCAGCTGCTGGACGATCCTCGGCCGGTCGAGCATCAGGAACGCTGACCCGGGGGACACTTGTGACGAGGTCGTCAGGCGGAAGCTGCGTCACACATTGGACACCCACCATCGTTCCGCCTGATCCGCTCAGAAAATCGTTCTCATTGAAGTGATCGAACTTCGTAGCCTCTGTTCATCGGCTACGCACGCAACAATCTCGTCCCACTGCAAGACACGCCGTACTGCGATGCATCTCTCGATGCGTGAGGGGTGCTTGGCTAAGGAGTGGACGAGTACGCGGGCAGGACTACTCGCATCGCAAGCGGTGGTGATTGAGCGACTCGCACAGCTTGGTGGCATCTCTCGATCGAGATCTGCGTGCACGCAGTGATGTCGAATCACAGTTGACGCGCGCAGCGAACACCAACGCGCAATTTCAGAGCTGCGAAGTCTCACTGCCGACTGTGCTGCAACAGCCAGTCGTAGATGCTCTCGTCGTAGAGATCATATTGGATCAGGCCCTGACCGAGGCTGGTCAGGCCCAGCACCGGCATTTCAATATCGTTGTGACTGATACCAGGAAAAACGGTGATTCTTGCTCGTTCGAGCGGATTGCAGTCGTTTATGGAATTCACAGTCGTGACTTGGTTCAAGTACGGAACCGTGGCGTCTTCTCTGCCGATGAACGCCCACGCCGGGGTTTCTTTGAGCGTGCACCCAATCGCAGAGCCATAGCCTCCTGAGATTGGAAAGATGGCTGCGAGTTGTTTCGGGTAGTTCGCGACGTAGTCCCATGTATCGCCGGATCCCTGGCTGTGGCCGCCCATGTAAATGCGTGTGGGATCGACCTTGTAAGTGTTGATGGCGTAGTCGATGAAGCGTTTGGTTTGCGCGGCCGTGATGGCGGGTTCCAACGCATCCAGGCATCGCTGCGGCGACAGCACGATGAATGGGAGCGAATTGTCCCAACTGCCGCTCTTGTAGATCTGCACGATATTTCCGTCTTCGATGGTCGAGAGCGGCACCTGAACGGTGTGAGGATTGAGAAAACGCGCGTGGAACCAGCCGTGCTGATAAATGATCAGCGGATATTTTTGATCAGGGTCATCGCCGTAGTTCACCGGCAGATGCTCGTAATAGCCCATGTGCCCGCGCGTGGTGCCGATATCGCGAGCCGTAAAACTTGCGCCGCTCCCCGCATTGACCCGCACTACTCGCACGACTTCGGCCGCTGCGAGCCGCGCGCTGTTTTGCACGTTGTAACGGACCAGATAGTCGCCTGCGACGTTCGCGTTCAGCGTGTTCAATCCGCTGACCTGAATCTGAGGGCTGATATCTCCCTCGGCCGGGTCGATCGCAAAGGCGCCTGCGTCAACGTAGCTGCTGCCGATCGCTTGATTGATCACCGCTGGGCCTGTCAACGTGATGACGGGCTGCTTCGGATCGTGCGCATCAATGGCAACGGTAGAGGTGCACTCCACGAACAGCGGGTCCGCAGCGGGGGTGTTCACGCCGCTGGAAGGACTGCCATTACCGCCGTTACCGCCGCCACCACAACCAGTCACAGCCGTCAGGCATATCGTGATGAGCGTGCACAGCCGCGCTTTGCGTGGTCCATCAGCGTCGACGTGGTCCATTCGTTTGCGGCTACCGGAGCGCACGACGAGTTCTGTAGCAGGCATCTTTGGTCCTTGTGTGAAGTGCGAGCAGACGGCGACCTGCTCAGTCGCACTTGTTCCGCAGTCCACATCGAATACTTAGGTTGCGAGCAGCATCGCCTTTCAGGTGAGGTGATGGCGAAATCCCCAAGTCTCTCGTTTTCGTTTGCGGCGAGCTGCTGCTAGCGATTCTGGCCGCGAATGGGTGCGCTTTCAATCGAGACCGCGGCGTTCCTTCACTGAATGAGGTAATTCAACGGCGACCTGTTCTTGTAGTCGCGCGACTCTGACCCTTGCTTGTGATAGACGATCCAGCGTCCAGATCAGTCTTAGCCGAACTCATCTCAAGAGCGAGCTAGAAACGCCCGTGTTTCCGGCGACTCATGAAGCCGCTCACGGATGAGTTCGACAAAACTGCCCAGCCGATTAGTGTCTCGGACGATGTTCGAGCCGAGCGAAGATGTCACGGCATGCGTCGCTACTATGCGTAGCTGTCGCTCTTCTTCAACCAAGAGCACCACGTTGTGATCTGGCGGCATTGTGAGTACATCAGTGCCATCGATGCGGAACACTCGTTGCGGTAGATAGAAGCTCAAGTAGAACGGTCCAGCTCCGCTTCCACCTCCCTCGGTGGCGCCAGGCGGCGCCGTGTAGTAGGAGGGATGGGCTAGAATCTGGCGGCGCATGGTCGTGCGATGAACGACCGCTGCAATGCCCAGGTGTTCGATCTGTTCTCGTCGATGAATCCAAAACATGAGGTCGATGCCTGGCGCAAACCCTTGAATGCCTCCGCCCATACAACGCTCCTCAACCCAGCGGGACTGGAACTCTGCTGAATCAGTCGAGCTTCTGCTCGACGTTCGATGACTCGCTCACTCTTCCACGAACGCTTTCAACCGAAGCAACGCGCGATCCCATCGCTGCGAGATGCGCTCCAGATACTGACTCGCTTCGGCGAAGCTTTTCGGCTCGAGTTCCCACAACGTTTCACGTCCCAGGCGCTCGACGCGTACCACACCCGCATCGGAGAGCGCTCGCAGATGTTTAGTCACCGCCTGACGTGAAACGTTGGAGCCCTCCGTCAAGCGCACGATGGATTGTGGACCACCGTCGCAAAGTCGTATGACGATCTGCAGACGCGTGACATCGCCGAGCGCCGCGAATACCAACGCGGCGTTCGACACCTTTGCCACTGCGTTTGTTTTCCACCTGTGCGTCGCTTTCACGCTTCTCCTCGAGCGACCTGCTCCAGATACTTCTGAATGAGCTGCGTTTGTGCGGTCCAGCCCTGCTCGTTCTGAGTGAAGGCTTGCGCGCGGCGCTCCAACGGAATTTGATCGAAGCCTGATTCAGTGATCGTCAGTAATGTGCCGTCGGGTGTCTCGCGAAGCTCGAAGGTGACGAGCGTGGTCGGCTCCTTCGTATAGTCCTGCCCAGGCTCGACTGCATAAGGATGCCAACGGAACGCAAACGTATGCATCGGATCGATGCGTACCACAAAGACTTGAAACGGTGTTCCAGAATAGGGTTCCTGGCTCTTCGCAATTTCGGCGTCTGCCTTCGTGGGAACGATCTTGCCTTGGATATGCGCGCCTGCCGTGAATTCGCTTTCGAACTCGACACCGAACCAAGCCCCGAACTGCTTCGAGTCGGTGATCGCACTCCAGACGCGTGAGAGCGAAGCGCGCAGAACTATTTGCTTCTCGATGCAATCGGTGCTGTGAGTCATAGGCAACCTCCAGGTTGCGTTTGACTGTAGACCGATGCGATAGGAATGGCAACCGTAAGGTTGCCTATAGGCGAGCGTCTCGAAATCCGAACGATCGCTGCGTTCTAGGTAGCGATGAGTTCGCAGCAAAGTTGCTCGGCGACGCGGGGCGTCTGCGCTCTCGCAAGACGCTGTCGGAAACCACATTCAAAACTCGCCAGGATCGCCCGACTCGTCCAGGACTTCGATCGCCGACACGGTCGCATTGTTGGCAACGGGTTCAAACGTCAGGTTGATCTTGCCTTGTGCCGAAGGGCGGATGTGAGCAAACGTCTTGGTCACAATCTTCTGGCTGCCCGCTTCCTTGTAAATGTCGAAATCTCGAAGCAGTGTCTGTCCGTTACAGAACACGTGAAAGACCCTGCTGCCGATCCCACCGCCTCCTGGAAGCTGTGGGCCAAAGTAGAACTCTGCGAAATGCAACACCACGGTGTACCGATCTCGCGCATCGACCGGAATGGTGTAACTGAAATTGCCGAAGCGTTCGCCGCCGAAGAGCTCCGGGTCATCGGTGCCGGTGACCTTGCGTCGTTCGATAGAACGAAGCCCATTCATGAAGTAGTCGTCGGCTCGCCAGCGTTGACCTTTGCGGTCGAGGAACGAGGTCGGCTGCGTGATGATGCGGATGGGTTTGAGTTTGTGAGGAACGCCGGGAGTGAGTTGCAGCGCGCTGAGTGAGGCTGTGCCAACCTGGTTCGTGAATCGCAGGTGCACGTAGCCGTCCTCATCGGGCGCGATATCTCTGAACACTTGCTCTTCAGCCACATCAGCCCCGGGCGCGCTGATGTTCACGTCGAACGCCGTCAAAAATGGGGTCTCGTTCAATGATGCGTTGAAACCTGCGAGTTTCTCCTCTCCCACATGGTTTGAAGAGACGAAAAACAAGCGCATCTCATAGACGCCCTTCTTGAGGGGTATGTCATAGCCGAACTCTCCGGTTCTCCAGTTGGCAAACAGGAAGGGCCGACTGGTGCGACGAACGAAGCCCTCATCACGTGCCCATTGTCCGCCTCCCGTATAGAAGCGATCCGGTGTCCAATGCACGCCGGATTGATCGATCACTTCACTGCCGCTGTAGCCGGCCATGATGTGCACTTCATCGGCATCAGTCGCGCCGGTCGCACTGGGTGATGAGTGCTCTTCTATGTTCGTTGGCGGCGAGGCCTTCGGGCTCGGATCCGAACGATGGATCGTCATCGTTACCAGAATCGCCACAGCCAATGCACTTATAAGAGAGAGCGCATACACCGCACGCTTGGAGAGCGGACGGCGGGAGCCGGCGTCAGAGCCAATCTCGGAAGGTGAGTCGGCTGAATCTGTCAACGGCCGGCCTGCGGACGTCTGCGGCAGAGGAGCCGGAACAAACTTGAGCGTGTACGTGCCTGCGGGTATCGAAATCTGCAGGGACGCTGGGTCGTGGCTCTTGTCGTATGTCTCACGCAGTTTCTTGCGCAGGCGATGCGCTTCGACGCGTACGACCGCGTCCTGGGTGGGATCAAAGGTCTTCGGCGAACGTCCGAACACCTCCGTCGCGATCGTGAACTCGGTGAGTTGCCCTTCCTGTCCCTGGAAGTATTTCGCTCCCACGTAGGCGAGTAGCCGACCGGGGCGCGTCTCCCTACCCAGAAGCTCGAGGACTCGCTGCAGC
>JBJMWN010000514.1:0-12558 GCA_045810085.1 Povalibacter sp. | reverse complement strand
ACTACGAACACCTCATTCGGCCGTCGACCGCCTCGCTCCACCGCGATGCGTCGGTAAGACTCGTTGGTCGCAATGCAGACATTCGCCGTCCTGAAAGTCAGACGCTCGAGCGCGACCATCATTCGATAGAAGAAATCGCGGCGCTGAAACTTCGCTTCGTACAATTCTGGATTGATGTCGTGATGATCAAAAAGAAACTTCTTGCCGAACGGTTTGTAAATAAGGCCGATCAGAAAGATCAGGTCTGGAGGATTGCACCCATGGATCACATCGAAGCCACGTGTGAACAGCACACGCAGCGATAACACGAACTCACAAAGCAAAGCCCAGGTGTATTCGCCCAGATAGCCAATCGCGCCGCTGCCGCCTTCGAACGGCATCGAGTGTCGATAGATTGCAATCCCATCGATCTCCTCATAGCTCGAGGTGCACCCATGGCCCTTCGGACAGATGATCGAGACGACGTACCCATGCGCTGCCAGCGTTCGCGCCTCCTGCCATACACGGCGATCGAAGGGGCATGGCAAGTTCTCGACGATGATCAGTACGCGTCGTGCCTTCCTTGCCACTACGGCAGGTGTCACAACCGGCTCTTTGAGCTCTGCACTCACCAGCACACTCCCTGATAGCTGGCGCGCTGAGCCGTAGGATCGGGCAGACCTGCAATGTCGAGCAGCATTTGCTCGGGCCGGGTATGTCGCTCGAGCGCATCGAGCACACTTGCATTCTTCATGGCCACGACGAGCACATCGGAGCTTCTCACCAGCTCATCCAGATCGGTCGTCATCAACGAAGCGATATGAGGAATGCTCTCATCGATGTAGCGACGGTTGGCACCGATCAAACGCGCCACATTGACCTGAGGATCGAAGACCTGAAGCTGCAAGCCTTTGCCGATAAAGCGCTCGGCCATCATCACCAGAGGACTTTCACGCAGATCGTCGGTACCCGGCTTGAAGCTCAGACCGACGAGCCCCACGCTGCGTTTGCCGCTCGCGAGCACTCGATCCACAGCCATATCGACGTGAGCCATATTACTGGTGAGCACATTGCTCAGCATCGGTACGTCAACGTCATGCGTCTTCGCTGCGTGCACGAGTGCTTTCAGATCCTTCGGCAGACACGAGCCGCCGAACGCAAAGCCGGGACGCAGATACGCAGATGAAATATTGAGTTGACGATCCATGCACAGGAGTTTCATCACCTCGTGCGGATCGACGCCGAGCGGCTGTGCAATACGGCCGATCTCGTTTGCAAACGTGATCTTCAAAGCGTGGAAAGCATTACACGCATACTTGAGCATCTCCGCAGTCCTGATCGACGTGCGAATGAATTCTCCGGGCAGTTCACCGAAGACACTCCTGAGCATTTCGGCGCCGTAGTCATCCGTCGAACCGACCACGGTGAACGGCGGATTGTCATAGTCGCGAATGGACGTGCCTTCGCGAAGAAACTCAGGCTGGAAACACAGGCTGAAGTCTTTGCCCGCTTTGAGGCCCGAGGCTTCTTCGATGGCGGGTTGCACGATTCCTTCAACCGTGCCCGGCTGTACAGTCGAGCGGATCACGATCACATGCCGCGTTTCCTTGTCTCGAAGCGCAGTACCGAGCTGTGTCGCGATTCGTGTGATAGCTCCGAGATCCTGGCTGCCGTTGCGCTGCGCTGGTGTACCCACGCAAACGAACGAAATGTCAGTAGCCAGCACGGCCTGACGCACGTTCTCTGTGACGTGAACAGTGCCGCCCCGCATCACCGCGCGGGTGAGTTCCTGGATACCGGCCTCGACAATCGGCGCCTGCCCAGATTGCAGGAGCGCGAGTTTGGCGGGGTCGATGTCGACGCCCGTCACTTCGTGTCCGTCACGCGCGAGACACGCAAGAGAGACGGCTCCTACATAGCCGAGTCCAAAGATGCTGATCTTGCAACGCTCGGGGGATGAAAGTTCCCTTTCGTCATTTGCCTGCATCCATGGATACGTATTCCGCACGGCTCCTGCATCGACTGAATCGCTCCGTAAAGACATGACTACCCCTGACTGATGAACACGCGCTGCGAATCGCTACATCGACGATTCGAAGATAAAGGGGCAAGTTCTGTGCCGAGTTGCATTCGACTCGTAATCTGCCGTTGCAACGCGATGTGCGATTCGTAGCGTCAGAGAATCGTCCACATACGCGAAGTGCTGATGAAGAGTAAAAAAAACAGATTTACAACTGGAACCCGGACAGCGCTGGAAGTATTTGCATCGCACGGTCATGTGACCTCTGGAGCAACCACAGTGGATGAATCAATCGCTCTGCACGAGAACGGCCTCGGCAATTTACTCGGACGTTCGCACGCAATGCGGCAAGTCTTCCAACTCATCCAACGCGTGGCGCCGACCGAAGCCACGGTGATGATCATGGGTGAGAGTGGCACCGGCAAAGAAGTCGTCGCCGAGTGCATCCATCTCTTGAGCCAGCGGGTTCGCGGCCCGATGGTGGCGATCAATTGCGGTTCGATACCTGCCTCTTTGATCGAAGCCGAGCTGTTTGGCTATGAAAAAGGCAGTTTTACGGGAGCTTCGCGCAGTCACGCGGGTGTTTTCGAGCGCGCGAACGGAGGCACTTTGTTCCTCGATGAGGTCACGGAGATGCCGCTGGACATGCAAACGCGACTGCTGCGTGTACTGGAAACTGGACGTTTCTACCGTGTCGGCGGCACACAGGAAATCAAAACGGACATCAGGGTGATCGCAGCCACCAACCGGGATGTGTTCGAAGCAGTGGCGAATCGTCAGCTGCGCGAAGATCTGATGTACCGACTAGCCGTGTTCCCGTTGCAAATTCCGCCATTGCGGGAACGGGCAGGTGATGTGCCCCTTCTCGCTCAGCACTTCCTTGATCTGCTCAACAAGAACTCTGTCGCCCAGAAAACTTTTTCACCGGTTTTTGCTGAAAATCTTACACATCACCGATGGAGCGGAAACGTCCGCGAACTGAAGAACACGATCGAGCGCGCGTTCATCCTTGCAGACGACGTACTGCAAATGGAGCTGTCGATCCGGCTGTCACCTACGCTCGCGAGCGCGACGGCGGCACAGCCTCGGGATGTGGAAGCACTGCACGTGCCTCTGGGCTCAAGACTCGATGAGGCGGAGCAATCGCTGATCGAGGTCACGCTCAAGTACTGCGATGGTGACAAGCGTCGCGCCGCCGAGGTCCTCGGCTGCAGCCTCAAAACGCTCTACAACAAGCTCAACGCCTACGCGCGTGTGAGGCTTGCGACTGAGCGCAGCGTTTCGCGCGCAACACATGGCCGCGAGGAATTTTCGATGGGCGTGTCAGCCTAGCGGCAACGCTCGTTGCGATTGGCCCGAGCTTCACGCTCGGGCCACCTTTCCTCTTCGCAATCTTCTTCCTGGCGGAACTCCGCCCGATGCCGTGACATTGGGCTTGGGTCTGTTCTTCCGCACTCCTGCAACTTTTTCTTATGATCGGTCGCAAGCTGCCACAGATCGTCTTCAAGACGCGTGTGCGCGATGAGTCTGTCGCTGGTGAGAATCCTTATCGGTGGCAGGACGTCACGACTGCTGATCTTTTCGCGGGCAAGCGTGCCGCGGTCTTCAGCTTGCCGGGTGCTTTCACTCCCGTGTGTTCGAGCGAGCAGTGCCCTGCTTATGAGCGTCGCTATGACGAGTTGCGGCAGGCCGGGCTGGATGAAATCTACTGCATCAGTGTGAACGATGCGTTCGTCATGTTTCAGTGGGGCCGGCATCTCGGCATCCGCAGAGTTCGACTGATTCCCGACGGCTCGGGTCATTTCACTCGTCGCATGGGTATGCTCGTGAATCGCGAGCACCTTGGATTCGGTTATCGGAGTTGGCGCTACTCCATGGTCGTGCGGGATCAGACCATCGAACATTTCTTCGAAGAGCCAGGCATCAATGACGCGGGCGAGGACGACGATCCTTATACCGTGAGCTCTCCCGAGCACATGCTCACCGTGCTCTCGCGCTGACTCTTCTACTTCCACTCTTCTTCTTTTCTGTCTGGAGCCATCCATGAGCGCCAACGCCTCCACACTATTGCTCGACGTCCTGCAGCGCTGGGGCGTCGACACCATCTTTGGTTTGCCCGGTGATGGCATCAACGGCGTGATGGAGGCCATTCGGCTGCGCTCCAACGAATTTCGATTCATTCAGGTGCGTCACGAAGAGTCGGCGGCGTTCATGGCATGCGCCTACGCAAAACTTACGGGCAGACTTGGCTGCTGCCTCGCCACGAGTGGCCCGGGTGGCGTTCATCTGCTCAACGGTCTGTACGACGCCAAAGCCGACGATGTGCCGGTGCTGGCACTGACCGGCCTTCCCTATCACGACCTGATCGATACCTTCACACAGCAGGACATCGATCACGGCAAGCTTTTCAGCGATGTCGCGATTTACAGCGCGAGAGTCATGAGTGCCGCTCACGTCGAGAACGTAGCGAACCTCGCCTGCCGTCTCGCGCTGACGCGACGCGGTGTGACTCACCTGGCGCTACCGACCGATGTGCAGGAGCAGACGTTGGACGAAGCCACTCGATCGATGCGCAATGTCGAGGGCCACAACTCACAAGCCATGGCAGACGCGCGGCAGGTTCCAACTGAGGAAGCACTGCAGCGCGCGGCGGATATTTTGAATCAGGCGCAACGCGTCACCATTCTCGCCGGTGGAGGCGCGCTGCATGCAGGCGACGCACTCGAGAAAGTCGCTGAAAAATTGGGTGCGCCGATTGTAAAAGCGCTGCTTGGAAAGGCAGCTATTGCAGATCAGAACAACCTGGTGACGGGTGGAATCGGTCTCCTCGGCACGCGTCCGTCGCAAGAAGCCATGGACAAATGTGACGCGCTACTGATCGTGGGCTCGAGGTTTCCATATATCGAGTATTACCCGAAACCGGGACAGGCTCGCACCGTCCAGATCGATCGGGATCCGGCATACATCGGGCTGCGCGCGCCTGCGGAAGCCGCATTGATCGGCGACGCACGAGCCACACTTGAAATGCTCGAATGGAAAGTGAACCGCAAAGAGGACCGCAGCTTCCTGAATTCGATTCAGGAACGCATGCAGGACTGGCGTCAGCTATTGCAGCAAGTGGGTGATGCCGACGACTTTCCGCTCAAACCCGGCCGCGTCGCACTCGAGCTCGGTCGTCGACTTCCTTCGAACGCGATCGTCGCGTGGGATTCTGGTCACAACACAGGTTTATGCGCGCGCTATATCGATGCGATCGAGAGTCAGGTGTTCTTCGGCTCGGGAATGATGGCTTCGATGGCCTGCGCCATTCCGTATGCCATCGCTGCTGCGTTGGCTTACCGCGATCGACCTGTGTTTGCTTTTGTTGGCGATGGTGGACTCAGCATGTTGCTTGGGGAGCTCGCGACCATCGTGCGCTACCGGCTACCCATCAAGATCGTGGTAGTGAAGAACAACACGCTCGGTCAGATCAAATGGGAGCAGATGCTGTTCCTGGGTCATCCAGAGTACGAATGCGAGCTGCAACCCATCGACTTTGCGAAGGTAGCTGAAGCGATGGGGATCGCTGCGTTTCGCGTTGAATCTGCGGGAGAGTATGGCAGCGTGCTGGACCAGGCACTCGCCGTGACGGGACCCGCGCTGATCGAAGCGCCGATCGATCCTAACGAGCCGCTACTCCCCCCGAAACACATCCCCAAGTACGCATCGAATCTGCGTAAGGCATTGGAAGAAGACACGCCAGGACGCGAAGATATCGAACATGCGTTGGCGTCAGAACCTGCACGAACTCTGTGGCAGGGAATGCAGCACTAGTTGCGCGTAACAGCTGCTTGTGAACCGCAGCTATTGGAGCGACGACTCGGACGTCCTGTCACGAGCGTAAACACAGACAGCCAGAACCCGGGCTTCACCGTTGTGGCTCCGGCTGTCTGTAAACGCATCAGTGCCGGGCACTTCGTCCCGATGACTTCGACTTCGCGCGACTCGCAACATGAGCTTTCGCTTTTGTGCTGCGTGACTTGGTTGAAGCGCGGCGGCGCGGCGAGGACTCCTGCTGCTCAGGTTCTGCCACTCCCATAGCCGTCATGAGTTGCTGCTTGCGATCGGCGAGACGCGAACCCAACTCCTTCAAATCCAGCTCTGTCTTTTTGAGCGCGGGAAAGAATTCGCCTTCTTCCTCTTTGACATGGTGCTTGACGTACTCACTCAACACCTTGACGGTAGCGTTGTACTGCTCGTCCTGCTCAGTCATGTCCTCAATCTTGGCGATCAGATCTTTTGCACTGGCGTGTTCGACTTCCGCCTCATAGACCAGTTCGGCTTCTTCTTCATCCTCTGCGGCTAATGCTTCCTTAGCGGCGGGATAGAGAATCTCTTCTTCGATCTGCGTGTGGATGGTGAGTAACTGACACACCTGCTGTGCAATCGGAATCCCCTCGCCTTCTTCTGTGTCTTCGAACTGCTCGAACAGCTGCTCGACGGTGCGATGATCCTGCTTGAGCAGGGCAATCGCATCCTGCGGCTTATCGCTGTTACGACTCTGCGTGGCTCTGGCCATGGCTAGCTCCTGTACTGCGAATTGCTTTGGCCTCGTTGCAATGCGCACTGCGTGTCGGCGGTTCCGAGCAGTATCGACAGGAGTGTCACAACATGCGTACGTGCTGTTGTGAAGTCGACAGTGGTCTACCAATCTCGCGTCAGATGGCGAGCTGAAGATCCTGCAACGGCCGTCAATCTCGCGGAAGCCTCGCGCTCTAGTTCTTCGACCGCAGTCCTGACTGCATCGATGAGATGATCTGGACTGAACGGCTTCTGCAGCCAACCCAGGGGATGCGCCTCTTCGGCGCGACGCCGCGTCATAGTGTCTGCATGCGCACTCGAAAAAATACTGCGCACGCCGTACTCGCGAAAAATTCTTGTCGCCGCGTCAACACCATCAGTCGGCCCAGAAAGCCGGATATCCATCAGCATCAGATCTGGGCGATCGCGCGCCACAATCTCCAGTGCTCGCTCTGCACTCGCGGCAAGTCCAGTGCATTCGAAACCTGCATCCTCGAGCGCCTGCTGACAATCCATCGCTACGAAGTACTGGTCTTCGACGATCTGGATTCGATAGGTGTGGGACATCTCTGTCACGTCTGAACTGCTTTCTGTTGCGGCATGAGAAGAGCACTGAGTCTCTCCAGCACATCCTCTTCGGTGAAAGGCTTGCGCAGAAAAGCAGCTCGACGCAATGAACGTGGAATGTCGTCGATGTGATAGGCCGATGTCAGCAGAATAGGCACGCCGCGGCGATCCAGTTCCTGCGCCACCGGCGAGACCAGCTCTCCGCGTACGCGAATGTCCAACAGCGCGGCATCAAGCTTTTGCGACTTCGCGGCCTGCACCGCCTCTTCGACGTGAGTGTATGGGCCGGCGAGCTGACACCCTGCACCCTTGAGGATTTCCTCAAGCATGCAGCACAGCACCCCACTGTCTTCTACGACCATAACGTGCTTGCCGCTCAACACATCGTTGGAAGATGCGGTCACCTGAGTCTCGCTCGATTGGATATCTCGGTGGCGGTCAGCATGGTCTTCGATGACCTCATTCCCGCCGCCCTCAAGCGACTGTCCTAAGTCGCGCTTTGCAGAAACATAATGCAACTTCTTTTACATCAGTTCCTGAATTTTAGCGCTCACGCTGTAGGACGTTACTCGAACATCGAGAATAATCCGCCGAGAGTGATGCGCGCGGGCGAACTCTACTGCAATTCGCACGAAGGCGTGGTGGATTCCCCGATCTGTTCGACGATGCGGTACTCCTGTTTTCGTGCGCAGCTGGAAGCACGTACGCATGCTTGTCTTGCTTGCCGAGAGAACAAAGGCAGGCATCCGCACACGCGGAACAAAGAATGTGAGTCATTCCTTGCACACGCGACCGCTCGCACCATCTGCTGGCGTCCGGTCGAGGTGCTGATATGTCAACGCTCACTTACCACATCGCGCAAGTCAGCCTGATCGTGCTCTTAAGCACTTCGTTCATGGCCGACGCACAGCAAACATCTGGATCTGACCGGACAGAGATCAGCACTTCTCTGCAGGGTCCAACCAAGCCTGTGACTGCGCAGACCTTTGCAACGCAAGCAGCCATCATCGGCAAAGCGGAAATCGAACTCGGGCAGCTTGCGATGCGCAATGGCCAGGATGCATCGGTGAAGGACTACGGACAACGTATGGTCAAGGACCACACCGCTGCCGATGCGCAGCTGAAAACAATCGCCGGAAAAGAGAATCTCGCTTTGCCGACGGAACTGGACGCCGAACACCGAGCGGTCAGGCAGAAGCTGTCCTCACTGACTGGGGCTGACTTCGACGTGGCATATCGAGCGGAAATGGCGAAAGGTCACGACAGAGCAGTTGCACTGTTCGAAGCAGCCTCGCAGACCCCGACCTTGCCCGAAGAGTTACGTCAGTTCGCGGCATCCACGCTGCCGACCCTGCAGCAGCATCAGGAAAAAGCCCACTCACTCGGAGAAGACGATCACAGCGCACACCGCTAGGGGGAATCCGTCATGAACGCACCCTTACGTCCGATGGCAGTTGTCACAGGCGCTTCCAGCGGAATCGGTTACGAGCTCGCGCGCAAGTTCATCGCTGAAGGATACGACGTCGCTTTGGTTGCCGAAGATCGCAACCGTCTGACCGAAGCGGCACAAAGGCTGGGCGCCGCGGACCCCGATGCGGACCTGGAGATCATCGTCGCGGATCTCTCGCGCCCAGACGGTGTCAATCAGCTGCATCAAGCACTCACGGCCCTGGGGCGACCTGTCGATGTGTTGGCTGCGAATGCGGGTGTCGGAGTGAGCGGGCTATTCGCGACTCAGACCGATCTCGATTCCGAAATCGCGTTGATCAATCTCAATGTCACCTCGCAGGTTCACCTGATCAAACTGGTCGCCTTTGACATGGTGAATCGAGGCCGAGGCGACATCCTGATCACTTCGTCCATCGCTGGAACGATGCCGGGGCCTTACACAGCGGTCTACGCAGCGAGCAAAGCCTTCCTCAGATCTTTCGGCCAGGCGATTCGCTACGAACTGAAACATACCGGGGTCAACGTCACGGTCCTGATGCCCGGCCCGACCGACACGGACTTTTTCGAACGCGCTGAGATGATGGACACAGCCGCCGCTCAGGGCGACAAACAGGATCCCGCGGAGGTGGCGGACGCAGCGTTCGAAGCGCTCAAGGCGGGTTCCGATCACGTGGTCACCGGACTCAAGAACAAGCTCCAAACGAGCGTTGCCAAGCTGATCACGGACGAAGCGAAAGCTCGCCTGCATGCCGCTCAAACCAAGCCGCAATAAGTGGGCAGCCCCGAGCGAAGGCCGCGATCACACGAATAGGCGCACGGCGGATCGAGTGATTCGCCCTGCCTTTCTAAGCTGAGCCGACGGATGCCGGCCCCAAGTCGCATGGCTCTGTTGATTCTGGATCTGATCTCGGACTATCAGTATCCGGACGCGGACGCGATCGTTCCCGGCGCCAAACGCATCGCGCGCACAATCGCGAATCTCAAGGCTCGCGCGCGCCGCGCCGGAGTACCGGTGATTTACGTGAATGACACTCGCGGTCACTGGGAAAGCGATCAGGCAAAATTTATCGAGCGCTGCGTGAACGCTTCGAAAGACGCGGCCGAGATCGTGCACACGCTGCTGCCGACACCGGAAGACTACTTCCTGTTCAAGCCACGGCATTCGGCGTTCTACGCCACCTCGCTGACAGAATTGCTCAGTCAGCTGAACATTTCATCGCTGATCCTGACTGGTCTGACAACGCATCAATGTGTGTTGTTCACGGCGGTTGATGCGCACGTCAGGCGCTACGCGTTGATGATCGCTTCAGATTGCGTGGCCGCGCCTGAGGCAGCCGAAACGCGCAATGCGCTCTACATCCTGGAGCGAGCGACAGCAGCGAGCGTGAAGGCCTCGAAAGCAATTCGCTTTCACCGCGGACAAGGAAGACGCAAAAGGGCGGGATGAGAGTGAATGGCAGCGGCCGTTACCGTGGCACTCAGTGATGAGCGCTGCAGCAACGGCCGCCACCGGTCTGTAGCCAGACTCGATAACCGCTCATTCGTGGGATTGCAGAGGGAATGCAGCGGCCATCCGCAGTCAGACTATCAGAGCGCTGACACCGGTGGCAAGCAAGTCCAGGATGACTCGGTCCGGCGCTTCGGTTGCATCTAGATGGCTGGGAACAAGCCGTTGGAGAGTCAACGGCTTTGAAGATCAGGATCAGTCTTCGACTGGATGATGAAGCACGATCGTTTCAGTGCGATCCGGTCCTGTCGAGATGATCGCGATCGGCGCACCCACCAGAGCCTCCAGGCGCTTGAGGTATGACTGCGCATTCTGTGGAAGCTCGCTGTAGGACTTCACGCCAAACGTGCTTTCCTTCCAGCCCGGATGCTCTTCGTAGATGGGTTCGCAGATTGCGAGCGCTTCAGCACCCACGGGCAGAATGTCCCGTCGTTCGCCACGAACTTTGTAGCCGACCGCGACGCGAACCGTGTCCAGGCCATCCAGCACGTCAAGCTTGGTGATGCACAGACCCGAGATGCCGTTCAGCTCCACGACTCTTCGCAAGCCTGCAGCATCAAACCACCCACAGCGTCGCGGACGTCCGGTGACCGAGCCGTACTCGTTGCCTTTGACACGCAGATGCTCGCCGACCTCATCCTCGAGTTCCGTCGGGAACGGTCCACTGCCGACGCGCGTGGCGTACGCCTTTGCAACGCCGAGCACGTAATGAAGTTGTTGTGGTCCGACGCCGACGCCAGCACACGCCTGTCCCGCTACGCAATTGCTTGAAGTGACGAATGGATAGGTGCCGTGATCGATATCGAGCAATGCGGCCTGCGCGCCTTCGAACAGCAACCGCTTGCCAGCACGAATCATCGCATTCACTTCAGCAGACACGTCCGCAACCATTGGCCGCAGTTGATCGGCCAGTTGCAGCGCTTCGTCGAGTGTTTGCTGGAAATCGATCGTTTTGGCTTTGAAGTAATCGCGCAAGACGAAGTTGTGATAGTCGAGCACCTCACCCAACTTGGCGGCGAAACGCTCGCGTGCGTACAAGTCCTGCACGCGGATCGCACGACGCGCGACTTTGTCTTCGTAGGCTGGACCGATACCACGACCGGTGGTGCCGATTTTTGCAGCACCCGCAGCGGCTTCGCGCGCCTGATCGAGCGCGACGTGATACGGCAGAATCAAAGGACAAGCTTCTGAAATTCGCAGCCGCTTCGGAACGTCGATGCCTGCGCGTTGCAGCTCGCCCATCTCTTCGAACAGTGCCTTAGGCGACAGGACAACGCCGTTGCCGATGAAGCAGGTCACGCCATCGTGCAGGATCCCAGACGGAATCAGACGCAGAATCGTTTTGCGTCCGTTGATGACCAGCGTGTGGCCCGCATTGTGTCCGCCTTGAAAACGGACCACGCCCTGAACCTTGTCGGTCAACAGATCGACGATTTTGCCCTTGCCTTCGTCTCCCCATTGCGCGCCGATGACGACCACGTTCTTGCTCATAACATCACGCCCATTGCTTCAAAGCCGCGCGGATCCACCGCAGAAATCTTGCAGGATGCATCGACAGAATTAACTCAGGATCGAACCGCGTACAGGAGAACCAGCCCCGCGACCATGCTGACCAGCCCCCAGATCCGCAGCTGCTGATCGGTGAAGCCGGCCATCGTGGTCAGAAATCGCTTCATGGCCTGCGGATTGAGAAACGGCAGAATGCCTTCCAGCACCAGGTACAGCGCAAGCGCTGCGATCAGATCAGTCCAATTCATGAGCGGGCGAACTTAGCGCTTGCCCGAGCGATTCAGATACTTGAAGAACTCACTGTCCGGAGACACGACCAATACGTCGCTGTCCGTGCCAACGGCCTTCGAATACGCCTGCATGCTTCGGTAGAAAGAATAGAAGTCAGCATTCCGTGAGTACGCCTGAGCATAGATATCCGCGGCGCGAGCATCGCCTTCACCCCGAATTACCTCGGACTCGCGGTACGCGTCCGCGGTGATTTCAGTGCGTTGACGTTCCGCTTCGGCGCGCAGCTTCTCTGCATTTTCGTCACCTTCAGCACGCAATCGTTTGGCCTGACGGTCGAAATCCTGACGCATGCGATTGAACACGGATTCGCTGACTTCCTCCGGAAGATCGATCTTCTTCACGCGAACATCCACGAGCTGAATGCCGAGTCCCTTGGTGCTCGCTTCCGCCACTTTGAGGATTTCCCCCGTGAACTCTGCGCGTTCCGCAGCGACCACCTGTTGAATTGTTCGACGTGCAATGACGCCTTTGATGCCGTCCTTCACGATGGCGCCCAATCGGCCTTCCGCGATTCGCGCATCGCCGCCCGAAGTCGCCTGATAGAACGTCGACACATCCGAGATGCGCCACTTCATATAGAAGTCGATGCGCAGGATCTTGCCTTCGCTGGTCAGAAACTGCTCGGGCGGAACGTTGCCGGTGCGAACACGTCGATCGAACTTCTGAACGTTATTCA
>JBJMWN010000513.1:0-3279 GCA_045810085.1 Povalibacter sp. | reverse complement strand
CTTCAACGCACGATTCTGGTTTGAAGACGGCGGATACCTGTACGACGTGATCGATGCGCCGGAGGGCGACGATCCGAGTCTGCGGCCCAATCAGCTCTTTGCAGTTTCGTTGCGACACGCACTGCTCGAGAACGGCCGCGCGAAAGCGGTCGTTGATGTCTGTGCAAAAACGCTTTGGACGCCCGTTGGGCTGAGAAGTCTGGCGGCCGCCTCCTCTCGCAGCATTCACGAGCGTGATGCTCGCTATGCCCCTCGCTACATCGGCGGGCCGAGCGAACGCGACGCGATCTATCACCAGGGTACGACCTGGAGCTGGCTGATCGGCCCATTCGTCTGCGCACATTTTCGCGTCTATCAGGATGCGGCGCGCGCGCGCGAGTATCTCGCGTCGATGGAGTCGCATCTGCGCGAAGCCTGCGTGGGTCAGATCAGTGAAATCTTCGATGGCGATGCACCCTTCACGCCACGCGGTTGCTTCGCGCAAGCCTGGGGTGTGGCCGAAGTCTTGAGAGCCTGGCGAGAACTGGACCAAAACGAGAGATCTCATGAAAAACGCAGCACGCAGCGCAAGCGCACCACAACGCTCTGATCACGCGACACCCGTGGAACAGCAGCGCCTGGCGCAGTGTCGTCAGCACGCACCCGCCTGGAAAAAGTGGGGCCCGTACTTGAGCGAACGGCAATGGGGCACGGTGCGCGAGGATTACAGCGAACATGGAAACGCGTGGGACTACTTTCCGCACGACCATGCACGCAGCCGCGTGTATCGATGGGGCGAAGACGGAATTGCAGGCTTTTCGGATGACGAGCAGCGCCTGTGTTTGAGCGTGGCCTTGTGGAACGAGCGCGATCCCATCCTGAAGGAGCGTCTGTTCGGTCTCACCAACAGCGAAGGCAACCATGGTGAGGACGTCAAGGAGCTGTACTACTACCTCGACGCGACGCCTTCGCACTCGTATCTGAAGATGCTCTACAAGTATCCGCAGGGCGCATTCCCCTATGCGCAGCTGCTGGATGAAAGCCGTCGCCGCGGCATCGGCGCTCCCGAGTACGAACTCATCGACACAGGTGCGTTCGAAGAGAACCGCTACTTCGACGTCTTCGTCGAGTACGCACAGGCGAGCGTCGACGACGTGCTGATGCGCATCACCGTCCACAATCGCGGCCCCGAATCGGCACGGCTCCACGTGCTGCCGCAACTCTGGTTCCGCAATACGTGGCGCTGGCATCACGATACGAAGACTCCGGCGCTCGAAGGTGCAGCCGGCCACGTGATCGCATCAGACGATCAGCTCGGCACGTATCGCTTCTACGTGAGTGCACCCGCCCCACACGAATTTCTGTTCACCGACAATGAGACGAACACTCAGCGACTCTATGGCACGCCAAATACCGGGTATGTCAAAGACGCGTTCCACGAACGTGTGATCGGCAACAGGGATGACGCGGTCAACCCTGCACTGCGCGGCACGAAGGCCGCCGCGTGGATTCCACTCGTCATCGATGCGGGGCAGTCCGCAGAAGTTCGCGTGAGACTCACCTCGGCGAATCCGAACAAACCGTTTGCAGATTTCGATCGCGTGTTCGCGCAACGCGTCCGCGAGGCCGATGAGTTCTACGCCGAGATTCAACACGACATGACTGACGCGGACGCGCGCTTGGTGCAGCGCCAGGCGTTCGCCGGAATGATCTGGAGCAAACAATTCTTCTACTACGACGTGCCGCAGTGGCTGAAGGGCGATGCCATGCAGATTCCGCCGCCGCACAACCGTCGTCATGGTCGCAATCGCGAGTGGGTTCATCTCAACAACGCCGACATCGTCTCGATGCCGGACAAATGGGAGTACCCGTGGTACGCCGCGTGGGATCTAGCATTCCATACGATCCCGCTGGCGCTGATCGATGCGAGCTTCGCGAAAGAGCAGCTCGTGCTGCTCACTCGCGAGTGGTACATGCATCCGAACGGTCAGATGCCCGCGTACGAATGGGCATTCGGCGATGTGAATCCGCCAGTCCATGCCTGGGCGACCTGGCGCGTGTTCCAGATCGATCGCAAACAACGCGGCGATCAGGGCGATCTCGAATTCCTCGAGCGTGTGTTTCACAAGCTCATGCTGAACTTCACCTGGTGGGTGAATCGCAAGGATGCCGAAGGACGCAACGTGTTTCAGGGAGGCTTTCTGGGCCTCGACAATATCGGTGTGTTCGATCGCAGCGCGCAGCTTCCAACCGGCGGCCACATCGATCAGGCCGACGGCACCAGCTGGATGGCAATGTATGCGCTGAATCTGATGCGCATCGCGCTCGAGCTGGCACAGCACAACCACGTCTACGAAGACATCGCCACCAAGTTCTTCGAACACTTCCTGCACATCGCGGAAGCGATGAGCAATCTGGGCGATGAAGGCATCGGCCTCTGGGACGATCACGACAAGTTCTTCTACGACGTTCTGCACACACCGGACGGCCGCATGACGCCGCTCAAGATCCGCTCGATGGTCGGACTGATTCCGCTCTTCGCGGTCGAAACATTGGAGCCGGATCTGCTCGAGAAAGTGCCGGCCTTTGCCCAGCGCCTGGAATGGTTTCTGAACTATCGGCCCGAGCTGGCACGGCTGGTGTCGCACTGGGATCACGAAGGCTCAGGCAAGCGACGCCTCTTGTCGTTGCTGCGCGGTCATCGAATGAAGCGACTGCTGGTTCGCATGCTGGATGAAAGCGAGTTTCTCTCCGACTACGGCATTCGCGCGATCTCCAAAGTCCATGAAGACCAGCCATACACGTTTCATGTGGATGGGATGGATCTGCGCGTGCGCTATCTGCCCGCAGAATCCGATTCGGGTCTCTTCGGCGGCAATTCCAACTGGCGCGGTCCGATCTGGTTTCCAGTCAACTATCTACTGATCGAATCACTGCAGAAGTTTCATCACTACTACGGCGATGACTTCAAGGTCGAGTGTCCGGTCGGCTCCGGGAACATGCTGACCATCGAACAAGTCGCCGACGAAATCAGCCGCCGCCTCACCCGCATCTTTCTCAAAGACGAAGAAGGAAAGCGTCCCGTGTTCGCGCAGCACGCGCGCATGCAGAACGATCCTCACTTTCGCGACTACCTGCTGTTCTTCGAATACTTCCACGGGGACATCGGGCGGGGCGTCGGCGCTTCGCACCAGACCGGTTGGACTGGACTCATCGCCAAGCTTCTGAAGCCGCGCAGCGGCGCGTGAACGGCTTCTACTCATAAACGAATTCATCTGGAGAAATGTTTGAACAATTCTG
>JBJMWN010000512.1:0-25390 GCA_045810085.1 Povalibacter sp. | reverse complement strand
CGCTCGACGCGATCAATCGAGGCAGCCGCTGGATCGAACTTTTCAATCGCGGCGACACGGCCTACCCCTACAAGATCTCGGCCGATCAACCTTGGATCACGATCGATGCGCCCACGGGTTCAGTGACCAACATCGTGCGCGTGAAGTTGAGTGCAGATTGGAAGCAAGTACCGGCAGGTCGTTCGAACGTGAACCTCCGTGTGGATGCGAACAACGGCGAGCAGGTGACAGTCTCGATGCCCGTCGTCAATGATCAAGCGCCGAAAGGCTTTCGTGGCTTCATCGAAAGCGATGGACACATTGCGATCGAGGTGCCTCATTTCGCTCGCGTGGTCAATCAGCGCGACGCGAGTTGGAAAGTGCTGCCGGGTTTCGGTCGCACGTTGGGTGCTGTCACTGTCGCACCCGTCACGGCTCACGATCGTCAGCCAGACGGAACCTCGCCGCGTCTTGAATACGATGTGTATCTGACCACCGCGGGTGAAATGCAGATCACGCTGGATTGCGCACCCTCGCTCGACTTTCAATCGGGCGAAGGTTTGCGTGTGGCCGTCAGCATCGATGCTGCCGCACCTCAGATCCTCAAGCTGGATACCTGGAACCCGCAGAACTGGAACCAGGCCGTCGCGGAAGGCATTCGTCGAGTCACCGCGAAACAAACGATCGATCAGCCCGGAAAACACACGGTAAAAATCTGGATGGTCACGCCGGGTGTGGTGATCGAAAGGATCGTCCTGAACACTGGAGGCTTACGGCCCAGTTATCTGGGACCGCCTGAGAGTGTCTCGTTGGCCTCGAAGTGAAAAGGTGAACCGGAGAGTGCGAAACTTCCGGATCCATTTCGTTGTCCATCGCTCACTATCCATCTCGTAATCGCTTCGACCTGCATGCCTTTCACGATTTCACATACTGCCGCTGTCCTGCCATTCGGTCGCGTGCTCAGGCAAGCGAAACTCTTGAGCGCCGCCGTTATCGGCAGCATGGTTCCGGACTTCGGTCTGTTCGTGCCCGACCACTGGGCTCGTTACGAGACTCACGGAATCCTGCCGCTGTTTCGATTCTGTTTGCCGGTGGGTCTGCTCTGTTACTGGCTTTTCCAGTTGCACATCAAACCTGCGACGCTTGAACTCATGCCCACGCGTCTGCACGAGTTGTGGCATGAAGAAGGTCGGCCTGCCTCGTGGCGAAGTGGTAAGCAATGGCTGCTGGCTGCGATAGGCGTGCTGCTCGGCGCTGTCACTCATCTGATCTGGGATGGATTCACGCACGAGAATGCCCGCGGTGTGCGCTTGCTGAGCGGACTGGATGATGTGCGACTCGAATTCGCAGGCCGCGACTTGATGTGGTACAGGTTCGCGCAACTCAGCAGCTCAGTGCTCGGTCTTGTGTTCGTGATCGGCTTCGTGTGGCGCGTGATCGCGAGAGCATCCGTGCATCCGGACAGTGAGCCGAGAATATTCGATCGCAAGCAACGTCATCGATGGTTTGCGATGTATGTGCTGGGTGCCGTTATTGCGACGAGCATCGTGTTTGCATTGTGGCCACGCACGATCGTGTGGGCTCACATTGGCAACACCATCACGCGCGCTGCGATTTGCTCGATCTGGGGACTTGGCGCGTCGCTGATCGTCGTGAGTGTGCTGGTGCGCTTCGCCATTCGTAAGCAAAGAATTCAACGCGGCATCTAGCGGCGGCTCAGCTCGACAACGTGTGATCGATACAGTGCGTTTGCGAGTTGCTGGGCCACCTTGACGGGCAACAGCGGAATACGAATGCTGTCGCGCATCGAACTTCCGCCCGCAGTGTCCAGCGACACGTTCGCCATGAAACTGCGTTGATCGAATGGCGACTGCGAAATCTTGACCGATTGCAATCGATTGCGAGGCGCGACCACCAATCGTCGAGTGAGCCAGCCATGCTCGAAAAGGATCGCATCCTGCGTCAATGCCCAGCGCGTGTATTTCACATAGAGATGCGCGCGCAGCCAAGAGATGCCCATGACCAGTGCAAGAGCGACGCCGATCGCCTCGAGTCCTGGCGTGAATGGCGCCTCGGGAACAAGGTGTAAGACCACGACACTGATCACAGCAAGTAGAACGCCGAGATAAACGCTGCGACGGAAAATTCGAGCTCGCGCGCCGGGCGCCAACGGCTGCCAATCCGGCTTGCGATCCAAGTCTGCATCTGGCAGCGCTGCCGCAATCAAAGATCCAGCCTGATCGGGTCGACAGATCGGTGCGAGCCAACGCGCGCGGGTCTGGGATTGGCCTTGTTTCTCTTCACCGCCGCCACTGTCGCCTGCAAGATCTACTCGCAGCGATACGCGACTGAACAGTCGGTGCAGCAGCGTCGCTGTCTGATGGACGGCTTGCACCCGGCGCACTCGCAACGTCAATGCGACGCGAGTGAGCAGACCGTGGCGAATGCGGAAATCTTCGGCGTGCCGGCTCAGCGTGAAATCGAACAGGGTTACGAGCGCGATGGCGATCGACAGGACACGCAACAGCAATATGAAGCCCATCAGCAGCGACACGAGCAAGGCGGCCTGCATCGCGAATCCCATGGCAGCAACGATGCTCAGTGGCGAATCGTGAAGCCACATGCCGGCGCGCGTCGCGAGCAGTTCGAACAGATTGCCATTCTGTGCAAGAAACCCGAACAGAGCCGCAACGACGATAATGCCGCGGTTGTCGATCAGGCCGAATCGGACCAGTTCAGCAGGACCGAGATTGAGCAGCACTTCGTCACGGGCGGATGACGTTTGCGCACGCTCGGCAGACGGATGATGTTGCTGAAAGATTCGCTCGCGAAGTTCCTGAACCGCCTCGAGACTCAGCACACGAATGGAAGCTTCGGGTTTGCCTCCTGTCGAGGTGGCGATACTCACTCGAGCCACGCCAAGGAGCCGATGCAGTACACCGCGTTCGACATCGATGTTCTCGATGCGCGCGTACTCGATCATCCGGACGTTGCGAAACAGGAAGCCGTCCTGAATGACCAACCCACGCGGCCCGAAGCCATAGCGATACATCCATTGCTGCCACAGTGCTCCGATCAGAAGGGGCGCAAAGAAGATCACGCCCCACAACTCACCATCGTCGCGCGCACCCAAGAAGAGGAATGCCAGAATCGGGACGATGAGCTGGCGCACATAGGCGCTGAGCGCGAACAGCCAGGACAGTGGATGCAGTCGCAGCTCAGGTTTGAAGTCTGATTCAAACGCCACTGGCCATGCTCTCGGCGAGTAACGAATCACGCAAATCGATCGCGTCCTGATGCGCCAGGCCGGGCAGTTCGATCATCGTGTGGCGGCTGCCGGCTGTGTACAACCGCAAGGTTCCAAGGCCGTAGCGTCGTTGCAGCGGTCCTTGCGAGACATCCGTATGTTGAATGCGAACCCTCGGCAAAGCGATGTGAGAACGCCATAACACGCCACGCTGGATGACGATGCCGGTGTCATCGATCGCGTACCGCAGGTTTCGATAGTAGACAGGCGGCCAGAGCCACGCGAACGTAAGCCCGATCAGCAACACCAGCACAGCCACGGCAACCCAGGGGCTGCCGGGAAAAGGGAACAGAAACACGGCAGCAGCGACCACGGCGAAGGCGGTCGCAAAGAACCATTGCCAGCGCCATACACTGATGGCAGCACGATCGACGTTAGCACTCTGCATTGATTTGAAGATCCGTTCCCTGATGTTCGCGGCGGTTTAGGGTTCGAGCGGAGCTGAATCGCACCCTCAGCCTTGGATTTTGTGAACCGGTTCTCCCGCGGATGGCCACGTTGCCATCTTAATGGCGCAGTGTCGCGGGAACTTGTCGCCGTGCCCAGACTTTTTCTGACTGACAGCATAATTGCGCGCGAAGTTTGCCACTTTTGCCAGTCAGGCTTCTTCTAAGCTAGGTGCGGTCGCGTTTGAGTCGCTGACGTGATGCGCTCTGCATGATCTTTCAAAGCGACCACGCGTACGGACTCTGGCCAGTTAATCAGTGAAACTTTCACCAGGCGCACCCATCAAGCTCCTAAGCGCTCCCGAAATCATGCGTACTGCTGTGAACGCTGTAAGGCTGAGAACCTGTGCGTTGCTGGTTCTGAGCATGCTGATGCCTGGTCTCGTGCTGGCACAAAGCGAGCTTCCATCCGACCCGCCGGTTGCCGACTCGGCTCCTGCACCAGAGGCAGCACCGCCTGCGCCTGAACAATCAGTCGCTCCCGAACAACCCAAGGCAGACGAAACCAGTACGGTCGAAGCCAAGCCCGACGAAGCCAAGCCCGACGAAGCCAAAGCCGTCGAACCCGTCCATGTCACTGCCAGCGAGCTTGGAGTGATGGATGTGTGCAAGGAAATGCAGGACGAAGCGGCGCTGACGACACTTGAGCGTGTAAGACGCCGACTGTCGATCGCGGCTTGTGCCTCATCGGGTTGGCTGGACGGTCTCTTCGGCGACCAACTGCGGTACGAGGAATATCACGAGACCTACGGCAGTGTGTCTGTGGGCACGCTGTGGAGTGACTACGAGGGATTGGATCCTCGCCTGCGCTTTCGGATTCACCTCAAGCTGCCTCAGTGGGATGAACGCATCTCTGCCTTCGCCGGGCGTGTAGGTGAAGAGAACTACATCAGCGATGTCGAGGACGATTTCGATGCATTGCCGACACGTCAATTCGGCAATCTCGAGGATGAAAGTGTGTTGCTCGGCCTGGGTTACTCCAATCCCAAGCGCACCGGGAATGACTTCGACGCCAGCATCGGCGTACGACTGGACTTTCCGGTCGATCCTTATGTGCGAACCCGCTATGAGATCGTGCGCAACTTCGCCGAGCAGTATGTGTTCAGCGCCCGCGAAACATTGTTCTGGCAAAACTCTGAAGGGCTGGGGACGACAACGCGTCTGACCCTCGATCGTGCAATGTCCGAGCGCTTTCTATTGCGCTGGTCCAATCTCGGTACATTCACGCAGGAAACCGATGGTCTGGAGTGGTATTCGCAGCTGACGCTATTTCAAAGCGTGGGTGAACGAGTCGGACTCGCGTGGCAGGCACAGGTCGAAGGCGCCACCGACAACGAAGTACCGCTGACGCAAATGGCCGTGCGTCTGATCATGCGTCGACAATTCAGGAATCCTGACTGGCTATTCCTTGAACTCCGCGGCGGTGTTGGCTGGCCGCGTGAAAAAATCGAAGAAGCGCGCAAGGTCAGTCCCGAGTTCGGTGTTGCCTTCGAAATGCAGTTTGGCGATCGCAAAAAGCGCAAGCGCTTCTAAAGCGCGCAACGCTCGCCGTCATCGATCATGTATTTGCTCGCTGACCTCGTCGCCACCTCCAATCGCGTTGCTGCCACTCGCAGCCGTCTCGCGAAGCTGCGTGAGCTCGCTCAATGTCTGCGCGCGTTGCAAGGCGATGAGATCGAAATCGGTGTCATGTATCTCTCGGGCGAAACGCGTCAGGGCAAGATCGGGATCGGCTACTCCGTGCTGCGACACGCAGCCGGCGTGGCAGCGGCCAATGAAGCCGCGCTCACATTGACGGAGGTTGATTCGGCGCTGACCGAGATCACGAGCCTGCGTGGGTCAGGTTCAGCGAACCGGCGCAAAACCGCGCTCGAACAACTCTTTCAACGAGCCACCTCCGACGAACAGAACTTCCTCATGCGACTGATGGTGGGCGAGCTTCGGCAAGGAGCGCTCGCAGGCTTGATGGTCGATGCGATTGCTGAAGCCGCGCAGTTGCCCGCAATCGATGTTCGACGGGCTTCGATGTACGCAGGCCAGGTTGGCGTACTGGCAAAGGTCGCGCTCACCGAAGGCATTGCGGGACTGGAACGTTTTCAGATCGCGGTGCTTTCGCCGATCGCTCCGATGCTGGCACAGACGGCGGATAGCGTAGGCGAGGCATTGCAGCAGCTCGGCGCTCGATGTGCGTTCGAATGGAAAGTGGACGGCGCACGCGTGCAGGTTCACAAATCAGGCGAGGTGATCCGCGTCTTCACTCGCAGTCTGAACGATGTGTCCGATGCAGTTCCGGAAGTCATCGAAGCTGTCCGAGCGATCTCTGCGCAGGAGATTGTTCTCGATGGTGAGACTGTCGCGCTCGAACCGGGCGGGAGGCCCAAGCCTTTTCAAATCACCATGCGACGTTTCGGCCGCAAGCTCGACGTTGCAGCGTTGCGCGAAGAACTGCCACTGCACGTTTATTTCTTCGACTGCTTGCAGCTCGACGGCAAATCTCTCGCTGAGCGTCCCGCACAGGAACGCTTCGAGGAAATGAATCGCGTGCTGCCTGAATCGATCCGCATCCCGCGCATCGTGACGGCATCAGAGAGCGAAGCGCAGCGGTTCTATGACGATGCACTCGCGCAAGGTCACGAAGGCGTGATGGCCAAGGCGCTCGATTCGGTTTATGAGGCCGGTAGTCGTGGTGCGAGCTGGCTCAAGATCAAGCACATTCATACGCTCGATCTTGTCGTTCTCGCAGCTGAGTGGGGCAGCGGTCGTCGAACTGGAAAACTTTCGAATCTGCATCTCGGTGCGCGTGATCCAAAAAACGGCGGCTACGTCATGCTTGGCAAGACTTTCAAAGGTCTCACGGATGCCATGCTCGAGTGGCAGACCGCAGAATTTCTCGCACGCGAAGCGAGTCGTGACAGCTACACCGTTTATGTTCGGCCGGAGATCGTCGTCGAGATCGCTTTCAACGACATCCAGGCGAGCTCGCAATATCCCGGCGGTTATGCGCTGCGCTTTGCACGAGTCAAAGCCTATCGAACCGACAAGTCGGTCGATGAGGCAAATACGATCGAGGATATTCGGGCCATCTACGCGGCCCAGAGCGGCTAACTGGCCTTGTATCCACGCTGCATCAGATCGTAGGGATGTTTCCATCCCGGAAGCTGCGCGATGCGTTGAGTCCAGGCCAGCAGATGCGGAAACTCGTTGCGATCGACGCCGGTCTCTTCGGTGTAGTAGTGATATCCGACCAGCGAGAAATCCGCGATGGTTGGCGAATCGCCCAGCAGGAAGGGCATTTTTGCCAGATGCTTGTTGACGATCTGAAATGCGCCGATGACGCGCCCACGCAGGAATTGAATGACGGCGGGGTCGCCCTTCTTATCCAGACCGACCATCCAGCGCAGCGTCGCGTAGTAGCTGGTGAATTTGTGATTGTCGAAGAGCATCCAGCGCAGGATCTCGAGTCGCTCCGCATCATCCCGACCGCCGAACTTGCCGGTCTTTTGTGCGAGCCACGTGAGGATCGCGCCGCTCTGGGTGAGCAGCATGCCTTCAGCTTCCAGGGCGGGTACCTCGCCGAATTCATTGAGACGGTCGCGATAACCTTCGCCGCGTGTTTCGCCAGCGAAGTAGTCGACGAAAACAGGTTCCCAGGGCAGCTCGCATACCTGCAGCATCAATGCGACCTTGTAGCAGTTGCCCGATTCACCCACACAATGCAGCCGATACTTGTCCATGCTTCCTCCGGCGAAGATGGATGGACTGTACGGTCAGCACGCGTAGTAGGTAAATGTCAGGAACGGACTTTTTACGATCGCTCGCTGTATTATTCGCCGCGCTCGCGCCTTCTTTAGATTTCTCTTGTTGAAGGCAGTCACTGCATCAATATTTGCTGATCGATCGGCTGACGCTCACGAAGGAATAACATGGTCGATACTCTCAACGTGCGCCGTGGTTCAGCGGTCAAGCGTTTCATTCTCATCGGGCTTCTGATCCTCATTCTGGGTACGGCACTGTGGACCTGGGCCTCGCTGAGCTGGGCGTACTCCACTGGCGATCACGCAGGCGTCTTGCTCAAGTTCCAGAAACGCGGCTGGATCTGCAAGACCTATGAAGGGCAACTCGCGCTGTACGTAGTAGGCGGCGTTGCTCCACAACTCTTCGACTTCAGCACACGCGACCAGGAGCTTGCGAAGAAGCTGTCAGCTGCCGTAGGCGAAGAGATTCAATTGCATTACAGCGAGCATCGGGGAGTGCCGACGAGCTGCTTTGCCGAAACCCCGTACTTCGCCGATAGCTTCACGATCATGAAGAAGCCAGGCTCCTGAGAACGACTGCACGAGATCGCAGGGCCTGAGCGGCCTTCACTGTCACAGAAGACCAGGCCTCTGCGTCTTACTTCGCAACGCTTTCGTGCGAGGTTTCTGTGGACAAAACCGCCGCCATTTTTCAGCAGCATTACTCACGTCTGTTCGGTATCGCGTATCGCATGCTGGGCAGCAAGGCCGATGCGGAGGATGTTCTTCAGGACACCTTTCTCCGCTGGCACTCCGCCGCGATCGATGAGATCCAATCGCCCGAAGCCTGGTTGACGACGGCGGCAACGCGTTTGTCCATTGATCGACTGCGTCGGGCAAAAGCCGAACGCGAAAACTACTTTGGTCCGTGGCTACCCGAACCGCTGTCGGATGCGGACCTGAAAACCCCGGAGCTCGCCGCCGAACTGGAGAGCGATGTGTCCGTGGCATTTCTCACCTTGCTCGAAGCGCTGGCTCCCGAGGAGCGTGCCGCGTTCATTCTTCACGACATCATCGATGATGATTACGCCGACATCGCTGAAGCACTTGGCAAGAGCGAAGCGGCATGTCGACAGATGGTTCATCGCGCCCGTGAACGCTTGACGGCACGGCGGCGTCGATTCCAGGTGGATGAAGGCACACGCATTCGCATGCTGCGAAAGTTCATCGGCGCAGTCGCCACGGGTGATCGCAGGCAAATCATTTCGCTGCTCGCAGAAGACGCGACAATGATTTCCGATGGGGGCGGAAAAGCAGTTGCAGTTCATCGTCCGCTCTTTGGCGCTCAACGCATTGCGATGTTGTGGTACGCAGTGCAGCGTCGGGTTCCGCCACTCACTCGACGCTGCATCGTGCGCGTCAATGGCGAGCCGGGAATCGCATTCCTCTGGAAGGATCGTTTGCACTCGGTCGCAACTGTCGAGACCGATGGCGAGCGCATTTTCAGCTACTACACCATTGCCAATCCCGACAAGCTGCGCTCCTTTACGAAGGTTCAGCAGCTGGAAATCTAAGCTGTCACAGGCTGCGTTTCATGCGCGTCTAAGAGACGAATTCGCTATCGAAGGAGTCGCATGATGACGCAAAGAATCCATTCCGATCCCACCAAGATGAAAGATGCCTGGCAGGCGATGCTGGGTCTCAAAGCCGCCGTCCTCAAATCGACGCTGGAGCACAGCCTGATCAAGCTGATCAAAGTGCGCGTGTCGCAGATCAATGGCTGCGGCTACTGCATCGATATGCACACGAAAGAGGCGCGTGCAGCCGGCGAAACGGAACAGCGGTTGTATCTGCTCGATGCGTGGCGCGAAGCCGTGCCGTCCATGTATTCGAGTCGCGAGCGTGCGGCCCTCGCATGGGCGGAAGCAGTGACTCGGCTTGAGCGTCAAAACGTGGAAGATGCGGTGTTCGAACAGGTACAGCGCGAGTTCACAGAGGCCGAGCTTGTCGCGCTGACTCTGTGCGTCGTCGAAATCAATAGCTGGAACCGGTTTGCAATCTCTTTTCGCTTCGCCGCGGGCAGCTATCAGCCCGACTCGTTTGCAAAAACGAGCTGAGGAACGGCGCCTGGATGATCGCAGCAGTCGCGATCATCCAGCGCTGCGAATCAGAGCTTCGCCTCGCGGGCCAGCAGGTCTGCAATCTTCACACCGACTTCCGGTGTTCCTGAGAAAACAGTTCCGACACGATTCTCGTGAAAGTGCGCCAGGGCTACTTGCGACGCACTCTCGGGCAGCGGCACGAATCCTACCTCCTGAACCAACTTCGGCCCTTGCGTCAGATAGAACTCGATGAACTTGCGAACTTCGGGTCGCTGCGCGGAGGACTCCTTGACGTAAATGAACAAGGGTCGCGACAAGGGCTGATAGCTGCCATCGATCACGCTTTCGATGCTCGGCAGGATTGCGTTGCCTTCGTGTTCGATTGCCACGGCACGCATCCGATCTTTATGAGCGCTGTAGTACGCAAAACCGAAGTATCCCAAAGCGTTCTTGTTGCTCTCGACGCCTTGCACCAGCACATTGTCATCCTCGCTCGCGGTGTAATCGCCGCGACTGGCTTTCGCCTTGTGACTCACAGCTTCAGTGAAGTAATCGAATGTGCCGGAATCTGCGCCCGGGCCAAATAGCATCAATCGTGTGTCTGGCCATTCCTCGCGCACCTGATGCCAGCTGGTGATCTTCGCCTGTGCTGCGGGCTCCCACATCTTCTTCAGATCATCGGTAGTGAGTGTCTTCACCCAATCGTTCTGTGGATTGACCACGATCGTAATGGCATCGAACGCGATCGGCAGCTCGATGTAGCTGATGCCTGCTGCGCGGCATTTTTCCATCTCCTCTTTCAGAATGGGACGCGAAGCATTGGCCACGTCTATTTCGCCGCGACACATTTTCTTGAATCCACCGCCGGTGCCTGAAAGACCCACGGTCACCCGTGTGCGACCGTTGCCTGCCAGCTGAAACTCTTCGGCTACGGCCTCTGCAATGGGAAACACCGTGCTGGAACCGTCGATGCGGATCACGGCAATCTCATCCTGGCCGGAATTCTTACCGCAGCCCGCGAGCAGCAGCATCCCGGCGGCCACTCGTGCGATGCGACTGCAGTGCTTCATCGATGCGTTCATGTATCCAATCCAGTCCTATGCGGGTCGTCGATTCTATGGATGCGCATGCTGTAAAGGTATCCCGGGATACATCGTGAGCTTCGCCAGCTTCGTGAGTTAAGCTCGCACGTATTGCAACTCTGCCTCGCCGCGCATTCGCGCCGCGCAGGCTCGCGAGAAACTCCACATGATGCGAACCATCGCCGCTGCGCTCACGTTCACGATCGCAACAATCGCTGCAAACGCTGTCTCTGCGGCGGCCGATCCGGACGAAGCGTCCCGAGCATTGGCCCGCAGTCTGTTCAAGGAACTCATCGAAATCAAAACAACGGAGTCGGGCGTCGGGAGTACGCCTGCGGCGCAAGCAATGGCGAAGCGCATGCGCGAGGCTGGGTTTCCAGATTCAGACATCCACGTCGTCGGTCCCAATGAACGCAAGCAGAATCTGGTCGTCCGGTTCCATGGCACGGGAAAGAAGAAGCCTGTGTTGCTGATCGGGCATCTGGATGTGGTCGAAGCTCGTCGCGAAGACTGGACGACCGATCCTTTTCAATTCGTTGAGAAGGACGGCTATTTCTATGGCCGCGGAACGCAGGACATGAAAGATGGCGATGCGATCATGGCCGCGACGCTGATTCGTTTGAAGCAGGAAAACTTTCGCAGCGATCGCGACATCATCCTCGCACTCACCGCTGACGAAGAAGGCAGCAATGCAAACGGGGTCGATTGGTTACTCAAGAATCATCGCGAGCTGGTCGATGCCGAGTTCGTGCTCAATCACGATGGTGGCGGCGTGTTGCTCGAAGGTGGCAAGCCTGCCCAGTTTGAAGTGACTGCTTCCGAGAAGGTGTACGCCGACTATGAAGTTTCGACGAGCAATCCGGGCGGTCACAGCTCATTGCCGATACCGGACAATGCGATCTATGAACTCGCACAAGGGCTGACTCGCTTGGCCCAGTACGAATTTCCGTTTGAGCTGAACAACGTCACTCGCACCTACTACGAGCAGATCGCGAAACGTGCGGCGGGCCAGCGCGCTGCAGACCTGCGCGGGATGCTTGCAACGCCACCCGATGAGCAGGCGGTCGCGCGGCTGTCGAAAGACGCAATCGATCACGCCATCGTGCGTACGACCTGTGTTGCAACCCGACTCGCAGGCGGACACGCAAACAATGCGCTCCCGCAAAGAGCAACTGCCGTCGTGAATTGCCGCATTCTTCCCGGTCATTCACCCGAAGAAGTCCGGCAGACCTTGATCAAGGTCATGGAGGACTCGCGGATCACGGTGCGATATATCGCAACGGGCGGTGCGATTCAGGACACTGCGCCTACCCATGCGGGCTACTCGCCGCCACCTCCGCGCGATGATGTGATGAAGCCACTCCAGAAGGTCGCAGCGAAGATGTGGCCCGGCGCGCCCGTGATCATCTCGATGTCGGCGGGTGCCTCCGATGGCGTGTACACCAGCGCTGCGGGCCTTCCGACTTACGTGGTCGGCGGCGAAGCAGTCGAGCGTACAGACATTCGCGCTCATGGCCAGGACGAACGCATCCCGGTCGCGTCATTCAATCGCGCGGTCGACTTCTACTATGCGTTCCTGAAGCAGGTTGTGAATTACAAGCCTTGAGAACCTGCGCAACCAGTCAAACGCTTCCGCTATTCACGTTCTTGCCTTGCAAGCGTGCCGGGGCGAAGCAGACTCACTGGATCACCCAGGCGGATGAGACCACCTTCGAGGACGCGAGCGGTGAGTCCGCCGTGACCGCGCATGGCGTTGTAGCCACCTGGGCCGAGCGCTTCTTCCATACGCGAGCAAGGATGACAACCGCCAGTGCCTTCGAAGACGGCGTCACCGATTCTGAAAGTGGCACCGTTCAATGCGAGCAGGTTGATGCCGCTCACCGAGAGATTGCGTCGGAGTAAACCGGGGTCGATCGACGTGCGATGCAGCAGCTGCGCGATCGCCTGTAGATGTTCCGCCTGGATCAAAGTCACCTGACGTTTGCTGTCCGGCGATCCGGAAAAACGATCGCCCGTGAGTCCTTTCCCGGGTCGGGCTTCAACGACCTCGACGATTTGCATGGGCACGCGGCGCGAGGGGCGCACGCCGATCCACTGAACCGTGCCGATCTGCGGAAGCGATGCCAGAAGGTCAGTCAGTGACATGACGATTCTCAGATGACCCAGCTGACTGCAGCGAGAAGTAACGGAGTGGTGATTGCGGCGAGAGCTGTCGAGAGCACAAGACTGCTCGCGACCGTTCCCTGCAGTGTCTGGAACTGCGAAGCCACCAGATAAACATTCGCACCGACCGCCATCGATGCGAGCAACACGATCACTTTCAGCTCCGTCGGTGGTACCCCGATCAGCAGACCCAACGCGCCGACGACAATCGGCTGGACGATGAGTTTGAGGCCACAGATCGCCGCGCTCTCGCGCCAGCCACGCCGAATTTCGTACTCCGCCAGGCCCATGCCCAGCACGAGCAAAGCGAGCGGCGCTGCAAGCGAACCGACACTGCTGAGGGCTGCGCGAACTATCGTTGGCAGATGAAAGCCGGACAAGCCCACCAGCGTGCCCACGAGAATGGACGCTACGATCGGGTTGGTCAGCACGCTGAGCGCTGTCTTGCCGAAACCTGAGGCAGTGAATGAACCGCGACGAGCCCATTCAATCGACACGCTGACCAAGGTCCAGAGTGTGAGCGAGTTGAATACCAGCACCAGCGCGACGGCGGGCACGGCAGTTTCGCCGAGCATCATTTTTGCGATCGGCAATCCAAGCAGCAGATTGTTTGAAAAAATTCCACCCAGTGCGAACACTGACTGGGACACGCCGTCCATCTCAAAGACTTGCGCCGCGATGACCCGGCCCAATCCGAACACCAGAAAACATCCACCAAAAAACGCACCGAGCAAGCGGCTATCCACCGGCGGCAATGCCGAAAGATCGCTCATGAGAGCGAACAGCATGGCCGGCATGATCACCGCGAATACGATCCTGGATGCGACGGCCGTCCAGCGTCGTCGCCAGTGACGCCACACTCCAACGACATAGCCGATCAGGACGACAGCAAATAAAGGCGCGGACAGGACGAAGTAGTGCCAGACGGCGAACATGAGCTGCCTGAATCGGAAATGAATTTGGCTCGCGACATGATGGCACGAAGTGCCGTTGTGAACGCGGGCACGGTGCGTTGAGACTGTTCGCGCAGAAGCAGACAATGCGCGCACACGCTCATCGCAGGATCCATCATGACCACTGCATACGATTTCGAGAGTCACACGCTCGATGGCAAGCCGGTGCGACTCCAGCAGTATTCCGGCAAGGCCCTTCTGATCGTGAACACGGCCAGCAAATGCGGTTTCACCCCTCAGTATTCCGGACTGGAGGCTCTGTACCAGCGCTATCGCGATCGCGGGCTCGTGGTATTGGGTTTTCCGTGCAATCAGTTTGGCGAACAGGAGCCGGGGACGCCCTCCGAAATCGGTGCGTTCTGTCAGCAGAACTACGGCGTGACGTTTCCGGTGTTCGAGAAGATCGATGTGAACGGTGATGCCACCCATCCACTTTACGAATGGCTCAAGCAATCTGCGCCAGGGTTACTCGGCAGCAAACGGATCAAATGGAATTTCACCAAGTTCCTCGTCGATCGCAACGGTCATGTCAAAGCGCGATACGCGCCGACGACCAAGCCTGAAGATCTGGTCAGCGACATCGAGGCCGTGCTGTGAGAGAAACGATCTTCCATCGGATCGCCGTGCACTCACTGGCTCTTCTGCAGATGGTGTTCTTGATGGTAGGTGTGCTCGCGACCGACGTGTCCGCGGCGGAAGAGAAACCGCTCTGGGAAGCAGGCATGGGGATTGGAGCATTGCGTTTTCCCGATTACCGCGGGTCCGATGAGTCGAAGATCTATCCCGTGCCCGTGCCTTACTTCGTGTATCGCGGGGATTTCCTGAAAGCCGATCGAGACGGCGTGCGCGGCCAGTTGTTCGACAAGCGCTACGCTGAGCTCAGTGTCAGCGTGAACGGGACGATCCCGGTCAGCAGCGAGGACAACGCAGCTCGCCGCGGCATGCCGGATCTAAAACCTACCTTCGAACTCGGCCCCTCGATCGATTTTCATTTGTGGCAGTCCACCGACCAAAATCTGAAGCTCGATCTGGTCATGCCTTTGCGCTTGCCGCTCACCATCGAGACTTCACCGCAATCCATCGGCTGGGTGTTCCAGCCCCGCCTGAATCTCGATGTGCACAATTTCGCCGGCCTCGAGGGTTGGGACTTCGGCATCGGGGCGGGTCCGCTCTATGCCAGTCACAAATTTCACGACTACTTTTATTCAGTCGATGAGCGTTATGCGACAGCCGAGCGAGCAGCGTATCAAGCCGATGGCGGCTACTCGGGCACTCACATGATCGCAGCGCTCTCGAAGCGATTCCCAAAGTATTGGATCGGTGCCTACGTCCGCTATGACGCACTCAGTGGAGCTGCGTTCGACGATAGTCCGCTGGTGAAGAGCAAACATTATCTGGCGGGTGGGTTCGGCATCGCCTGGATGATTGGTGAGAGCAAGAAACTCGTGGAGAGTGAGGACTGACATCTCCGCGCCCGGCGCCATGCCGAAAAATGCAGTCGCAGGATTCTTACGCCATCGGTGTTCGTGAGTTCTTAGCGGCTACTTGCGACGGAAGAACGCACGCATGCTGAAGACCCTTGCCGTTGCGAACTATCGATCCTTACGCCAGCTCGCGTTGCCGCTCACCACGCTGAATGTTGTCTCCGGCGAGAACGGCTGTGGAAAATCCAATCTGTATCGAGCGCTGCGGCTGCTCGCGGAAACTGCACGAGGCGGCGTGGTCGCCGCTCTCGCACGCGAAGGCGGACTGAGCTCTGCTCTGTGGGCAGGACCTGAAACTTTCAGCCGTGAGATGCGCGCTGGAGAACAACCCGTGCAGGGTGGCCCGCGTCGTGACGTGGTGAGCTTGCGGCTGGGATTCGCCACACAGGATTTCAGCTACTGCATCGACCTCGGTCTGCCCACGCCAAGTTCGTCCGCCTTCGCGAACGATCCAGAAATCAAACGCGAATGTATCTGGGCCGGCGAACAGATGCGCCCATCCTCCATGCTGGTTGATCGGCGTGGTCCCGTCGTTCAAGTGCGCTCAGAAGACGGCGACTGGCGCGTCATCAACTCGAGTCTCGCGACGTTCGACAGCATGCTCACGGAAGTTGCCGATCCGGCGCGCGCACCCGAAATTCTGACGATGCGCGAGCTGATCCGCAGTTGGCGCTTCTACGATCATTTCAGAACCGATCTGGACGCGCCTGCTCGTCAGCAACAGCTCGGTACCCGCACGCCTGTGCTCAGCAACGATGGTCGCGATCTGGCCGCCGCGATGCAGACCATTCGGGAGATCGGCGACGGCGAAGCGCTCGATCGTGCCGTTGCAGATGCATTCGAAGGAGCACAGCTCGAAGTCGTCTGTGGCGAAGGACGTTTTGAAGTCCTGGTACGCCAACATGGACTTCTGCGTCCGCTGGCTTCCGCTGAACTCTCCGATGGGACGTTGCGATATCTGTTGTGGATCGCTGCCCTGCTCACGCCTCGTCCGCCTGCGCTGATGGTGCTTAATGAACCAGAGACGAGCCTTCATCCTGATTTGCTTCCGGCACTTGCACGCCTGATGGCGGAAGCCGCAAAACGAACTCAGCTGTGGGTGGTATCGCATTCGTCGCGATTGATCGCCGCGCTCGAGGAGAACGAGCACTGCTCATCCATCGTGCTCAAGAAAGAGCTTGGCGAAACACACGTGCATGGTCAGGGCTTGCTGCAGCGGCCAACCTGGAAATGGCCGAGCCGATGAATCACGCATCGAGCATGAGCGCATCGGCTCTGGAGCGACTCGCGTTGCGCAGCTGTGCGTGGTGCGAGCGCTGGATTCCCGATGCCTATGTTTTTGCTGCCGCCGCTGTCGTGCTGGTCGCTCTTGTTGCAATCATTGCGGGTGCGTCCCCGATCGCAGCAGCGAATGCTTTTGGCGATGGTTACTGGAGTCTGATCCCGTTCACGATGCAGATGAGCTTCATCATCATCGGCGGCTATATCGTCGCGACATCGCCGCCGATCGAGATCGTCATTGAGCGGCTCGCACGAATTCCACGAAGCGGTCGCACTGCCATTTGTTACGTTGCTCTCGTCAGTATGCTGTCCTCGCTCTTGCATTGGGGACTGAGTCTGATCGTCGGCAGTCTGCTGGTGCGTGCTTTGGCTCGGCGATCGGACCTGAAAATGGACTATCGCGCCGCCGGTGCTGCTGCATATCTCGGGATGGGGTCGGTGTGGGCGATGGGGCTTTCTTCGTCTGCTGCGCAACTCCAGGCGAATCCGGGCAGCATGCCGGCATCGTTGCTCGCGATCACTGGCGTCATCCCATTCACTCAGACGCTATTCCTGATTCAGTCGATTGCACTGACTGCTGTGCTGATCGTGGTGACTCTGTCGGTTGCATGGCTTACGGCTCCGCGCGGGGCGCATGTGAGAACGGCGGCGGATCTCGGGATCGTGATCGAGCCGCGGCCGAAAGCGTCAACAGGTCCAAAGCGTCCCGGTGAATGGCTGGAACACAGTCCATTACTGAATGTGCTGCTCGCATTGTTGGGCTGTGCGTGGCTCGCGAACGAGTTCACGACGAAAGGGGCTGCGCTGGCGATTTCCAATCTGAATACGTACAACTTTCTTTTTCTGATGCTCGGGCTGCTGCTGTGCTGGCGACCTCGAGTGTTCCTGGATGCTGCGGCGAGAAGCATCCCAGGCGTGACGGGCGTTCTGATTCAGTTTCCTCTTTACGGGGGTGTTGCCGCGATCATCACCCAGGCGAAAGCTGGCGATGGCACGACAGTCGCTCAGCACCTTGCAGACTTGTTCACTCACGCCGGATCGCACGATTCGTTTGCCTTGCTCATCGGCGCCTACTCTGCCGTGTTGGGCTTCTTCATTCCCTCCGGAGGAGGCAAGTGGGTTATCGAAGCGCCGTATGTGATGCAAGCGGCGAATGATCTGAAATTCCATCTCGGCTGGACCGTGCAGATCTATAACGCCGCTGAAGCGCTACCCAATCTCATCAATCCATTCTGGATGCTGCCGTTGCTGGGCATTCTCGGCTTGAAGGCACGAGATCTGATCGGCTTTACGATGATTCAGTTCGTGGTTCACGTGCCCATCGTGTTGTTCTTGTTGTGGGCACTCGGATCTACGTTGGACTACGTGCCGCCAATCAGTCCGTGAGTGCAGGGACGATCAGGCGACGGCGACGGTGCGAGCTTCAACTGTGACGCTGCGATCTCGACCTTGATTTTTGGCCGTGTACAGCGCGCTGTCGGCGAGACGAATGATCGCATCGTATGAAGACGTCACCGGCGGAATCTGTGTGGCCGCGCCGACGCTCACGCTGACCCGATCGCATTCAATGGAAGAGGCGTGCGGGATCGCCAGCGCTGCAACTTCGCTCACGATCTTTTGTGCGATGTCCTGAGCATCGTTCATGCCGCGATCAAACAGCACCGCGATCATTTCTTCTCCGCCGTAGCGCGCGACGAATTCACCCGGCCGCGGAAGCACAGCAGCACGAACGGCGGTTGCCACACGACGCAGACACTCATCGCCGGCCTGATGGCCGTAGTGATCGTTGTAGCGTTTGAAGTGATCGACGTCGATCATGAGTACGGTAACAGCGCGATGCTCGGCAATCGCCCGGCGCCATGTGTCACGCACCCTCGTCTCGAAGGTCTGGCGATTCAGCAGTCGTGTGAGGCCATCGAGCTCCGCGATTTCGACCAGCAGTTTACGTTCGAGGAACGAAGTGCGATTCGCGTATTCCAGCGCATAAGCGCCGGCAGACCCGATGACGTTGGCACAGATCAATGCAAAGGACAGATAGGTCGCGACTTCAGTCGCAAGCAACCCAAGCAGACCCGCGGCGATGAGCGCCAGCAGAATGATTACGTTGCCGCGCAGTGCCTGCGTCAGTCGCAAACCAGACATGAAGAAAAAGAAAAATGCGACGAGCAGAATGCGAGCGCCTACGAGCGCTGTATGTTGCGGCTGCGCATAGCTCGCGAGTAATACGGTGCCGATGCCGAACAGCGGACCCCCGAATTGCATCGCACGTTGATACCAATTCACATAGAACGGCTTGAAGGTTGCGAGCAGGCAGGTCAGTAACACCGGAAATTGCAGCCCGAAACGAACCGCATCCGGCATGGGATTGTTCGCATGAATGACCCAATGGTCGATGATCGCGAACCCAACGCTCGTGCCCAACGCGACGAACAGACACATGCGCACCCAGCGCACGGAAGCGAGCAGGTGATCGGCGCGGAATTCGCTTTCGAGTGGCTCTGGAAAGCGCAGGCGAGCGTAACCCTGCGCTAATACGCGCGAGACCAGCGACTCATCGTTTGTCAGTGAATCAGCCGGAGGCATGTGTGGTTGCCGGATCGGTATTCCATGTTGTCAGTCCCGAGCAGCCGATCAGTGCGCCGGGGCATTGTGCTGTCTTCTACGGTGAACCGGCAAGTTGTCCGAGCCGCTTTTTCGCGTTATGTGAGAAGTTGCGCACGCACTTTCGCGAGTATCTGCTCATCGATTTGTACTGAAGTACTAAGGTACTGATCGAAGGAGTCGAAATCTGCGTCGATGCGATCGAACGCAGCTTGCAGGTAAGAGGCTTCCGCGGCGAATAGCTTGCTGCGCATATCCTCGGGCATGGACATCAAAGGTTGATGCGCGTCAGCCAGACCGAGATGACTCTCCTGGCGAGTCCGAATGAACTGCTCGAAATTCCCAGCATCGTTCGTCAGCAGATAGTCCTCCATGATGGTGTCCCGACTGACTCCGAGGGCGCTCAGCAATACGGCAATCGCGACACCGGTGCGGTCTTTGCCCGCTGCGCAATGAACGACGAGAGGCGTGTTGCCTGCGGCGATGCACTCGAACATGCCTCGCAACCGCGGCGCCATCCAGTCAGGCAGCGCGCGATAAAGTTCGATCATCGACGCATGCATGCCCGCAGCATCGCGCGTTCTGGTCGCTGCAAAGCCGCGAATGGTCGGAGTGTTCAGTCCGTCCGCCCATGACAGCGCTTGCACGTTGCGATCAGGCCAGCGTGTCGGTTCGCGTTCGCGCTCTTCGTTGCGTCGCAAGTCGCAGATCGCGCGTACTCCCAGGCCGACCAGCGAAGGATGATCTTCATCGCTGAAGTAACTCAGAACACCTGTGCGATACACCTGTCCCCAACGCAATGGGCGAGCGTCGAGCCCGACATAGCCGCCGATATCACGAAAATTGCAGCCACCTTGGAAGGAAAGAACACGAGTCGGAGCACGAGCGAGAGATGTCATCAAATTCCGCCATGAAGAAGATTCGAATGCGGATTCTGACATAGCAGATCTGGCACCGCGGTAACCGATGAGTATGAGGCTGTGAGCCTCTCGGCATCTTCGATGCTGTTTCTCGCGATCAGAAAATCTGCGCAAACCGTGAAGCCGATAAAACCATTGTTGCGTGTCAGCGCACTCAAGGTGGATGAAGGTTCATTGATTGCGAGGCGAGCATGCAGCGGCGAGGATCGGCGCACCGTCGAAATGTGAGATTCCGCCCGGCGTTGGGAATGATCAGTGCTATCGCGGTGGGGTTATCGGGCTGCGCAGGCAATGGCGAAGGACTCGACCAGAATGGTCGCCCAGACGAAGGTGGTGCAGCGCCGCTCACAGCCACTTTTGCATCGATACAGCAGAACGTTTTCACGCCGATCTGCACGCAGTGTCATGTGGGTGCTCAAGCGCCTGTCGGCTTGCGTCTCGACGCGGATTCTTCGTACGCGATGCTGGTGAATACGCCAAGCGGTGAAGTGCCCGCATTGCGTCGAGTGCAGCCGGGCAATCCGGAAGCCAGCTACCTCGTGCAGAAAATCGAAGGCACGGCCGCCGTCGGTAGTCGTATGCCTCTCAACAACCCGGCACTGCCGCAATCCACGATCGATGTGATCAAGCAATGGATTGCGAATGGCGCTCCACGCGATAGCCAAACCGGAGTGGCTCCAAAGCTCACGATCCAAGGCATTTCACCGCTCGCTGATGAAGTGCTGGCGGCCACGCCTGGAGAAATTCTTCTGCAAGCTTCCAGTGAGCTCGACACGACTCGCCTCACGACACAGAACATCACGCTGGTCCGCAGCGGCGGCGACGGAATGTTTGATGACGGCAATGAGAGCGTCGTGCCTGTTCTCGGCATCAGCGTTCGATCGACTCAGCCCACCGTGTTCGCGCTTTCGTTAGCGTCCGATCAGACCGTTGCGGATGACTATCGACTTACGATCAGTGGCACGAGTGCGGCGCCCGTGATGGACCTCTCGGGTCGCATGCTCAATGCCGATGTGACTGAACCTTTCGGCCAGGACTTCGTCATGCAGTTCAAAGTGCAAGGAGCCCGTTGATGATGAAGCGCCTGTGCATCCTGATTCTTTTGTTGGCGAGCGGCGCGGCGTTCGCGGAGCCGTACTTCGCCGTGCAGCAAGGCGTGAAGTGCGTGGCCTGCCACGTGAATCCCACAGGCGGCGGAATGCGCAACGCTTTCGGCAACACCTGGGCTCGAACCATTCTTCCGGCACAGACGATTGCGACCGATGTGGGTGAGGATTGGAACGGCAGATTGAATCGGTTCGTCGGAGTCGGTGCGAACCTGCGCGCGAGCGGTTCGTATGTGGATACTCCGCACCAGAGTTCGCAATCAGCGTTCGATGTGGATGAAGCGCGTTTGTATCTCGAACTGAGTGCAATCGAGGATCGCCTGTCGATCTATCTTGACCAGCGTGTCGCGCCGGGTGGCAGCGCGAACATGGAAGCGTATGGACGCTACTGGTCTGCCAATCACGACTGGTATGTAAAAGCAGGACAGATGTATCTGCCTTATGGTTTGCGCATCGAAGACGATTCGGCGTTCATTCGACAGGTGCCTGGCATCAACTTCGATACACCCGATCGCGGTGTGGAAGTCGGACTCGAAACCACACATATGAGTGTGCAGTTCGCTGTCACGAACGGCTCGCCACAATCCTCGGAAGTCGATCAGGGCAAGCAATACAGCACGCGCGCCGAGTACGTGAACTCGGTATGGCGTGCAGGCGCGAGCTATAGCTTGAACGATGCGGATGCAGGACAACGTCAGCTGGCAGGCGTATTCGCGGGATTGAGAACGGGGCCGATTGCGTGGCTTGCCGAGGCGGATCACGTGAGCGATGAAGGTTTTGCGGAAGGCAAACGCAATCAATGGGTCGGATTACTGGAAGCGGATTGGCGTCTACGTCAGGGCCACAACTTGAAAGTCACTGCTGAGTACTTCGATCCCGACAACGAAATCGATGAGGATCAGCAGGCTCGCTACAGCGCGGTGTACGAATACTCACCGATACAGTTCGTGCAATTGCGCACAGGTGTGCGGATCTATGACGGCATCCCTCAAAACGATCTGCAGAACCGGAAACTTGCCTTCGTGCAGATGAATGCCTTCTTCTAAAGCGGAAGACTCGGTATCACTGGTGGCCTGTAACCATTGAATCGACAGTTCCTTGTCGAGTCTCACTGTGGGTCCGGCTTCAGCCGGACGTCATGCCTGAGGCGGCTTCGGCACCGTTCGACTGAAGTCGAACCCACAAAAAATCGGAGTCGGCACTTCCGAATCAAAAGTTACATTCCACTAATCGCCGATCGCAATGCCTCTTGGCATAGGTGCGACACGATAGGAATCGCTCGCGTCCGGCGGAGTATTGGCAACGAGCAGTGCACGATCGGGCGGCAGTGGCGCGAAGATTCGCCATGCCTCGGAAGGATGTGCCAGCGCCCAGAACGGTGAGAACCAGCCGGACGGAATGGCCGGCGTGCCAGGGACGATCCGAGTCCGTACCCCCTCGACTTCTACTTCTTCGATGGTGTCGCGGTCACGCGTTTTGCTCAGTACCTGATCGATCATTTCCTGGGGAAAGATCGTGGTGATATCAGGCAATCGCAGATCGAGTTTTCGCGGAGTCTGATTCAGTGGCGCGCGTTGCGTCGCTTTCGTGTCTTTCGGAGCTGGGGGTTCCGCTTGCGTGGCCTGAGCGACTGCCACGATCGAAATCAGTAAGAGAGCGGCGTGCTTGTGCATGGCTGACCTCAACTCATCTCACCGAATATTTCTAAGATGCATGAGCGCTGCTTTCGTTCCGAGCGGCATTCCACAGCGCGCGGGGTCATCTAAACTGCGCGATAGAATCCTCTTCAGGCTCGCGCATGAATCCATCATCTCCGATCGGCGCACTCTCGCATATCCGTGTTCTCGACATGAGTCGAGTGCTGGCAGGGCCGTGGGCTGGACAGATTTTTGCCGATCTCGGCGCCGAGGTCATCAAGATCGAACGCCCTGGCAGCGGAGATGACACACGTCATTGGGGACCTCCCTATCTGAAGGATCGGGATGGACGCGACACTCACGAGTCCGCCTATTTCCTCGCGGCGAATCGCGGTAAGAAGTCAGTTGCACTGGACATTTCAAAGCCTGAAGGACAGGCACTTCTGCGTCAGTTGGCAGCGCAGTCCGATGTGCTTCTGGAAAACTACAAAGCAGGTGATCTGGCTCGCTACCGTCTGAGCTATGAAGACCTGAAGGCCATCAATCCAGCCCTGATTTACTGCTCCATCACGGGCTTCGGTCAAACCGGTCCCATGCGGCATGTCGCGGGTTATGACTTCATCATCCAGGCGATCGGTGGGCTGATGAGCGTGACCGGCGAACGAGACGATCGACCGGGCGGTGGTCCGCAGAAAGTTGGCGTCGCAGTCGCCGATCTGACCACGGGTCTTTACTCAACCATTGCGGTGCTGGCGGCATTGGCGCATCGCTCGCAAACCGGAAAGGGACAACACATCGACATGGCGCTGCTCGATGTGCAGGTCGCCATGCTGGCCAACGTGAACATGAATTATCTGGTCTCGGGCAAGGTCCCGAGCAGACAAGGCAATGCACACGCCAACATCGTCCCGTACCAGGTGTTCGAAGCAGCTGACGGCCAATTCGTATTGGCGATTGGCAACGACTCACAATTCGCGAAGTTCTGCGAAGCTGCCGGCTGTGACTTTCATCTTGAAGATCGATTCCGAACGAACGCTGCTCGGGTACGCAATCGCGATGTGCTGATTCCACTTGTCGAAGAAGTGTTACGCACGCGTACGATGGCCGAATGGGTCGCGACACTCGAACCGTTGGGAATCCCGCTCGGACCAATCAATTCACTCGCGCAAGTGTTCGAGCATCCGCAGGTGCAAAGCCGCCAGATGCGAATCGACGTGCCACACCCACTCGCGGGCACGGTCCCGCAAGTCGCAAGTCCTATCAAGATGTCCGAGACGCCACCGCAAAGTTCGACCGCTCCGCCGCTTCTTGGGGAGCATACGAACCAAGTGCTTCAGCAGCGTCTCGGCCTGTCCAGCGATGACATCGATCGCCTGCGAGCCGCCGGCGTGATTGGCTGAGCCGGGCGACCAGGCGATCCGAACTTCCAGCCTCAGTCAGCGATATTCCTCGTTGCGGTATTCGACGGCGATCACCCGATCCGCCGGCAGGTCTTTGCGCTGACACTGAGACACATCGAATACCCAGTCTTTCAACGCACTGTGTTGGGCAGCCTCGTCGAGAAGGCGATAACCGCTCGAGCGCTGAAGCTCAGTACTCGAGACTCGTCCGTTCTCGTCGATTTTCACATTCAGATATACGATGCCTTCCTGCCCTCGCAGCTGCGAGCGCATGGGAAACTTCGTGGCGCTGTCGACGGCATGCAGGTCACAGGCGGGAGGCGTTCCGGCGAATGCCGCGAATGACAACAGCAGGGGAGTGGTGGCCAAAAATTTGTGCCAGGCGTTCATGATCGATCCCTTCAGTCCAGAGCAATGGGTCACCGCGGGCGCTGCCATCAAGCAGTCGAGTCCGCGGCGGGCGGACGGATCTGGTGGCGCCAGTGCCCTTGAACTGGCCGGGTTCAGACACTACAGTGAGTACGCTACAGACCTGTCTGTTGTGATGCTACGTACAGGTCTGTAGCGCTGTCAAGTTGGAGAATGTCAGAGTGAAGAGCGGTGCAACAAAAGCGTCCGGCGAGGCTGTGCAGACGGAGAGCGTGCGTGATCGCATCCTGAACACGGCTCGCGAGCTGTTTTATCGGGAAGGTGCCCGAGCCGTCGGCGTTGATCGGGTAGTGGCGGAGTCGGGCGTAGCGAAGACGAGCCTGTACCGCTGGTTTCCATCCAAAGACGCGCTGATCGCGGCGGTGATCGAACAAGAAGCGCTCGATCGCTGGAAAGGATGGGATCGCAATCTGGGGCGTGCTCCCGACAGCCCCCTCGACCAGTTGCGTTTCCAGTTCACCGGCCTTGCACGCTACATCAGCGATCCGCGATTTCGCGGTTGTCCGTTCATGAACGTCACGGTCGAATTCCCGGACCCTGAACACCCGGCGCGAAAAGTGGCGACGCAAATGAGCGTCGAACTACGCAAGCGGCTCAAAGGGCTGATCGAGCAGATGGACGATATTCGGGATTCGGAAGAATTGACGGACCAGCTCCTGATGCTGATCGACGGTGCGCTTTCCTCGGTTCAGTGCCTGGGCAAAGAACCTCTGCAAAAGTATCTGCTGCATGCGGCGGACGCGCTGATCGCAGCACAGTCCACACG
>JBJMWN010000511.1:0-5551 GCA_045810085.1 Povalibacter sp. | reverse complement strand
AGCATGGAGAGTGCGATCAGCACGAGCAGAACAACAAGAGCCAGCGACGCATCGAATATGAGTTGTCTGCGGATCGGCAGAGCATCGAGCGACGTCAGAGTGCCATGTAAGGCACGGAGTGCAACGGCACGGGTCGGCAGCATATGGACGATGAGGCCCATCAGACACGCTGCGGACAGAAACAGTTTGAGCACGATCCAGTAGTGTCGGAAGTAGCCCCAAGCCGTCATCCCGGATTGAATGACGCCAGTAAGAACGGATGCAATCGAAATGGGCACGATGACCAGCCATCCAATTCGGTTCATGTCGATGTACGCGGCACGCAGTTCGAAATCCGTAGTCGCCTGCAGACCGACGATGGCAAGAGCGAGATAGCTCAAGACTGATCCGAGCCAAGCGACGGACGTTGTGACATGTGCGACCAGCATCAGGATTCGAGACGTGCGATTCACGATGATGATGCGTCTGACGTGTGGAAGTGATGGAGATTGTGCTCAGAAAGGTGGAGAAGCAGAATCAGTGCGAAAAGAATGGCGAAGATCCAGATGAATGTTCTGACCCATCGCGGCATCTCGTTTCGAGTATGTTTGTTCACGTACGTCTCTCTTGTCAGAGACAAGGGAAGCATGCCTGCCGTTTGCAATTCAATCTTCCAGGAGTGAGGTGACCACGTTGCTGAACAAATCGCCCGAACTGACCAGGAACTCCCCGTGAGTAGCCCGCCGTACGATCGACGCACGGTGCGTACGCGCAGTCTTCTGGAGAACGCGTTTCACCGACTGCTGCAGACAGCGGATTACGAAAGCATCACGGTGGAAGACATCTGTGCTCACAGCAAGGTGGGTCGCTCCACCTTTTATAACCATTTCCGGAATAAGGACGACTTGAAGCGGGGCGCGCTGGACCACCTTCGCGCGGATCTCCTTGAATTCCAGCGGCAAGCATCAGCGGGAGCGGAACTCGACCAGGGCTTCTTTGCATTCGCGGTGCCGCTGTTCGAGCACGCACGGGAACACGTGACTGACTATCGCGTGTTGAAACATGGGCGAGGTGGCCGAGTGGCACTCTCGCGCATACGGGAAATTGTGTGGGAGCTGGTTGCGAATGAGCTTGCCGCGGAGTCACCTGCGGACGGTGGCGCAACTATCAACCAGTATCGGATCGCGTTCATTACTGGCGCTTGCATGGCGTTGCTGACGCGATGGCTGGCTGACGGCGCTCGAACCCCCAGCGCAGAGATGTCTGCTCTGTTCCGACAGATGGCACGCGCCGCCCTTCGCTGAGCACAATCGGTTGCGTGCGTTATCGGGGGAGCTGTCAGTCGGCAGCTCGCTTCGTCAGCGTCGTCGACCGAAGCAGAAAAACGTACGGCCGAGGATCCAAGGCCACCCGCCAAGGCCACGAAGGTGTGGCGAGATCCTAGAAACGCGCAGTCACTCCGACGAATCGTTTGTTACTCGTCATCACGATGGATCGCACGGATAGGACGCACGGTGCGCGATGCCGCCTCCGCAGTATCTGCGGCTCCGACCGGAGCGGCTCCTTGTGATTCGAAGAAGTTGGCAAGTCCCACTTGCAGCTGCAGCGAATAGTCCAATGAGGTGTAGTCGGCGGAGTAGGGTTCACCTGCGCCGATGTTGCGAAGGTAGCGCTGCAAGGTCGAGGCAGAAGCATTTGCGGTAGGTACGCGAGGCAGCGTGGGGTTCGGATCGCTGACCTTGTTCATCTGTGCCAGACCATGACATGCGACACATGACGCGCGCGGGTTATCGATCGGGCCATTGAGCAGACCGCGCAACCCGAGATGCAATTGCTGTCCTCGATTCGGATTGATCCATTGTTCGCGTGGGGGCTGGCTGATCAGCACGCGTGGCGCATCGTTCCCCCACATCAGTCCGACCGGGACCATGTGTCGCCACCAATCAGCGGAAGTGCTCGCTTGTTTCTCGTACTGAAAAGTGCCGAAGACCCAGCCCGTCGTTGGGTTGGCCCGCGCATCCCGCACGGCGACATCGAGCTGTAGTAATCGAAGCTTCGGGCGCGGATCTGCATTGCTTGCTCGGTTGATGTCCGCTTCCCACTCCAGACTGCCTTCGAGATAAGGCACTTCGGCAAGTGCAGCGGAAGTAAAGATGAGTTTGCAGCTCACTGTGTGAAGCGGAAACGTAGCTTTGCTCGGATCTGGATTCTGTTCGTTCGCCCAGACACGTCCCAACGTGTAGCCGCCTCGGCCATTGTAGAAACCGACCGCCCAGTTCTGGATATCGGTGCTGGTTTGAAGCGGACCGAGTTCGCCTGCGCGCGAAGGCCGCTCACGCGTCATGCCATGAATGAATTCGCGACCTGCGGGTCCATCGTGTAGCCAGGGCGCGTGATACCACTTGCGAACCGAATTGCGGCTGACATCAGCAAAGTTGTTGGCCGTATTTCCCTGCATGCAGTAGTTGAGAACCGCGGCCATGTATTGCGGTGCTTGTGTCGGATCGGTGAAGTCGAAACGCAGCCAGGGCGGATTGGAAATGCCCGGAAGCGTGCGCGGATAGTTCTGGCTGAGCTTGAACACTGGGCCTTGCCAGCCTGCGGGTGGCGGATTTCGCGCGTCAGGAAAAGCGGCGTGTGTGAGCGGCGAGTGCGCGAACAGTGCGGTTGCAACTAGCGCGGTCCAGCCGAAGCTTGTCCGTAGACCCAAAGCGACATCATCCATGCAAGGCTCCCGTCTGCTGACTGTGATCTGCACGATGCCGCCGGTCAGGCTGCTGTGCAATTGCACTTACGGGATGAGGGTTAACGGCTGAGTCTTTCGGTTATCTTCTCCGTTGACTGGGCAACCGCGCCGGCACGGCAAGATGATCGGATCACGGGTATACGGCAAAAATGTGATCCGCATGCCACGCCGAATTTCGTCCCACGCGGTCCGCGTAAGTTCGTTGGCTCACCCGAGCGACTTAAGGTCTATTGAGTTTGACGCGACTAGTTCGTAGAAGAACTCACGGCTTCATCTTGATCATGGACGGGCACATGGCGACGAAGAAGAACAGTCCCATCGATACGCTTGCGGGTTCACGCTGCGTTCTCGAGGGACGCGTGGTTACGATGAACGCACAATTTCGCGTCATCGACAGAGGACGGATCTATCTCGCCGATGGCTTGATTGCCGCGGTGCAGGGGGCTGGAGTCGCTGCGCCCACGGATTTCCAGGATGTCCCGATCATCAAGACGGCTGGAACGATTTTTCCGGGTCTCATCGAACTGCACAATCACCTGAGCTACAACGCGCTTCAGTTGTGGCAGGTGCCTCGCATCTTTGCGCATCGTGGACAGTGGTCGAGCCATCCAGACAAGAAGCGACTGATCAGTCAACCGATGTCGGTGCTCGCAAGTATCGGCGGCACGATTGAAGCGCTGGTGCGATATGTGGAAGCGAAGTGTCTGGTCGGTGGCGTGACAACTTCGCAGGGACTGACGCTCGTGGCCGCACCGGGCATCGAGCATCGTTATCGCGGCATCGTGCGCAACGTTGAGAATACGGATGATCCGGCGTTGCCAGAAGCACTCACGCGCATTGCGGACGTCGAGAGTGCGGCAGACTTTGCGAAGCGGCTCAAGAAAGCGGATAGAGCCTCGTTGCTACTGCATCTGGCCGAAGGCATCGGCGAGGCGGCGCGCAAACATTTTCTGCGCCTTCAACTGAGTGATGGTTCCTGGGCGATGTCTCCCGCGCTGATCGGCATCCATGCGGCGGGTCTGCTATCCCAAGACTTCGATGTCGTGGCGCGACAAGGCTCCGGCATCGTTTGGTCGCCACTTAGCAATCTGTTGCTGTATGGAGGAACCGCAGATGTGAAGAGTGCGAAAGCGGCAGGGGTTCCACTGGCGCTTGGGTCGGACTGGTCGCCTTCAGGAAGCAAGAACTTGCTTTCCGAACTCAAGGTCGCGCGGGCGTGGAGTGAGCGTCAAGGCAGTCTTTTCACTGCGCGTGAGTTGGCTGCGATGGTGACCATCAATCCAGCGCGCATGCTCAAGTGGGGCGATTCGCTCGGTTCGATCGAAGTCGGCAAGCGGGCTGATTTTCTCGTCATCAAAGGCAAGGCGGGCGATGCGTACGAGCAGTTGCTCAAAGCACTGGAGGACGACATCCAGCTGGTAATGATCAATGGTGTGCCGCGCTTCGGCGAGGCGGAGCTCATGGATACGGCCAGCGCTCAGCTGTTCTCAACCCTACCGACACTTGAATCTCGCAAGATCGGTGCTCGCGCGATGAAATTCAATTTCGTGCAGGAAAGCGCAGATCCACTGGTTGCGCCTGTGAGCCTGCGCACAGCTGAAGAGCGCCTGACCGTCGCGCTCAGAGATCTGCCGGAACTCGCTTCAGGTCTGACTGATCCACTCTTCGCAGCTGCAAACCTGGGGCTCGTCGGGTCAGCCGATGCGGCATCTTCCCCGCAGCGCTGGACTCTGCAGCTCGAAAATGATGAAGGCGCCGAGCACATTGGAGACGCCACATTGCGAGCACTCGCGCCAGAAGAGTTGCGAGGCGATCGTGCCAGCTTCGGTGGTGATGCGCTTGCAGAAAACAGTGCAGTTGCTGCAAACCTGGTCTCAATGCAGCTTGATGCGTTGAGCGTCGTTGATGACGCCAGCTACTTCGATCGTTTGATGAGTGAGATCAATCTGCCTGACGGATTCGCTGCGGCCGTCGCGAAGCTGCACGGAACATCAGTGCAGCTCACGCCCATTGCTCGTGCGATTCGATCCCCACCGACTTCGGATTCACCACTGCAGATCGAGCGGAGCTTGCCGCGCTCGCTGAGCGAATTGCGCGCACTGCCGGATCGGCTCACACGCGCGAATCGTCTCGACATCGTCAAACGTTTGTCTCTGGTGTTGAGCGAGCTCTATGTGCATTTGCCATTGAAGCGGGCCGCGCATGCCGTCGATCCGATTCAACGGTTGAAGCTATTGCAGTACGCCCTGGATGAAGACGCGGATGCTACAGCGCTCAAGGGACTGGCCTTTCATCAGGCGGTGCTCGAGATATTCACGGAACTGCGTGATCTGCATACGACGTACATACTGCCTCCGCCATATAGCGATCTCACAGCGTTCCTGCCGTTTCTGATCGAGCGTTGTTACGAGCCGCAAGTCGATGCAGGTTCAGCAAAGCCGCGAGCGGTATGCGTCGTGTCGAAAGTGGCTGAATCGCTCGTACATCCGACCTTCGTCGCCGGAGTGGAGTTGCTGTACTGGAATGGCATGCCACTCGAAAACGCGATCCATCAAAACTCAGACAGGCAGGCTGGCAGCAATCTGGCGGCGCGTTTTGCTCGGGGTCTCGCCGGAATGACGATCCGTCCGCTCGCGCGCGTGCTACCGCCGCAAGAGGAATGGGTGTTGATGACCTATCGCGCACTCGATGGACGCGTGCTCGAGATTCGCTTGCCCTGGCAGATTCGATCCTCGACCGGAACGATTACTTTGCCGCCTCTATCCGCAGCCAATGTGCGCGCGAGTGCGAAGTCAACTCAGCGCAAACGAACTGGACGCACGCGGG
>JBJMWN010000510.1:0-4731 GCA_045810085.1 Povalibacter sp. | reverse complement strand
CGCCGCGTGGGTGGCCGACTTCGGCGACGAAGGTGAAATGCTTTAGAACCGACGAGCCGTCTGGCCGTCAGGTTTCAATCTGCCGCGACGGTTCGCTCTGCGGCCCAGGCTCGCAACTCTCCAATCTGCTCCGCCATCACGGTCGAAAGTGGCCGCGTTGCTCTGATCTCATTCAGCACGTGAGCTGCGCACACCGGCACGCCGGTTGCGTGCGCAGCGTAGAGGGCAGAGACAACGGCCTGTTCGATTTCGGCACCCGAGAACCCTTCCGACGCATTCGCCAGACTCGCAATCTGCTCTTCGCTCACGGGTACCGACCGCTTCCGCGCGTGAATGCGAACGATGTCGGCACGTACCGCCGCGCTCGGCAGGTCGACGAAAAAGATTTCATCGAAGCGGCCTTTGCGGATCAGCTCAGGTGGCAGTGCGGAAATGTCGTTTGCGGTTGCTACGACGAAGACGCGGGTTTTCTTTTCGGCGAGCCAGGTGAGAAAGGTGCCCAGAATGCGTCGGCCTGTGCCGCTGTCGCCTTCGCCACTGGCGATGCCTTTCTCGATCTCATCGATCCACAGCACGCAGGGCGACATCAAATCTGCCGTGGCGAGCGTTTCACGAAGGTTGCGTTCGGACTCGCCCACGTACTTGTTGTGAATGGCTGCGAAGTCCAGTCGCAGCAGGGGCACGCCATAGATTCCTGCAGCAGCACGCGCGGCCACGCTCTTACCGCAGCCTTGAACGCCCAACAGCAGCGCGCCCTTGGGTGCTTCCAGATGTGGAGCGGAGCCGTCGAAGGCCGCGCGTCGTTGCTTCAACCACTCCTTCAGGCGGCTCATCCCACCCAGGTCAGCGAATTTCGCGGTGTCATATTCGAAGCTGAGTACGCCGCTCCGATTCAGCAGTTCGTATTTCGCCTGCATCAGCGTCGGCAGATCGTTGGCCTGCAATGCGCCATCGTCGAAGATCGCTTTGCGCGCCAGACGCTCTGTGTCGCCGGTCGAGAGGCCATTCAGATTCTGGATCAGCAGCTCCAGCGCTTTGCGATCGGTCTTCACTCGCGCGCCCGCATGCGTCTGGGCCCATTCGCTGGCGACTTTCTCGATGATCCCTTGCCGCTCGGCCCGATCAGGGAACGCAAGGCGAAAGCGCGCGGCGAGATGCTCGAGTTCTCGAGGCAGGACCAGCTCATGGCTGATCAGCACCAGCGTTCGGGCCGTCTGCGCATATCCCTGGCAGATGTCCTTCAGAAGACGCACATGAACGGGGTCAGCCAGGAAAGGATGAAAGTCGAGCAGTACGTAGATGCCGGCTTTGTCTGTCGAGCGAATGCTCTTCAGCACTTCATCCGGTTCGGCGTTGTGCTTCTGCGCGGCGCCCAAATCGATGTCGACGCGTCGCAGCCCATCCGTCACGGTCCACTGAAACACAGGCGTGTGCGTCATGCCCGGAAGTCTCAGCGACAGATCAGACAGCAGGGCGACCGCGCGCGGCTCATCTCTCGTCTCGATCAGTACGAGTGGGATCCTGCTACGAAGCAGAGTCGCGAGTTCCGTGCGCGTATCGGGTGGTACCGGTATGTTCATGACCAGAATTTAACAAAGCCGGCCGAAGCGAAAGGAGAGCTGGCGCACACAGCGCTGCGAAGCTCGAGCTCTCTGAATGCCGTGAAAATAGGCTTCGCGTGAGATGCGTGATGCGCGGAAGTGCGGAGCGCGCGGTGCGCTCAATTGCCCTCATCCGCAAACTGCGACGCAGTTCTTGCATCGGGGGACATTTTTGATACATTGCGCGCGCCTGTGTAAGAGAGCACTCAGAGTCCTTGCCGCCGACGCGCAAAGCGTCGAGCAAGGGTCCCTCGGAAGAAGAGGGATATCGCGAAAGCTGCAAGTGCCGCTCGACCAGAACTCGTGAGAGTCATCGGACGTTAGGTTTCAAGTCTGTTGCTCTTGTTGGCTCGGTTGTTCGGTTCGCAGCGAATTCGCATGAGGTGCTCCTAGTGTTGCCACGCGCAGCTCGTCAAACACACACGGTTTCTCCCGCACACGCCTTCGATTCGACCACGCTGACCGAGAGCGAAATTCGCGGTCTCGCCGCTCGCTTTGGTTCGCCGCTACTGGTCGTCGACTGCGATCAGGTGCGTCGGCAGTACCACTCGCTCAAATCTGCGCTTCCCGGCGTGGATCTTCACTACGCGTTGAAGCCGCTGCCGCATGCCGCAGTGGTTGCATGTCTGCGCGACGAGGGTGCGTATTTCGACCTCGCGACGACCGGTGAAGTGGAGCTGGTGAAAGCTCAGGGCATCCCGGCCGAGCGTTGCATCCACACGCACCCGATCAAGCGCGACAGCGACATTCGCGATGCATTGCGCTACGGCGTGAAGACCTTCGTTGCGGACAATCCGGATGAGATCCGAAAGTTTGCCCGCTATCGCAAGCGTGCCGAGTTGCTGATCCGAGTTTCTTTCCGCAGCCCGGATGCTGTGGTCGATCTCTCACGCAAATTCGGCTGTGAGCCCGGCGCAGTGCTTGGTCTGATCGAACAGGCTCGTCGCATCGGCGTTCGCGTTCGCGGTCTGTCGTTCCATGTGGGATCGCAAGCCACCGAGCCGACCAAGTACATCGAGGCGATCCGTGCCTGCACGAATCTGATCGGCGAAGCTCTGCTGGCTGGACTTCCCTCGCTCGACATTCTGGACATCGGCGGCGGCTTCCCGGTCTCGTACAACGAGAGCGTGACCCCGATCGACGAGTTCTGCCGTCCGATCCGCGAGGAACTGGCGAAGCTTCCGTCTCACGTGCGTGTGATCGCGGAGCCAGGCCGTTTCATCGCTGCGCCTGCCGCGATCGCGATTTCGAGTGTGATGGGCAAAGCCAAGCGCGATGGTCGCTGGTGGTATTACCTGGACGACGGCTTGTACGGCTCTTACAGCGGCCAGCTGTTCGACCATGCCAAATACCCGGTCGCCTCCTTGCGCCAGGAAGGCGAGTTGTTCGCGAGTGTGCTGGCAGGTCCGACCTGCGATTCCATCGACGTTATCGACGACAGCATCATGCTGCCGGAGTTGGAGGTCGGTGATCTGATCGTCGGTCGCATGATGGGTGCTTACACCTGGGCAAGCGCTACTGACTTCAACTTCTTCAAGCGCGCCAAGGTTGTGGTGATGCACGAGCGTCCTGTAGATGCCCGACGTATCGTGACGCTACGCAAGGCGGCTGGTGGACGCGGTCACGCGGCCTAAGCACTCACCAAGGCAAACTCAGGGCTAACCCAGGGCTCTGTCATCGCAAGGTGGCAGAGCCTTTTTCTTTTCTGGATCGTGGCGGGCAAAATGCCGCCTGCCAGGGCGGACGTGATTCGGAAGCGCCAGATGTCGAGCACTCAAGAACTGCCATTCACATCCACTCGAATCGAGATCGTCGATTTCGTCGAAGGTGCACAAGGCGCTCGCGGACTGACTGTCGTGATCGATGTGTTTCGGGCGTTCTCGGTGGCTGCGTACCTCTTCGCGCGCGGTGTGCACAAGATCATTCCGGTCAGCTCGGTCGAGAAGGCGCGTGAGCTGAAGGCGCGTTATCCCGATGCATTATTGGTCGGAGAGCGACACGCCCGGCGACTTCCCGGCTTCGATGCTGGCAACTCGCCAACGGAGCTCGAAGAATTGGAAGTGAAGGGAAAGACGGTCATCCATACAACGCACGCAGGGACACAGGGCCTCACCCATGCCACCCAAGCGGACGAGGTGATCACGGGAGCGCTCGTCAATGCCGCAGCGATCGTTCGACACATTCGTTGCAGACGCCCCGAGCACGTGACGATCGTACGTATGGGGCATGAAGCCCGGGAACGTTGTGACGAGGATGATCTCTGTGCAGAGATCCTGGTGTCCAGACTGCGAGGAGTACCCACGGACTTAGATCCGAAAACGCGATTGCGTGCGGCGCCCAGTGCTGCGAAGTTTTTCGATCCCGCATGCGACTGGGCCCCAGAAGGGGATTTCGACCGATGCACGCGACTCGATGTATTCGACTTCGTATTACGCCTTGTGCCGGACGATCCGCTACCCAGTCTCGAATGCGTTCGAGTTGCTTGAACACATGAACCCAATCTTTCGCACAGTCATTCTGCTGACGCTTTCGAATGTCTTCATGACGTTCGCCTGGTATGCGCATCTGAAGAACCTGAGTCAGAAACCCTGGATCGTGGCCGCTCTGGTGAGTTGGGGCATTGCTCTGTTCGAATATCTGCTCCAGGTGCCGGCCAATCGCATCGGCTACACCATGCTCACTCTGCCGCAGCTCAAGATTCTGCAGGAAGTGATCACGCTGACGGTCTTTGTGCCTTTCGTTCTTCTCTACATGCGTCAGCCGCTCAAGCTCGACTATCTCTGGGCTGCCCTGTGTATGCTCGCGGCCGTGTACTTCATCTTTCGTAAGTGACGCACGTGACCACTGCCATTCATCGCATGGTCGAAGCCTGCCGCGAGGGTCGAGATCCGGCAGTGATCGCTCGTATGAGCTCCGGCTGGGCGATCATGGGCAAGAAGCAAATGCTGCGCGGTTATAGCTTGTTACTGCCGGATCCCGTGGTGCCACACTTGAATGCGCTCGCACCGCTTGCGCGCGATGAATTCCTGGCGGATTTCGGAATGCTCGGCGAAGCGGTGCTCCAAGTGACAGGTGCTCTGCGAATCAACTATGCGATGTTCGGTAATGTAGAGCCGGCGCTGCATGGCCA
>JBJMWN010000509.1:0-6140 GCA_045810085.1 Povalibacter sp. | reverse complement strand
CTCGGACATGGCAATCCTCAGATCTATTACAACCACATCGTTCGCAATGACTCGCCTAACTACGCTGAAGTGTTCGTGCAGCTGCATGACTACGACACTCGCCGAACGCCCGCGAAGCTCGAACTATTGCGTGCCGCATTGAAGGATTACCCGACGGCACGTATCTATGTGAAGGAGTTCGTGAATGGGCCTCCGATTACAGCGCCGATTGCTGTCCGCGTGATTGGTGCAGATCTGCCGGTGATCGAGCAGTTGGCCGGACAGGTTGAAAAACTTCTCGAAGAAACGCCCGGCACTCGCGATGTTCTGAATCCACTGAAAGTGGCGCGCACGAATCTGCGATTGGCCGTCGATTCGCAGAAGGCCAGCATGCTTGGCGTTCCGACGGTGGAGTTCGATCGTGCAGTGCGTCTTTCTGTCGCCGGCATTCCTGCCGGTACTTTCAAAGACACGAGCGGTGAGCAATACGACATCGTGGTCCGAACGCCGGTCGGCACGCGAGCCGATCTCAGCACGCTCGGTGAAGTCCGCGTGCCGTCGCTTTCAGGCGCGACGTTGCCCATCTCACAGCTTGCGAGATTGGAATTCGAACGAGCACCGACACAGATTCAGCGCTACGACCGCGAACGCGCCGTCGTCATCAACTCCGACGTGCAACTTGGATTCAACACCGCGAAAGTCACTGGAGATGTGATCAAGCGACTCAATGCCATGCAGTGGCCGCGCGGCTATCACTACGTCCTCGGCGGTGAAGCGGAGTCTGGCGCTGAGTCGTTCGCGGGTATCGGTACGGCGAGCATTGTCGCGCTGTTCGGAATATTCGCAGTGCTCGTGCTCGAGTTCGGCAGCTTCAAATCCACGCTGATCGTGCTCACCGTCGTACCGCTGGGAATTTTCGGCGGCTTCATTGCATTGCTGGCGACAGGCAATTCGATTTCGTTTACCGCCAGCATCGGCTTCATCGCGCTCGTCGGTATCGAAATAAAAAACTCGATCCTGCTCGTGGACTTCACCAATCAATTGCGTGAAGCCGGCACACCGCTGGACGAAGCGATTGAACGAGCGGGCGAGATTCGTTTCCTGCCCATTCTGCTGACCTCCGCCACTGCAATCGGTGGATTGCTGCCACTTGCCGTTCAGAACATCGGTCTCTACTCACCGATGGCATGGGTGATCATCGGCGGTTTGATCTCATCCACCTTTCTTGCGCGTCTCGTGACGCCCGTGATGTACAAGCTCATTCCGCCCGCCATCTCGCAAGAGACGAGCGCGCATCCTGTCGATCCTGAGCTGGCGCATGCGTCCCCTGCAACGGGCTGATCTTTTGTCGGGAGATTGCAGGTAAAGATCGGATCGTGAGCCGGGTTAGACTGCCGATCCTGCAGTCTCATCTGGCGAGCGTATGCCTACCTCTCTTCGAATCGATTTTGTTTCCGATGTGGTCTGCCCCTGGTGCGCGATTGGTTTGAAGGCGCTCGAGCAGGCTTTGGAGCGAGTCAGCGATGCCGTGGTTGCGGACATCCATTTTCAGCCGTTCGAGCTGAATCCTACGATGCCACGCGAGGGTCAGGACATTGCAGAGCATCTGATGCAGAAGTACGGCTCCACGCCCGAACAGTTGGCCAGCAATCAGGAAGCGCTTCGCGCGCGCGGCGAAGCGCTCGGCTTCACCTTCGATATGGAAAAGCGGACACGCACGTACAACACGTTCGACGCTCATCGACTCTTGCATTGGGCACAAGGCGAAGGCAAGCAGCGCGAACTCAAACACGCGCTACTCAAGGCTTACTTCACTGAAGGCCGCAACCCCAGCGACCCAGACGTGCTTATCTCAATCGCGACGAGCGTAGGGTTAGATGAGAAACGCGCACGAGAAGTGTTGGCTTCGAATGCATACGCGCAAGAGGTTCGTGAACGCGAGCAGCATTATCAACAGCAAGGCATTCAAGCGGTCCCTTCTGTGATCGTTGAGAACAAGTACCTGATACAGGGTGGTCAGCCGGTGGAAGCCTTCGAACAGGCGCTGCGACAGATTGCTGGCGAGAAAGAAGCGGAAGCACGGTCGTGAAATTGGAAACGCTGTCGATTCGCGTGGGTCGCGAAATCGAACCCGGTGGCGATGTCGCTCCTGCGATTCATCTCAGCACGACGTTCGAACGCGCTGCAGACGGAGAGTTCGTGCATGGCTACTCCTACGCACGCGCCGGCAATCCAGGCCGCAAAGCGCTGGAGCAATGCATCTCAGCTCTCGAAGGTGGCCAGGGCGCGGTGACGTTCGCTTCCGGCTCCGCCGCTTCGCTCGCAGTGTTCAATCTGTTACGGCCAGGCGATCACGTGATTGCGCCGATCGAGTCCTATCACGGAACGGCGAAGCAACTGCGCGATCTGCTTGCTCCGCTTGGCATCGAACATAGCTTCGTGAACATGAGCGATGAATCTGCGATTCGGTCGGCTCTCAGGCCCAGCACACGTTTGATCTGGATCGAGACGCCTTCCAATCCGATGCTCAACATCACCGACATCGAGGCAGTCACGCAGCTCGCTCACGAACATGGCGCTCTGGTTTGCAGCGACAACACTTTCGCGACGCCGGTGTGTCAACGCCCGTTCGACTTCGGTGTCGATCTGGTCATGCACTCATCCACGAAGTACTTCGGCGGTCACAGCGATGTCATGGGCGGAGCGATCATCGTGCGCGAAGCGAAGAACATGCTGGAGCGTCTGCGCGAATATCAGGAGACGGCGGGAAGCGTGCCCTCGCCTTTCGATTGCTGGCTGATTCGCCGCAGCCTCACGACACTGTCCTGTCGCGTACGCGCGCAGACCGAAACAGCGGCGCAATTAGCCGAGTTCCTGAGCAAGCAGACGAACATCGAGCGAGTGTTCTATCCAGGCTTGGCGGCTCATCCACGACACGCGTTGGCACGCAAGCAGATGAAAGGTGGCTTCGGCGCCATGCTCTCATTCTGTGTGAAAGGCGGGCGTGCTGAAGCTTTTGCATTCGCGAACAAGCTTCAATACTTCACGCGTGCCACGAGCCTGGGTGGTGTCGAATCGCTGATCGAGCATCGTGCTTCGATCGAAGGACCGCACTCAGTGACACCAGAGAATCTGCTGAGGATTTCAGTGGGACTCGAACACATCGATGATCTCATCGCCGATTTCGAGCAGGCACTGAAAACGTAAGCTTGGGTGCGTCAATTTTCCTGAGCCTTCGCCCTCAAGCCCTGAAACATCGAGAAAATCCAGGGGCGGAACGCAGCCAGTAACGCGACGTTCTTTTTCTCCGACGCCGGCAAGCCCACATCGAGCGTCGCAAGCTCCGCAAAATCGCGCGCGAGCTGCTCCAGTTTGCGAATCAGGATGCGCGTCGATGCTTCGGATAACTCCGCGGATCTGAAGTGCAATACCTCATCATTCGCCTGGAACTCCGACTGCAGGAATTCGGCCTTGACCTGTCGCTCATGTACTCGATGTACTGGACCATCCATGCGCCACGAAACGACAGGACCGACGCGCAAGCGCGCTTTCAGTCGCGGCTGCAGCTCGATCAGGCCAGCGTCATCGAGCTTCACATACAGCTCACGCAGTGCGCGCTCGGTCAGATCCATGCGTTGGATGATTTCCTCGCTGCTGCGCCCATTCAGCAGCAGATAAAAACACGCGAGCAGACGCGAGTTGCCAGCGAGCAATTGCTCCTGCTCCAGGCTCAAGTACTGAGAACCCCCTTCGTGTGAATTGGTCGCGCTACGAACGAGCTCGCTCATGCTGATGCCGATCGCAGTACAGATGCTCTCGAGCCGCTGCAACGTGAATGTTTCCTCCGAGAACACGCGCTTGATCGAGCCTTCGCTCAAGCCGACACGTTTCGCGACTTCTTTATAAGTGAGGCCACGCGTTTTGAGGCTGCGCTTCAAGCCATCGATGATCTGTGCCGTTTCACTCACATCAGCACCTTGTTCTTGTGTGTAGGCCGAATGATCACTTGCTGCGATTCCTGCTGTCCACGATTGCGCGTGAAGATACGGCCCCTGGTGAACGAGGTCACGAATTCCGTGCCTTGCTGTCTCGACATGTACCACTCCGGCTTTCTGCGTTGCAGCGCCTAGTTCTCCACTCTAGTGTCTTGTTCCTGTTCGTCGCTAAGGGATGGGATCAACATGCGGAAGCTCGGCGTAGCGCTCACGATGCTGTGCGCGTTGGCAACCACTCCAACGTGGGCGGCGGAGAAGGCAGAGTTTCAGATCAGCCCACGCGCAGGTCGCGGCGAGCTCAAGCTGGATCAGTTCAAGAACGTGGATGCCGATCTGGCCGAAGTCGATACCGCGGGCCTCGGCGTCTCGTTCGGCGTGCTGACTCCGATCGGAGTGGTACTGGAGATCGGCACGGAGACCTATGGCAACTTCAACTTCTTCAACGCCGACGATGAGTTCACGCTACGACAGCATTACCTGGGCGTCGGCTACCAGTTTGAATTGGGCGATGGCTGGCGCATCGTTCCGAAGGTAGGCCGCTCGAAATGGGAACTCACCAGCGACAAGGGCTGGCTGTTCCATGATGACGACGTCGTCAGCAAAGAGAGCCGCGGCTACGAAAACTTCTGGGAGCTCGGCTTCGGCAAACGCGTGAACGACGTCATGACTCTGGGTGCAAGCGTCCGTTCGGGCGACTTCGATTTCGGCAGCGCAGGCTCCGTTTCCTTCGTGATGACTTTCGGCTTCTGATCGCCTCAACGATCACGAAGCTCTTTTGCCGCTAGCTCGGGTCCTGTTCCGACCCGAGCTTGGTGAGCGCATCGCCAGTCACACGGAACATGGTCCAATCGTCCATGGCCTTGGCGCCCAAGCCCTTATAGAAGTTGATCGCACGCTGATTCCAATCGAGCACGGACCATTCGAATCGCCCGTATCCGCGTTCCGCGCAGATCCCGGCCAGGTGCCGCAGCAGTTGCTCTCCATATCCCTGACCCCGGAATTTCGGGCGGATGTACAGATCCTCGAGGTAAAGCCCGGGGCGCCCGAGGAACGTCGAGAAGTTCGGAAAGAAGAGCGCAAAGCCAACGACTTCATCAGCGACCTGAGCCAGTAATACCTCGGCGCCAGGTCGCGAGCCGAACAGGGTCTCGCGCAACAGGGGTTCACTCGCCACCACCTCGTGGGCCAATCGTTCGAAGTCAGCCAGCTCACGAATCAAACCGAGGATGGTGGACACGTCCGTCTCGACGGCCGGGCGGATCTGCAAAGAGGAGGTATTCATAGCTGCGCTCGTTCAGCACTCGAAACAGGTGAGCCTAGTTGCGGATCGTGGAGCTTGCTCCGTTAAGCGATCCCATATATTTTGGCGCTTCAGAGCCGGGTCAGCCGGCAGGGCATCAAGATAAACTGAATAATGACCTAAGTGACTGAGCATTCCAAACTGCCTCTCAATGCGCTGCGTGCCTTCGAAGCCGTCGCCGCTCATTTGAGTTTCACGGACGCTGCCCGCTCGCTCCACGTCACTACTGCCGCCGTCAGTTCGCACATCAAATCGCTCGAAGAGTTTCTGGAGACGCCACTCTTCGTTCGCCATAGCCGTTCTGTACGACTTACGCCTCAAGGTGCCCGCTTGTTGCCTGGCGTGCAGCGAGGCATGGGTGAACTCACTCGCGCCGTCGATCAGTTGCGGCAGGACCGCTCCAGCGGATTGCTCAACATCAGTCTGCTCGGCTCTTTCCTGCAGAAGTGGCTGCTGCCGCGACTCAGTGACTTCTACCAGAAATTCCCCGATGTGGATCTGCGCTTCAACGCGAGTCGCGAACTCATCGATTTCATGCAAACAGATTTCCATGCGGCCGTACGGTACGGCGGTGGTCATTGGGAGAATCTGCAAGCCGAGAAGATGCTGGATGATTGGGTCTTTCCGGTGACGAGTCCCGCATTGCTGGCGAAGCTCGGGCCCATCACCACGCTCGGCGATCTCAACAAGTATCAGCTCTTGCACAGCGCGAGTGAGCCGTGGGTGCTTTGGCTACGACGGGTCGGCGGCGATACCAGTCGCGTGGAGCGTGGGCCGGTCATGGACGATTCCGCATCGCTGCTCGCCGCCGCTGAGCAAGGTCATGGCCTTGCACTCGCTCGCTGGTCACTCGTTGCTGGCGATCT
>JBJMWN010000508.1:0-10525 GCA_045810085.1 Povalibacter sp. | reverse complement strand
AGTTCAGCCAGTGCGCGCACGACTGGCATCCTTCCGCGTTCCATCCGTCGCGAGTATCGAACTCTGCGATGAGCGTGAGAAGCCGATGATTCGCCGCATTGAGATGGCCCGACAACAAAGTGATCTCATCGGCGAGTGCGGAGATGGATGTGGCCGATGGCGAGCTATCGATCACAGTGAGGAATCGTTCTTGCGTTTCCATGCTCGCTCTCTGCACTGGCTTTATATCCAGTATTGTAGTTCAGCGGCGAGCTCGACGCATCAACAATTCGCTATGTTTACCGAGGAATTTAGGTGGAGCTTCTCTGAGTAGTGACGGCTGTAGCTATGAAACGGCGGTTCGAAGTTTCGTTACTTGCCAGATCCAGACAGCCATCGCAGATCTCTGCAGATCGCTTACTGTGATTTCACCGAATCCAGCAGCTGGCAGGCCCAATCGCAATGAACAGAAGACATATCAATAGCCCCACTGTTGACTGCTCATCTGTGCCACAGTATCGGCCATGAACAACTTTTACCGACTTGCACTGACTCTCGCGGGCTTTGCATCACTTCAAGCAAGCGCGGTGGACATGGCCGCGATGGAGAAATGGGGCAACGCCAAAGTGGTGAAGTATCGGATCGAGGGTGAGCACAGCGCCCGGATCTCGGTCGTGTATGGCGATTACGAGGGCAAGGCGGATGTGATCGATCACATCACCGTCGAGTTCACATGGGACTTGAACAACAATAAGTTCGTTGGACCTGTCACGGTGAAAGACGGCAAGTCCGCGCTCAAGAATTTGAAGTCTGATGGCACGAACTGCCCGCCTCCCACGCTCAACGGCGAATACGAACATTTCCAGAGCGTCTCGAACTCGCTGATCGGGAGCGATCTGATCGAGATCAAAGGAGTTCGTGTGTACCCAGCGGCAAGCGTCTCGAACTATCCAGGCGGCTGCTCCATGCGACCGATACCAGGCGCGCGGGAGAATGTCGTAGTGCATGTTGGACCGGCCGACCCCAGGATTCTCGGAGTGCCAGAGATGGCGCAGGGCGGTCCCGTCTCCGTCTCCTCCGATGGAAAAAGCTTCTCGATGAAAGGCGCAGAAAACTGGACGTGGACGTTCACGCCGACGATCGTGCAGTAGCACGCCTCTGCACATCGAAAGAAGAAGCAACCCCTGTAACTAAGTCCTCCGCGTGCAGCAGGCTCGATTGCCAGAGACCTGCACTGAAGTCTGTCGTGCCCGGAATAACGATGTGCGGGCGGGCCGGTTGAGCGCGACCATCAGGTCGGTTCAAACGCCATGGCAGAGGAGCAATCATGTCGATCATTCAAGCGCGGACTGGACCGTCCGGTCTGATGTTCTTCGAAGAACCGGAAGTCGCGCGGTATATCGCGATACCGGGAACCGCGGGCGGATTCCAACTGCCTGATCCCGGGTCAGGACTCAGCGATCGCCACATTCAGCAGATTCATGCGCCCGGCCTGCTGAGTGGTTTGGCTCCGGTGATCTTCTTCCGCACCCGACATACCGAACGCCCGAGGCTCTCGGTACGACTGAATGCGACCCCGCTGACCGTGTACACCTTCGTCTCGGGGGATCCGCCCGAGCGCTCGTGGCACGAGATCATTCCGGCTGGCGCGCTGAAGCTCCAGGACAACGAACTGATATTCAGTGTCAGCGGAGAAGGCACCGTCATCTTCGGTGACGTGATCATCATGTACACGTCCAACGAACTCACGGTCAGGAAGCCGCTGGTGTTCACTCCAGCGTGAGGCAACATCCGACTTGGGCATCGATCAGAAGTTCTGCGCACTTAGGTGAACGTACTACTGCAGACTGAATAGGACTCAGACGCGGTATTCTTGCGCTCCACTTCCGCCTCATGACCAGGTCTCGTGACCATGCGCACTATTCTTGTCTCAAGCTGGAGCGATGGACTGATCGCGATCACAGGCGCGAATTCCAGTCATGAACTGGAAGGTCGAGTGGTGAGAGGCTTGGCTCCAGACAATGAAGGCGGCGCGCTCGCAATCGTTGATGGACGCACGTTGAGCCAACGCAGTTCGAAGGGTATATGGCGCACCGTTGCCGTCAGCGAATTCGATCTGTCATGCATCGTCAATGTGCTCGGCGAGATTTACGTCGGCACGGAAGACGCTCAGATCTTGCGGCTTGGCGCGAACGGCAATCTCGAACGCCTTCCCGGATTCGATGTCGTGCCGGGACGTGACACCTGGTATGCGGGAACGGCGGTGGTCGACGGCAAGCTCGTTGGACCGCCGCTCGGCATTCGATCTATGACTGCGACATGCGACGGCGCCGTACTTCTCGCGAACGTGCATGTCGGCGGGATTCCGCGCTCGACTGATCGTGGCGTCAGTTGGCATCCAACGGTCAAGGTCGAGGAAGACGTGCATGAAGTGCGAGCTCATGACACTCGCCCCGATATCGTCATCGCAGCGGCCGCCACTGGACTCTGTAGTAGTCGTGATGGCGGAGAAACATGGAGCGTTGAGCAGGAAGGCTTGCATGCGTGCTACTGCTCGGCAGTCGCATTCGCAGGCGACGACGTTCTGGTTGCTGCATCAGAAGGTCACTTCGCTGCACAGGGCGCGATCTATCGACGTCCGATCGACGGTGTTGGCCCGCTATCGCGCGTGAGCGGTGGATTGCCCGAATGGCTCGATGGCATCGTCGATACGGCGTGCATCGCGACGCACGGATCGATGCTCGCACTCGCTGATGGCGGTGGAAACATCTATGTCTCAGAAAATGCTGGAGGCTCGTGGTTGCGGGCGGACCAGCGGATGCCAAGTGCCAGCTGCGTCCTCATCGTTTAGCGAGAATCTTGTTCAGGCTTTCTCGATGTTCGACATGACACGTGCGACCACGCGGTCGCAATGCGTGCCGCCGAATTCGAACAGGTCCTTTTCGGCGAGATCGAATTCTCGGGCCAGAGACTCACGCAGCAGGCTTTTCGCACGGAAGTGTCTGCTGCGAACCGTCGCTTCAGGAATGTCCAGCACCTGCGCCGCCTCCTCCACGCTCAACTCCTCGATCGAGCGAAGAACGAACACCATTCGGAAATCCGCTGGAAGCTCGTCGAGCTTGGTTTCCATCAACTCACGGAATTGCACGCGATCGGTGATCTGCTCGGGCTGTTCATCTTCAGTGTTCGCGACGGTATCCATTTCTATAGGTGAGCTCACGATCGGAATGACATTCTGACGACGGCCGTCGCGGCGCATGCGGCCGAAGCACTCGTTGAGTACGAGGCGTGACAGCCAGGTTGAAACGGACGCGTCGCCGCGAAACTGATGCAGAGATTGGTAAGCAAGCAGATACGCATCCTGCAATGCGTCTTCCGCCTCCGTTGGATTGCGCAGTGCGGCGCGTGCGAGTCGATACAAACGACGATTGTGGCGTCGCATCAGCATCTCGAACGCGAAGCGATCGCCGGCCACGATGCGAGTGACCAGTGCCATATCGTCCGCGGGTCCAGCAGTGGAATTCGCGTGCATCATCGAACGATCAACCTGCCCTTCATGGTCGGGTGCAACGCACAGACGTAAGCATAGTCTCCCGGCTCGCTGGCGACGTAGCTCCACGAAGCGTTGGCTTCAATGTTGCCGGAATCGAAGGTCTTGCCATTCGCAGTGGCCGTGTGCGGAAACATGTCCTTGTTTGTCCATGTCACGCGAGTGCCGCGCTTCACAACCACTTCGGCAGGAGTGAAGCCCATGTTCTCGATCACGATCGTGGTACCTGTTGCAGGAGCCGCAGCCGACTGATCCGCCGACCACGCGGCGTACGCTGCCAGCCCGAGCGCAATAGCAGCTATCTGCGGCAAAGAGTGCCGCAGATAGCTTCGCGTGAACTCAAGCACCGCTCTTACCCAGGGATGACTGAATCTGCTTTGCGTGCTCCAGGTGAGCAACGAAGGCGGGACGTACTTTCACGAGCAGTGCCTTCAATTCCGCGTTCTTCGCACTGGGAATCAGCGTCTGATCCACTGCGTCGAGCACCGCCTGGTGATACGTCACTTCGTGATCGACGTACGCGCGATCGAACTCCGCTCCGCTGAGCTTCTTCAACGCAGCAAGATTTTGATCACCGCCCTTCTTCAACGATTCACTCGTTGCATTTGACTCGGGAGTGACGTGAAGTCGGGTGACGAGTTCGGTCGCGGATTTATTGACCCCGGTGTGATCGGTGATCATGCGCTGCGCAAACTCTTTGACGGAAGCGCTCGATGCTTTCGTAGAGGCAAGCTTGCCGGCATCGATATCCACCTGATTTGCGGTCACGACGATCGCCGCGATCTGTGCATCGTTTGGCCCTTCCGCAGCCATGACGGGTGCCGCACCGCAGAAAAATATGATACTCACGAACAAGGCCGCTGAAGGTTTCATCGCGAATCTCCTGACAAAGTCGACGCCCACGCCCTAAAGCGCGGAGCGGATGCCGATATGGCGCATGACATTCGATGTCACGACTTCGCCGGGCGTTCCCGAGTTTTTTATTTGCGGCTATTCAGAGCGTGGAAACCACATTCTCCTGACGACTCCATCCCGCGACACTGCATGACTCAACGCGCTGAGCACGTGTACGCAGATCAAGGTAACCAGCACATACGACGTCAACACGTGCGTGGTGTTGAAGAATGCGTAGATGTTCTTGTCGTTGACGCCCCAGGGCGGAAGCATGAGCACGTTGAAATATTTCACGCCCCACTTGCTGAAGTTGGACGCGATGTAGCCGCTGGTCGGCATGATCAACATGCATGCGTAGAGCGTGAAGTGACTGATCCTCGCCGCGATGCGCTGCCAATCCGGCATCGATCTCGGTAGCGCGGGTGCGGTGTGTCGAAGACGCCAGAAGATTCGGAAAAGAATCAGAAGCCCCAATGTGAGGCCGACCGATTTGTGCAGGTTCACGTACAAGGCGCGTGCAGGCGTGCCGCGTGGAACTTCTTCGAGATACCAGCCGAACAGGATCTGGCCGAGGATGCACACGCCGATCAGCCAGTGCAGCACGATGGCCGTGCGTGTGTAGCTCGACTGAACATCCGCGCTGTAGGTGGGCAGCGTGGTTGTGGGTTCGAGCTCGAGTGGATGTGCTGAGTTCACCGCGTCATCACACTTACGTTGCAACGCGAGTCTGATCGGCCGCGAGCAATTCGACCGCGGCGCGAGCGATGGGCTCGAGTCCTTCGCCACCCGAGGTCAGATGCTCGACGATCTGCTTGCGCATGCGGGGATCCCAATAGCGGCGCAGATGCGCAGCCACACTCTTCGGCGCCGCACCTGGCTCAACAGCAGACACGAAGAACGCGGCGATCTCGTTGGCCATGATGATGAGTTGAGAGTGGCTCACGAATATCAGCCCTGCAGACGATGCGGATGACTGTAGATCACGTGACGATCCTCTCGCGCGAATCCGACGAGCGTTACGCCTGCCGTGTTTGCAACATCAATTGCCAGCGCTGTAGGAGCAGAGACCGCAGCGACGAATGAAACGCCCACCATCGCCGCTTTCTGAACCATCTCGAAACTGGCGCGACTCGTGATGATGAAGTAGCCCTCGCGACAATCGATCTCAGCGCGCACCAACGCACCGATGACTTTGTCCAGTGCGTTGTGCCTTCCAACATCTTCGCGCACGAGTTGAATGCCTTTGCCGGGCACCGCCCATGCCGCCGCATGCACACTGCCGGTGATCTGATTGATCTGCTGTCGCGTGTGCAGACTTGCGAGTTCTGCGTGCAATTCATCGCGCGTCACGCGAACACCACCGCTGATCGGTTGCGGATTGCGAATCGCCTCTTCGACTGTTTCCACGCCGCAGAGTCCACACCCTGTCCGGCCAGTGAGATTGCGTCGCCGTCTCAACAATGCCGCGAAGCTATCGCTCGAAACCTGCAGATTTACCGTCAGCGAATCGTCTTTGCTGATCATTTCGACCGAATGGATGTCCTTGCGGTCTGGAACGATGCCTTCGCTCAACGTGAACCCCACGCCGAGATCTTCCAAATCTGCGGGCGATGCCAGCATGACGACATGCGGAATTCCCTGGTACAGCAATCCGACGGGCCGTTCCTCGGCGACGAAGTCGCTCGCACTGATGCTCTCGCCGCCCTGCTCTCGGTGTACCTGGATCTCACGCGACGTGGGTAACGATGATGGCACCCTGATTGGAGTCTCAGGTCTCGCGGACATGATCATCTCGCACGATCCGCCGTTGTTGCGCGGCGATCTCGCGGAAGCGCTGCTGCCATTGCGAAGGTTGCGTCACTTTGATGACTTGCACTGCCGTTACTTTGTACTCGGGACAATTGGTGGCCCAGTCCGAATTCTCGGTCGTGACGACATTCGCACCCGATTCCGGGAAATGGAAGGTCGTGTAAACCACGCCCGGCTGCACACGATCGGTGACGAGCGCACGCATCACCGTTTCGCCCGCGCGGCTCGCGACGCCGACCCAATCTCCGGTTGCAACGCCTCGCGTCTCGGCATCGTGGGGATGAATCTCCAATCGATCTTCATCGTGCCACACGACGTTTTCCGTGCGACGCGTCTGCGCGCCGACGTTGTACTGCGTGAGGACTCGACCGGTCGTGAGGATCAGCGGGAAGCGCCTCGAGGTTCGCTCGCTCGTCGGAACGTATTCGGTCACGAAGAATTTCCCCTGACCTCGCACGAAATGATCGATGTGCATCGTCGGCGTGCCTGATGGAGCCGCTGCGTTGCATGGCCACTGAATGCTACCAAGCTGATCGAGCTTGTCGTAAGTGACACCCGTGAACGTCGGCGTCAGCGCCGCGATTTCATCCATGATCTCGGAAGGATGCGAATAGTTCATCGGATAGCCGAGGGCATTCGACAGCAGCTGCGTCACTTGCCAATCTTCAAACCCGCCGAGCGGACGCATGACTTTGCGAACGCGTGAGATGCGTCGTTCGGCATTGGTGAACGTTCCGTCTTTTTCAAGGAACGATGAGCCTGGCAGGAAAACGTGCGCGTACTTGGCCGTTTCATTCAAGAACAGATCCTGGATCACCACGCATTCCAGTGAGGACAATGCGGCTGTCACATGCTGCGTGTTCGGGTCGGACTGCGCCATGTCCTCGCCCTGGATATACATGCCTTTGAAGCTGCCCTCGAGCGCGGCCTCGAACATGTTGGGAATACGCAGCCCCGGTTCGGCGAGCAGATGAACGTTCCATGCGGATTCGAACAGCGCGCGCGTGGCGTCATCTGAAATGTGGCGGTAGCCACTCAGTTCGTGCGGGAACGAGCCCATGTCGCACGAGCCCTGCACGTTGTTCTGACCGCGCAATGGATTCACGCCGACACCTTCACGTCCCAGATTGCCAGTTGCCATCGCGAGGTTCGCGATGCACATGACCATCGTGGTTCCCTGGCTGTGCTCCGTCACGCCCAGGCCGTAATAAATGGCTCCGTTGCCAGCACTTGCATATAAACGAGCCGCCGCACGCACAGTCTCGGCGGGAACGCCGGTGGTGTCAGCCGTTGCTTCGGGCGAGCGATCCGGATGCGCAACGAACGCCTTCCATTTCTCGTACGAGGGCTGCTCGCAGCGTTCAGCGATGTAGGCATCGCGCGTCAATCCTTCCGTCACGACCACATGCGCCAGCGCATTCATCAGCGCGACGTTCGTGCCTGGCATCAGTTGCAGATGATAGTCAGCCTGGATATGCGGTGTGCGAACGAGTGAGATCGCACGTGGATCGATGATGATGAGCTTCGCGCCCTGACGCAGACGTCGTTTCAGTTGCGAGGCGAATACCGGATGACCTTCGGTCGGATTCGCGCCGATCAACATCACGACATCGGTCTTCATGACCGACGTGAACGCTTGGGTGCCAGCCGATTCACCGAGCGTGTGCTTGAGACCATAACCGGTCGGCGAATGGCACACCCGCGCGCAGGTGTCGACGTTATTGTTTCCGAATGCGGCGCGTACCAGTTTCTGAACCAGATACGCTTCCTCATTCGTGCAGCGCGATGAAGTGATGCCACCCACCGAGTCACGGCCATACTGAGCCTGGATGCGTTTAAACTCGCTCGCCGCGTGACTAATCGCCTCTTCCCACGTGACCTCGCGCCATGGATCTGAAATCTTTGCGCGGATCATGGGCTTCAACACGCGATCACGGTGGGTCGCATAGCCGTATGCAAATCGGCCTTTAACGCACGCGTGGCCCTGATTGGCGTGACCCTGGCGATTCGGAACCATGCGCACGACCGTCTCTCCGCGCATTTCCGCTTTCAAAGAGCAGCCGACGCCGCAGTAGGCGCACGTCGTGGTAACTGCGCGCTCGGGCAGCGGCGAGGAGATGAGACTCTTCTCTTGCAACGCTGTGGTTGGACAGGCCTCTACGCAGGCGCCACACGAGACGCACTCGGATTCGACGAAGGATTCATTCTGGCTCGCGACGATGCGTGAATCGAATCCGCGACCCTCGACGGTGAGCGCGAAGGTGCCCTGCACTTCGTCGCATGCACGCACGCAGCGCGAACAGACGATGCAGGTGTTGGGATCGAATCGGAAGTAAGGATTGCTTTCATCGAGCGGGAGCTTCGCATGCCGCCGGCCGTCGTTGCCGTAGCGGTTCTCGGTGAGTCCGACCTGATGCGCCATTGTCTTGAATTCGGTGCGAACGGGCATCGCATCGCTCACGTACTGCTCGGGATGATCCGAGAGATAGAGCTCCATCACACCACGACGCAACTTCGCGAGCGCCTCGCTCTCTGTCTTGATCTTCATGCCTGCCGCAACCTGCGTCGTGCACGACGCGGGATAGCCCTTGCGGCCTTCGATCTCGACAAGACACAGTCGGCAAGAGCCAAACGATTTCAGCGTGTCCGTAGCGCAGAGCTTGGGGATGCGCTTGCGCAGCATGGCCGCTGCACGCATGACCGAAACGCCGGCTGGCACATCCACACTCTGGCCGTCGATTTCAACCGTGACGGTTTCAGTGCTTTCGCTCGCTGGCGTGCCGAGATCGAAATAATCGAGCGAGTACATTTGCTATCACCTTGCAGGCGGTTTCAAAAAATCTTCGCGGAAATAACGTAACGCACTTCGGACCGGAAACGGCGTCATGCCACCCAGACCGCACAACGAGCCTTCCGCCAGCGTTTCGCACAGATCGTCGAGCAGCTGCAGATTCTTCTCGCGATCGATGCCATACAGAATCTTGTCGATCACTTCCACGCCGCGGGTCGAACCGATCCGACACGGCGTGCACTTCCCGCAGGATTCGGTCGCGCAGAATTCCATCGCGTATCGCGCCATGTGCGCCATATCAACGCTGTCGTCGAACGCGACAATGCCGCCGTGACCGAGCAACGCGCCGATGCCGCTCAAGGATTCGTAGTCGATCAGGACATCGAATTGCGAGGCAGGTATGTATGCACCCAATGGCCCGCCAATCTGCACCGCACGCAACGGTCTGCCGGATGCCGAGCCACCGCCGTAGTCATACAACAGTTCGCGCAAACTCAGGCCGAACGCACGTTCGACCAGGCCACCGCGCTTGATGTTCCCCGCGAGTTGCAGCGGAAGCGTTCCGCGGGAACGGCCTACACCGAAATCACGGTAATGGACCGGCCCCTTGTCGAGAATGATCGGTACGCTCGCCAGCGAAATCACGTTATTGACAATAGTAGGCCGACCGAACAGGCCTTTTACAGCGGGCAATGGCGGACGCACTCGCACCTCACCGCGGCGACCTTCGAGACTTTCGAGCATCGAGGTTTCTTCACCGCAGATGTAGGCGCCGGCCCCCAATCGCACTTCCAGATCGAAGCTCAGACCGGATCCCTGAATGTCCGGCCCGAGGAATCCGGCGCGATACGCAACATCGATCGCCTCAGTCAGTGTGCGGTACGCGTGCGGATATTCCACGCGCAGGTAAATGAAGCCCTTCGTCGCGCCCACCGCAGCGCCGGCGATGGTCATTCCCTCAATGAGCGCAAATGGATCACCTTCCATCAGCATGCGATCCGAGAACGTACCTGAGTCGCCTTCATCAGCATTGCATGTGACGAATTTCTGGTCAGCGGGCGAATCGAGCACCGTCTTCCATTTAATCCCCGTGGGAAATGCAGCACCACCGCGACCGCGCAGACCAGAATCAGTGATGGCTTGTACGATGTCTGCCGGCTTTATAGTCAGGGCCTGACGCAAACCGCCGTAACCTCCATGCGCGAGGTAATCCTCGAGATGGGTCGGTTCGATCACTCCGACACGCGCAAACGTCAGACGCTGCTGACTGCTGAAATAAGGAATGCGTTCGGTGGGGCCGAGCTGAAGCGGATGTGTGCCGTTGCTGAAAAACTTCGCGTCGAACAGGCCTGGCACATCGTGCGGCGTGACGGGACCGTAGGCCTGACGCTCACCGTCGACAACGATTTCGACCAACGGCTCGAGCCAGCACATGCCACGAGATCCATTGCGCTTGAGAACGAGATCGATGCCTCGCGCTTGGGCTTCGCGCATGATCGACT
>JBJMWN010000507.1:0-4586 GCA_045810085.1 Povalibacter sp. | reverse complement strand
TCCGGCGAGAACAACGCAGTGCGCAAATGAATTTCCGCATTTTCTGGCGGCTCGTAAGGCGAATCGATGCCCGTGAAGTTCTGCAGTTCGCCGCGCCGAGCTTTTTTGTAGAGACCTTTCGGATCGCGCTTCTCCGCCTCTTCCAGCGGCGTATCCACGAACACTTCGAAGAACTCGCCTGGCTGCACCAGTTCTCGAGCAAGACGGCGCTCCGAGCGGAACGGCGAAATGAAAGACACGAGCACGATCAGTCCGGCATCCACCATGAGCTTGGTGACTTCTGCAACGCGGCGGATATTCTCGACGCGATCGACGTCCGTAAAACCCAGATCCTTGTTGAGGCCGTGACGTACGTTGTCGCCATCCAGAATGTAGGTGTGACGACCGATCGCGTGGAGGCGCTTCTCGACCAGGTTTGCCACGGTCGATTTACCCGATCCTGAAAGGCCAGTGAACCAGAGTACGCAGGCTTTCTGTCCTTTCAGAGAAGCACGCGCGTATTTGTTCACATCGAGCGCTTGCCAATGAATGTTCTCGGCACGACGCAGCGCGAAGTTCAGCAGGCCGGCACCGACGGTGTCGTTGCTCAGCTTGTCGATGAGAATGAAACCGCCCATCTCGCGATTCTCGGCATACGCATCGAATGCCACCGGCCTATCGAGACTCAAATTGCAGACGCCGATTTCATTCAGCTCGAGCTGCTTTGCAGCCAGATGCTCGAGCGTGTTCACGTTGACCTTGTACTTGGGCGTCGTGATGCTGCCCGTCACGGTGCGTGTGCCGAGCTTGATCAAATAAGGACGGCCCGGAAGCATCGGCTCTTCGTGCATCCAGATGATCGTCGCCTGAAACTGATCCGCGACGCTCGCCGGTGATTCGGCTGCACTCAGTACATCGCCGCGACTCACATCGACCTCATCGGTCTGCGCGATCGTGATCGATTGACCCGCAACTGCGGTTTCAAGATCACCATCGTGCGTCACGATGCGTGCGACTTTGCTCGTGCGCCCCGATGGCAACACTCGCAGCGTCTCGCCCCTACGAACCACCCCGCTGGATACGGTGCCTGCAAACCCGCGGAAATCCTGGTTCGGTCGATTCACCCACTGCACGGGCAAACGAAAGGGTTTCTGCTGTAAGTCATCCTCGATCTCGACTGATTCGAGATAGCTCATCAACGTGGGGCCGGAGTACCAAGGCATTCGTGCACTGGTTTCGAGAATGTTGTCGCCACGCAATGCGGACAGTGGAATCGCCGTGATGTTCTCGATGTTGATTTGAGCCGCGAACTCACGATATTCGGCGAGGATATTGTCGAACGTCTCTTGAGCGAAGCCGACCAGATCCATTTTGTTGATCGCCAGCACGACATGCTTGATGCCGATCAATGAGACCAGATAGCTGTGACGACGCGTCTGGGTGAGTACGCCTTTGCGCGCATCAATCAGAATGACCGCAACATCCGCCGTTGACGCGCCCGTCACCATATTGCGCGTGTACTGCTCGTGACCTGGCGTATCCGCAACGATGAATTTGCGACGATCCGTCGAGAAGAATCGATACGCTACATCGATGGTGATGCCTTGCTCGCGTTCTGCGGCGAGACCATCGACGAGCAACGCGAAATCCAGTTCGCCACCCTGCGTCCCGACTTTCTTAGAGTCGGCTTCCAGCGCTGCCAGCTGATCCTCGAAGATCATCTTCGATTCGTAGAGCAGCCGGCCGATCAACGTGGACTTGCCGTCATCCACACTGCCGCACGTGATGAAGCGCAGCAGGCTCTTGTGTTCGTGCGACTTCAGATAAGCCTGAATGTCGGTCGCGATGAGATCTGATTTATGCGCCATGGAAAGTTAGCCGCAAAAAGGCGCAAAAAGCGCACGGTCAGAAAATGAGCACGCCGCGTTTGTTTCCGTCGGGACTCTGTTTTGCGTCATTTGCGCTTTATTGCGGCCAATCATTTCAGAAATAACCTTCCTGCTTCTTCTTCTCCATCGACGCGGAGCTGTCGTGATCGATCATGCGGCCCTGGCGTTCGGAGCTGGTGGTCAGAAGCATTTCTTGAATGATCGCGGGCAGGGTGTTGGCGCGGCTTTCCACTGCGCCGGTCAGCGGATAGCAACCAAGTGTGCGGAAGCGAACCCACTTCATTTCGGGCGTCTCGCCGGGCAACAGAGGCATGCGATCGTCGTCGACCATGATCAACGCGCCGTCGCGCTTCACGACCGGGCGTTGCTGCGAGTAGTACAGCGGCACGATCGGAATGTTCTCGAGATGGATGTACTGCCAGATGTCGAGCTCGGTCCAGTTCGATAGTGGAAACACGCGCAGGCTTTCCCCTTTGTTCTTGCGCGCGTTGTACTGATGCCAGAGCTCAGGTCGCTGACGTTTGGGATCCCAGCGATGCTGTGCCGAGCGGAACGAGAACACCCGCTCTTTGGCCCTGGATTTTTCCTCATCGCGCCGCGCTCCGCCGAACGCGGCATCGAAGCCGAACTTATCGAGCGCCTGCTTCAGCCCCTGAGTTTTCATCACATCGGTGTGCACGGCCGAGCCGTGCGTGAACGGACCGATGCCCCGGGCGAGACCGTCCTGATTGATATGAACCAGCAGCTCCAGTCCCAGCTTCGAGGTCAGCTGATCGCGGAAGGCGATCATTTCGCGAAACTTCCAGGTGGTGTCGACGTGCAGCAGCGGGAAGGGCGGCTTGGCCGGATAGAAGGCCTTCATGGCCAGATGCAGCATCACCGAGCTGTCTTTGCCGATGGAGTACAGCATCACCGGTCGTTCGCATTCGGCTACGACCTCACGAAGGATATGGATGCTTTCGGCTTCCAGGCGCTGCAGGTGGGTGAGTTGAGCGGTCGAGGTCATGGAATATGCGGTTAAGGTTCGGTCTCAGACACTGGTCCGGACGGTTATGGCCGGGTCACAGGGCTGGCGATTGTGCGGGAAGGCCGCATGGGTGCATATCTCAGGTAGTCCCACCCAGAGCACAGAACGTTATAAGCACCGGCGACCGTCCGGGAGTCAGCGCTTCCGCACGTTACGATCCTTAACAGTTCTTTGCGCTTTCGCCCCCTGAACTTCTGCATGATCGCCTCCACTAAGTCCGGGCGTGCCGGAATGGCCAGCTAAGGAGCGGATCTTTGGTGGATTTTTCGAGATGCCTGGGCCGACTGGGATGCCTGTTTGCGGCAGCCGGCTTGAGCGCCTGTGCGGTCGGGCCCAACTATCGGCCACCGGAGGTTCCGGTCGCGGACAGTTGGCATTCCCCTGCGGCCACAAGCCTGAAGCCGGATTCGCCCGACTCGACGCCGTTGGGCAGCTGGTGGACGGTCCTCAACGATCCGACCCTCAATCAGTTGGTCGATCAGGCATTGGCCGAGAACAAAACGGTGAAGCAGGCGTTGGCCCGGGTCACCGAAGCTCGAGCACGGCGGGCCATCACGGGAGCTTCCTTCTGGCCTTCGATCGGCGGCTCAGCCTCAGGCACGAAATCAGACTCCAATTCGACGCTGACTTCCGAAAATCCTGGGTTCTCGACAGGAACCCGAGAGGTCTATGACGCTGGTCTCGATGCGGGCTGGGAGATCGATCTTTTCGGTGGCAAGCGCCGCGCTTACGAATCCTCCACGGCGCAACTGGCCGCGACCGAAGCGGATCTGCGTGACGTCCTGATCACGCTGCTCGGCGATGTGGCGCTGAGCTATGTCGATGTTCGCACCTCACAGTCGCGGCTCACGTTTGCCGAACGCAATCTCGAGTCGCAACGTGAAGTCGTCGATATCACGGACTGGCGTGCGCAGGCGGGCTTGGCAACAGTTCTGGATGTCGAACAGGCGAAGAGCAGTTATTCGCAAACGCTTGCCGCGATTCCGCAGCTCGACTCGGCGCTGGAAGCTGCCAAGAACCGGCTCGCAGTCCTCACCGGACAAAGTCCAGGCGCGCTGGAGACGCTACTCACTGAACGCAAACCGATCCCGGTCGCGCCTGCTGATGTGGTTTCCAGTATTCCGGCGGAAGTGCTGAGGCGTCGCCCCGACATTCGTGCAGCCGAACGGCGGCTCGCTGCACAAACAGCACAAGTCGGCGTCGCAACGGCTCAGCTGTACCCGAGCCTGTCGCTGAGTGGTTCGATTGGAGTCACTGCAAGTAGCGCGGGCGATCTGCTCTCGAACGGATTGCATTCCAATCGATACGGCGTGTCATTGAACATGCCGATCTTTGAAGCGGGCGCCCTGCTGCAAAACGTGAAGGCCCAGAACGCGCTGGTCGCGGAAGCATTGGCGACCTACGAAGCAACGGTTCTCGCGGCCTACGAAGAAATCGAGAACGCGTTGACCGATTGGGCCAATGAGCAGAAGCGCCACGCAGCATTGATCGATGCCGCCGGAAGCGCGCGGCTCGCGAGCGATCTCGCGCTCACGCAGTACAACTCAGGCCTGGTCGACTTTCAGACCGTGCTCACTGCCGATCGGCAATTGATCTCGAGCGAAGATGCACTCGCTGTCAGTGATGGCGAGATCACTTCCAATTTGATTCGACTCTACAAGGCATTTGGCGGCGGCTGGTCAGTCTTTCCC
>JBJMWN010000506.1:0-11473 GCA_045810085.1 Povalibacter sp. | reverse complement strand
GGTCCGCAAGCAGTGGCCAGCATCGGCGATGACAGTGCCGATCTGCCCATTTTCGAAGTGGCACGTCTCGCCGTTGCTGTCGCGGACGCACATGCGAGCGTCAAATCGCGCGCGCACTTCATCACCCAGGCACCGGGCGGTCAGGGTGCAGTGAGAGAGATCTGCGACCTCATTCTCGAGGCACAACGAAAAGTGGCACTGCTTCCATGAACTGGCGTTGGATCTCCATTGCCGCACTGCTCGCAGCGGTTGTGATCGGATTAGGCGTTCTGTCCGGCGGCGGAACTGAGGATGAGACTACGAGCGAAACTCCTGAGCAGCCGGCGTATTACCTGAAAGACGCGATCATCACGCAAACCGATGAGCTCGGCGCACCGGCAATCAAGCTGGTGGCCAACAGAATCGAACAGCGACCCGGCAACAACGACATCACGCTGCATTCCGTACGCGTCGATTACTTCAAAGTGCCCGACAAGCAATGGTTTCTCTCTGCAGATCGAGGACTGGTGCCCGCGAACTCGCATACGATTCAGTTTGAGGGTGATGTTCAACTGCGACCGATCGACGGACCGCCATCGACCGTGCTGCAGACTGAGGAGATCAGCATCGACACCGATCGCAACATCGCGTACACGACTTCATCGCCGGTTGCGATTCGATTCGGCACCTATGCAATGAACGTGAAGCGATTCGAAGCTGATTTGAAAACCGAGAAAGTCAAAATGGAATCCGTCCATGGGCGCTCCAATGCGGGCTGAATTCTGGATCGCGAGCGCTGCCGCTCTGGCTTTCTCGCCGGTCACTTTTGGAGCAAGTCCGGCCCTGAGCAAGGAAGATATAAACCTTGCCGCTGATGTCCTGAACTCGGACGCACGCAACGACATTCACGTCATGAGTGGCAACGTGCGAATCACGCAAGGCGACATGTTGATGGAGGCCGAGCAGGCCACAGCCAAAGGACTGCAGACGGATCACAGTAACTGGAGCTTCGAGCGCGACGTCCATCTGCGTTCGGCTGCTGCAGATTTGCGCTCCAATACTGCCAACGCAGTATTCGCAAACGGTGTCATTGCAGAGGCCACTGTTCGGGGCACACCCGCAACTTTCGAACAACGCAATGGGACCGCAGACAAGAGCGCGCGCGGCCGCGCGAATGTCATCCAGTATGACTTCGCGAAGAGCACGATCACCATGACTCAAGATGTGTGGTTCAGTTACGGCGGCAATGAATTCAGAGGCGACACGGTCGTCTACAACTTGCGAGATGAGCGCGTGGTCGTGAATCCGAGCGGCACGAGTTCATCCGGCACAGGCAGAGTCAACATCACGATTCGTCCAGGAAGTGGAATCACGCTTCCTGGTGCGCAGCCGAAGCATCCGCCCGCTCCCGCGCCTGAGAAGAAAGAATGAGTCATTTGCGCGTTGAGGGCCTTGCTAAACGTTATCGCTCGCGCCAGGTCGTCAAGGATCTTTCGATCGAAGTGTCGCGAGGCGAGGTCGTGGGGCTTCTGGGTCCCAACGGCGCAGGTAAGACGACGGCGTTTTATATGATCGTCGGACTCGTGCCGACAGATGCGGGTCGCATCATTCTCGATCAGAACGATATTTCGAAATTGCCCGTGCACCGTCGTGCGCGTCTGGGTCTGGGTTATTTGCCGCAGGAAGCGTCGGTGTTCCGCAAGCTCACCGTCGCCGGCAATATCGAGGCAATCCTGGAAACCCGTCCTGAACTGAGCAATGACCGACGTGACGAATTGCTCGAATCGCTACTCGAGGAGTTGCACATCGGGCATATCCGCAATAGCTTGGGTCAAAGCCTTTCGGGCGGTGAGCGGCGCCGCGTGGAGATCGCTCGCGCGCTCGCGGCAGAGCCGCAGTTCATGCTGCTGGACGAACCCTTTGCCGGTGTCGATCCAATTTCCGTTTTGGATATTCAACGCATCATCCGTCACCTCAGCACGCGCAACATCGGCGTCCTGATCACCGATCATAACGTCCGGGAAACGCTCGGAATTTGCGGACGCGCCTACATTGTGAGCGGAGGCTCTGTCATTGCTGCAGGGACTGCGGACGAGATCCTTGCCAATCAGCAGGTCCGTGAGGTGTACTTGGGCCAGGATTTCCGTTTATAGGTTTGTGCGGCGACGAGCTGAGCGTCTGCGTCTGGCAGCGAACCTCGACTCTCTCGCAGCGAACCTCGACTCTTCAGGCACCTACTCCCGCAAAGAATGCTGAAACCCGCACTGCAGCTTAGACTCGGCCAGCAGCTCACGATGACGCCGCAGCTGCAACAGGCCATACGCCTGCTCCAGCTGCCGGTTCTTGAATTACAGGCTCAGATCCGCGAAGCGCTCGAAACCAATGTGATGTTGGAATCCGAGGACGAGGCTGGAAGCCTCGAAACCGGCGATGCCGTCGTCGAGCCGACATTCGAAACTGCCGCCCCTACACAGACTGTCGAGACGCCCGAGCCCGAACAGGAAGTTGATACCGTTGACGAGGCCGACTGGAGCGACAGTCAGGTCACCGGCCAATCTGATACGCCCTGGTCGGGTGAAGATCACTCTCAGGATTTCTCCGATACGAGTGGCGAGACGCTCCAGGAACACCTTACCTGGCAGCTCGAGATGTCACGCCTCAGCGAACGTGATATGCGCATCGGCGCGGCGATCATCGATGCAATCAACGACGATGGCTATGTGATCGAGCCGCTCGAAGAGATCGCGCGCAATCTCCAGCCGGAGATCGTGGCGAGCGTGCCGGAAGTCGAACGCATACTCGAACAGGTTCAGGCGATGGACCCGGCGGGCGTGGGCGCGCGCTCCGTCAGCGAATGCATCGAGCTGCAATTGAAACAACTCGATGCTGATACACCGGGCCGCGACACCGCGCTGGTCATTGCAGCGAGTTATCTCGATCAGGTTGCCGACCAGCAATATGCCGTACTGCGGCGGCAGCTGCGCGTGTCGGAAGATGAACTCGAGCACGCGTTGGTTCTGGTGCGAGCCTGTCAGCCACGTCCAGGCTCGAGCGTCCACTCGGTGCCAGCCGAGTACATCGTTCCTGATGTATTCGTGCGACGCACCGAACGCGGCTGGGCGGTTGAAATCAATCCCGCGAGTCTGCCGCGCATTCGCGTGAATCAGAGCTACGCCGGGTTGATCGGTCGGTCATCCGATCACGCGATGCTGCGGACCCAGCTGCAGGAAGCTCGTTGGCTGATTCGCAGCCTCGAGATCCGCAATGAGACGCTGCTCAAAGTGGCTCGGTGCATTGTGCAACGCCAGTCTGCATTCCTTGAGAACGGCGATGAGTCGATGCAGCCCATGATCCTCAAGGACGTGGCCGAAGCCGTCGAAATGCACGAATCCACTATTTCGCGCGTCACCACAAACAAATACATGCACACTCATCGTGGTGTATTCGAGTTTCGCTACTTTTTCTCCAGTCACGTCGCTGCCAGCGATGGCACCGAAATGTCATCGACCGCGATCCGCGCCAAAATTCGCAAGCTGGTCGCTGCTGAAGAAGCTGACAAACCCCTGTCCGACAGCCGCATCGCCGACATCCTTTCGCAGGAAGGTGTGCAAGTGGCGCGGCGTACTGTCGCCAAATATCGAGAAGCCCTGGGGATACCGCCTTCGAGCGATCGCAAGCGCGTGTCCATCCGATGATCCTTTTTACGGTACTAGAGTGATGCAAGCGTTAGAGGTCCGACAGACAAGCCGATAGCAGTAAGACTTGTCTGCCTTAAGTTCACTGCTGCCTGAATGCCCAATTAGGAGGCGCCATGCAATTGAACGTCACGGGTCACCATGTAGATGTCACGACATCTCTCAAGGGCTACGTCGAGAAAAAGCTCGATCGGATCGTCAGGCATTCGGACCACGTCATAGACGTTCACTGCATCCTTACCGTCGAAAAACTACGGCATAAAGCCGAGGCGACCGTTCAATTGAGTGGGGCCACCGTCTATGCCGATGCCATCGATGGGAACATGTACGCAGCCATCGACGCTTTGGCGGACAAGCTCGACCGCCGCGTGAAGAAACACAAAGAGAAGCTCTGCGACCATCACGCCTTGGACGCGCAGAAATCCAGCGCATCCTGACCTAGTTCCTGCACCCTTATGTCACTGAGCCGCCCCGCGGCGGCTCATTCTCAAGATCCAGCGGAAATCTGCCCCGGCGCGCGAGCCCCGGGGCTTTTTCTTTGGTACGCTGCATCGCACTCCCGTCGGCCGCTCCCCCAAAGCCTCCACCATGCGCCTGGTCATCGTCAGTGGACTTTCCGGCTCCGGCAAGAGCGTTGCTCTGCATATGCTGGAGGATCTCGAGTATTACTGCGTGGACAACATTCCCGCGGGACTGTTGCCCATGTTCATCTCGCACACGGTGCGCTCGCACGAATCCACCTATGAGTCGACGGCTGTCGGCGTCGATGCACGCAATCGGCCCGCCGAGATTGCCTCAGTGCCGAAGCTCGTTTCCGAACTCAAACGCAGTGGCGTCGGCTGCGAGGTTCTTTTTCTGCGTGCTGACGAGAACGTGCTGCTCAAACGCTATAGCGAAACTCGTCGGCGACATCCGCTCAGTCGTGATGGCGCAGGACTGATCGAAGCCCTTCGTCAGGAACTCGAACTGCTCGAGCCGATCGCAGATGCCGCCGATCTGGTCATCGACACGACTCGAACCACAGTCCACGAGCTTCGGGAATTGATTCGTACGAGGGTGGCCGGACGTAGCGAAGGTCGAATGTCCATTCTCTTCGAATCGTTCGCCTACCGTCATGGCGTGCCCGACGATGCCGATTTCGTGTTCGATGTTCGCAGCCTTCCCAATCCGCATTGGGAACCCGGTCTGGCGCCGCTCACGGGTCGGGACGCGGCCGTTGCTGAATACCTGGAGCGCCATCCGCAAGTAGCGAAAATGTTCGGCGACATCGTCACGTTTCTCGAGCACTGGATCCCGGAGCTTTCACGCACGAATCGCAGTTACCTTACGATCGCGGTCGGCTGCACCGGTGGCCAGCATCGTTCGGTGTATCTCGTGGAGCGGCTCGCTCGACATTTCTCGCAGTACTATCCCGTCGTTCATGCCCGCCATCAGGTTGTCGGCAGCGCAGCTCCTCGCTGAGCCCGCACCTCGAACATCTCACTGCGCAGCGGCTACTCACCGCAGTTCTCTCGAGCGCTGAATCGCCAACTCGCCCGCATCGATGAAGCGTGAAGTTGTCGTTTCTTTTCGGCTCGAATCTTCTTTCGGTCTGCTCACGTCGTTACACTGCGCGCCGACTCGGAGCAAGCCATGGCAGCTCCGTACAGGCGATCCGATTGGCGCAGGGCTTCTGATCGTCTGATGCGGGGCGCGAGCGCACGCCTGTGTCGACAGTGCCAAGCCTTGGCAACGGCGCAACCCATTCAACGACCGAAGAAGCTCTCATGGGACGCAACCTGAACTTATCGAGATGGGACCACAGTGTCGGTGGCGCGGCGCCTAAGTACACACGACACCCGACGCTCGTCGTCTCGGGTGTTGGCCCGCGAGCATTCATCGCGAATCGCAGGATCTGTGCAGAGCTGGCCTGATGACGACCGAGGCGCCTGAAACCAAGCTCAACCGGCTCGCAGCTCTGCGCAGCGCGCTCGAGCGTGGGTCCATGCGCCACGGTCCGCGCATGATCAATTCGCTGCATCCGGCAGAAATTGCATCGCTGATTGAATCCCTGCCGCCCGCCAAGCGTGAAATCGTGTGGGAGTTCGTGGACCCCGAGCTCGAAGGCGATGTGCTCATCGAATTGAATGAGGAAGTGCGTGCCGAGCTGATCGGCGGCATGGATGCAGACGAACTGATCGCGGCAACCGAAGGAATGGAAGTCGACGATCTGGCCGATCTGATCGGTGATCTGCCGGAAACACTGAACGAACGCGTGCTGCGTTCCATGGACGCACAGGATCGCGAGCGTCTCACTGCAGTGCTGGCCTTCGAGCAGGACAGCGCCGGCGGCCTCATGAATCTGGATGCCGTGACGATTCGCCCCGACGTGACGCTCGAAGTGGTCATGCGCTATCTACGCATGCGTGCGGAACTGCCCGACCGTACCGATCGCCTGTTCGTGGTCAACCGGCACGATCAGTATCTCGGTGGGCTCGATATCACTCGTTTGCTCACTGAAGATCCCGAGAAGACGGTCGGGGAAGTCATGGACTCCACCGTCGAAGGCATTGCGCCCGAACGGCCAGCCCGTGAAGTTGCCAAGCTCTTCGAAGACCGCGACCTCGTGTCCGCTGCGGTCGTGACTGGCGACGGCAGACTGCTGGGTCGTATCACCATCGATGACGTCGTGGACGTCATCCGTGAAGAAGCCGATCACTCCGTCCTGAGCATGGCCGGTCTGGATGAAGACGAGGACATGTTTGCTGGCGTGCTACGCAGTGCTCGTCGTCGAACCATCTGGTTGACCATCAATCTCGCCACCGCCTTTTTGGCAGCCAACGTCGTCGGACTGTTCGAAGCTACGATCGAAAAAGTCGTGGCGCTCGCAGTGTTGATGCCCATCGTTGCCAGCATGGGCGGTATTGCCGGCAGTCAGACGCTTGTACTGATCATTCGCGGCTTGGCGCTCGGGCAAGTCGAACACACGAACGCGCGGTGGCTGCTGATCCGGGAAATCCTGGTCGGCATTTTGAATGGATTGATGTTGGCCGCACTGGTCGGCGTCGTGGCTGGGCTATGGTTCCATGACTGGAAAGTCGGCTTGATCATTTGCGCTGCATTGATGATTAACATGCTGGCGGCGGCGATTGCAGGTGTGAGCGTGCCGCTGGCGCTGAAACGCATGGGAATCGATCCGGCGATCGCAGGCAGTGTGGTGCTGACCACCTTCACCGACTGTATCGGATTCGCAGCCCTACTCGGACTCGGCGCGCTGTTCCTGGCGTGAGGACAAACGACGCAGCACACCTGTCGCACCTGTCGAGGCCACAGGCGCTCCACCGAGAAATGACAACAGATCGTCGGATCGTTTCATCGCATCCTGATAACCCAATGCAATCAACTCCCGTGTGAAGCTGTCCTGGAACAAGAGATAGCTCATGAGTTGACCGCCGCCGGTGTTGAGTGCACCCATCGTTCGCAGCATCACTCGAAGCGATCGCGGCAACGAGCGCACATGATGACGAGCGATCTCCGAAAGATCTCGACTCGGCAGAATCACCAGCATGTCGATCTTGCGCAGCTTCGTTCCATCGGTGCTGCTCGAAAGACCATGATCGATCAGGCTGTTGATCTGCGTGAGACGCTCCATGTCGGCGTACAGGCCATCCGTGAAGAGCGCATCGAGCATATAGCCGAAGATCTGGCCGAACGTCGGACACAAAGGCGGCTGAGGAAGAGTAACGAGCGACTCATTACGCGTGCCGACAACCAGCAGTCGATCCGCACCCAGATGAATGGCCGAGCTGAAGGGACTCGCTTGCCTCATCGCGCCATCCCCGAAATACTCCTCGCCCATCAGCACCGGTGGGAACAGGAACGGCACAGCGACGCTCGCCATCAGATGATCCAGCGACAACGTCGCCGCCTCACCCGCTCGACGCAGGCGATGCCAGGGTGCTGCTCCTGCTTTAGCTTCGTAAAATGAGACCGATCGCGCGCTCACGTAGCCCGCGGCTGCAATCGAAAGCGCATCCAATTGACCTGCGTCGATCGATCGCCGAATACCGGAAAAATCGAACTGGTGGCTTAGCAATTCGCGCAGGGGTGTGTTGTCGAACATTGACTTCGGCGGCGGCAACAGCCAGCCGCCCGACATCATCGCAAGCAGCCAGTGAAGTCCTGAACGCAGCATGCTTGCGGTATCGGTACGGAATACCTGATTCACCTGAAAGTCGCGCCACACGCGTTCGAGGTTGCCGACCGCGACACGAAAACGATCTGCGTGCACAGCGATCGCCATCGCATTGACCGCGCCCGCAGAAGTACCCGTGACGACCGGGAACGGATTGCTGGCCTTCGAAGGCAGCAGATCGGAGATCGCCCGAAGCACGCCGACCTGATATGCCGCGCGCGCGCCACCGCCGGGAAGAACTAATCCCAACTTTGCAGAAGTGTTGATTCGATTGTGATCCGACGTCACCACGCGCCCCTGATTGCAAGCATGGCCATCACATCTCAGCCGAGTCGGCAGCGCGGACTGGAGCCGCGGTGAGTTGCCACGCGTTCAGGATTAGTATGGCACACTGGTTTCATCGGCTAGTGAACCTGATTCTTAAGGAGATTCAATGAAGCGTGCAATGCAGTTGTACTCGACGGCTCTGCTCGGGTTGCTCGCTTGCTTCGCTATCGCTCAGGCTGAAACTCAGCTCGGCAGCCCCGCGCCCGAATTCAAGCTGCAGGACCAGTCCGGAAAATGGCATCAGCTGAAAGATTATCGGGGCAAGTGGGTCGTGCTCTATTTCTATCCCAAGGATATGACGCCGGGTTGTACGACCGAGGCTTGTGAGTTCCGCGACAACATTTTCGCGTTTCGGAAAGCCGATGCCGTGGTGCTGGGCATCAGCGTCGACGATGTCGACAGCCACAAGAAGTTTTCCGAAAAGCATGGACTCCCTTTCCCGCTGCTTGCCGATCCCAAGAAGGAAACTGCAGACCGCTATCAAGTCATGAGCTTTACCGGATTCGCCAAACGCGAAACGTTCCTCATCGATCCGCAGGGCCGCCTGGTGAAGCACTACCTTGATGTCGACCCGAAAGGGCACTCGGAATTAGTGTTGAAAGATCTTGAAGAACTCAAGAAACGGCAGCAGCCAGGATGAGCTATCAGTTGCTCGGTACCCGATGCTGTCCGCGATGCAGTGCTTTGATCGCTTGATCGAGTCCAGCGAGCGTCAACGGGAACATGCGGTCTTCCATGAGCTCGCGGGTGACCTGAACTGAAGGCGTGTATTCCCAGCGCTGCTGTGGTTCGGGATTGAGCCACACGTGATGAGGCCATGTGTTCAACACTCGACGCAGCCACACTGCGCCTGATTCCTGATTCCAATGTTCGATGCTGCCCCCTGCCTGAGTGATCTCGTAAGGACTCATCGTGGCATCGCCCACGAAAATCACTTTGTAGTCCTGGCCGTAGGTGCGCATCAGTTGCAAAGTCGGAATCTTCTCCGCGTGCCGGCGCCGGTTGTCCTTCCACACCGATTCATAGATGAAGTTGTGGAAGTAGAAATATTCGAGATGCTTGAACTCGCCTCGAGCCGCTGAAAACAACTCTTCGCAAAGCCGCACGTGGTCATCCATGGAGCCGCCCACGTCCAGGAATAAAAGCACTTTGATTGCGTTGTGGCGCTCCGGAACAAACTTCAGATCGAGCCAGCCCGCGTTGCGCGCTGTGGAAGCAATGGTGTCATCGAGATCCAGCTGATCCGCGATGCCTTCGCGTGCGAACTTCCTTAGCTTGCGCAGCGCCACTTTGATGTTGCGCGTTCCGAGTTCCACGGTGTCGGCCAGATTTCGGTACTCGCGTTGATCCCAGATTTTCACCGCTCTGCGATGTCGCGATTCATTCTGGCCAATGCGAACTCCTTCGGGGTTGTAGCCATGAGCGCCGAAGGGCGAAGTGCCCGCAGTACCAATCCACTTGCTGCCGCCCTCGTGGCGCTCGGCTTGTTCTTTCAATCGTTCGAGCAGCGTGTCCATGAGCTTCTGCCAGCCGCCGAGTGCTTCGATCTGTCGCTTCTCCTCGTCCGATAGCACGCGTTCCGCCAGTCGACGCAGCCAATCTTCTGGCACTTGCGCGACCAGGTTTTCGAAGTGGGTTTGTGCGCCTTTGAAATAGGCTGCGAACGCGCGATCGAAACGATCGAAATGGCGCTCATCCTTGACGAGACACGCACGAGACAGGAAGTAGAATTCTTCCGCGCTGCCGTTCGCGAGTTGCGCCTGCAATGCCTCGAGCAATGTCAGGAACTCGGTCACAGAGACCGGAACACCTGTCTCACGCAGCTTGAAGAAGAATGGAACCAGCATGTCGCGTATCGAACGATCAGGATCGTCATCGACCTTGACGACGATGGAGAAAGATCAATTGCTCCGCGAGATGAACGTCCTGCTCGTTCTTGAGCAGTGCGCCATAGAGCGGTGGGATCGACTTCTTGGAATCATCGCTGCGCAGCGCCTCCGGACCGATGTCTTCGGCGAGCAGTAGCTTGAGCCAGTCGAGCAACTCGGATGTGGACGGCTTCTTCTTCAATCCCGGCAGCTCACGCAGCTTGAAGAACGAGCTCATGGCTTCGGACAGCAGATCCTTCTTCAGCGTAGGAAAATGAACTTGCACGATGCGCTCCATCGTTACGGCATCGGGAAAGCGGATGTAATGAAAGAAACAGCGGCGCAGGAATGCATCGGGTAGTTCTTTCTCATTGTTGCTGGTGATGATGATGATCGGTCGATGCAGCGCCTTCACCCATTGACGTGTTTCGTGAACGTAGAACTCCATGCGATCGAGTTCGTGCAGCAGATCGTTAGGAAACTCGATGTCCGCCTTGTCGATCTCATCCACCAGCAGAACCGGCTGCATCGGGCTTTCGAACGCTTCCCACATGCGTCCCTTGACGATGTAGTTCGCGATGTCATGAACTTTCGCATCGCCCAGTTGCGAGTCACGCAGTCGGGATACCGCGTCGTACTCGTAAAGTCCGTGCTGTGCCTTCGTGGTCGACTTGATGTGCCAGCGAAATAGCGGGCGTGCCAACGCACTCGCGACTTCTTCCGCGAGCTGAGTCTTGCCGGTGCCCGGCTCTCCTTTCACCAGCAACGGTCGTCCCAGGGTGATCGCAGCATTGACTGCGGTCATGAGATCGTCGGTGGCGACGTAGCTATCAGTACCTGAGAAGCGCGCGGACATGGAGCCACCCGAATAAGAGCAGTACCCGCAGTCTAACTGCTAGCGGCTCAGCTGCAGCGTATGCGAGGTTTTTCCGGGCAAAAGCGGCACAGACTCACCGCGTACCCAGGCTTCATGTCCTGCACCGTAGAACGGTGAGAGCGGGTGATCGACCGGGCCGCCCGGCATTTGCAGAATGCCTTCAGATTCACGACCCGGTGCGACCACAAATCGTTCCGAGGCACCAAACTTCGGTGCCTGAACGCGCGGCATCGCAGTGTCTCCGGGCATGGGTCGCTCAGGCATGTCCAACCAGCTCGAGAGCCACGGCAACGCGGCCGAAAGCGGATGGCGCATCTGCAGCGTGTTTTGTTGCCCCCAGGTGCATCGACTCAAGTCCTTGCAATCGACATGCAGGGTCTCGATCGCTTTATCGAGCGCATCCAGCATTGCCTGATCCCATGTCGTATAGCGCGGATCCAGCAGATGCGCAGGCTTTTGCGTCACGACTTGCCACAGCGAACCTTCAAACTGCGGTGAAGGTTCGAAGCTCGCTTGCGGATATCCGGCGCGCGCAGCCGCTGTCAACGCGTCG
>JBJMWN010000505.1:0-10624 GCA_045810085.1 Povalibacter sp. | reverse complement strand
CTGTCAGAGCGTCGCGCGCAGTCTGTCGCTTCTTATCTGGCAAGTCATGGAATCCAGAGCTCGCGTCTCATGCCGGTGGGTGCGGGTGAGAGTCATCCAGTGGCGTCGAACGACACAGAGCAGGGTCGTTCCGCAAACCGTCGCGTCGAAATGACGATCGTGCCTGTGACAAGCAAGGGCTAGTCTCAAGCTTTCAGCCAAAGAAAAAGGGCCGGCGCGAAGAGCGCCGGCCCTTTGTGTTTACGGACGTAAGAACTAAGCGGCTTCTGGTTCGCTGATCAACCCACGCAGCTTCTTGATCGCGTTGGCCTCGATCTGACGGATACGCTCCGCCGATACACCGTACTGATCCGCGAGTTCATGCAGCGTCGCCTTCTGATCGGTCATCCAGCGGCTACGCAGAATGTTCTGACTGCGTTCGTCCAGTGTCTCCATTGCCTGTGCCAGACGATCCGCTGTGTCGTCGTCCCATTGTTCGCGTTCCACTGCAATGGACGGATCTGACTCTGGCGATGGCAGGTAAGAAGCGGGCGAATATGAGCCCTCATCTTCGTCAGCATCCGGAGTCGGATCGAACGACAGATCACGCGAGCTGAGACGCTGCTCCATGTCCGTCACTTCGCTGGTGCTCACACCGAGCTCTTGAGCGATGGCCTGAGTCTCGCCTGCTGTCAGCCAGCCCAAGTTCTTCTTGGACTTGCGCAGGTTGAAGAACAGCTTGCGCTGCGCTTTGGTCGTGGCGATTTTCACCAGGCGCCAGTTACGCAACACGTACTCGTGGATCTCCGCGCGAATCCAGTGAACCGCGAAGGAAACCAGACGCACGCCAACCGTCGGATCAAAGCGTTTGACCGCCTTCATCAGGCCGACATTGCCTTCCTGGATCAGATCACCCACGGGCAAGCCATAGCCGCTGTAGCCGCGAGCGATGTGCACCACGAAACGCAGATGTGAAAGGACCAGCTCGCGCGCCGCGTTCAGGTCTTCCTGTCCGCGAAAGCGAGTTGCCAGTTCCAATTCTTCTTCCCGGCTCAATACCGGGATTCGCGACACCCGCTCGACGTACGCATCCAGACTCCCCACCGGGCCGGCGAGGACCAGATCCGTGTTCGATCGAATGAGCGCTGTAGCAGTAGTCATTTTGAAGATTCCCCCTCCTGGTTCGGAGCTGAGTTTAGCAATCAGGAAGTTGGAGTGCTAAGCACTCAAAAGGTTCTCTTTCATGGAGGCTCGCCGCTTGAATGCAAGCGCAGCTAACCTGTTGATCCAAAAGGCTTACGCGACTGGTGAATCTGGGTCAGTTACCTCGTGATTCAACCATTAAGTCGGCTCAATCTCCCGCAGATGGCGACTCGCCGCGACGAACGACCCAAACCACCCCAAAAAGACGGCCGTTCCGATGAGAACCAGCGTCGCCTGGGGAGGCAGCCCTGAAAGCTCGAACCCACTGCCATATAAACCCGCGATTCGCCGAACTGGATCCCTCAATGCGCCAACGACTACAGCCGTGACGAGCCACGCGATGATCGCCCCACCGATCCCGTACCACATTCCGCTGTACAGGAAAGGACGCCTGACGAACGCATCGCTGCCACCCACTAACTTGGTGACCTCGATTTCCGCACGACGATTCTGAATATCCAGGCGAATCGTGTTGCCGACGATGGCCATAACGCCCACTGCAAGAAAGCCGGCTGTCAGCAGTACTGCACGCCGAATGGCCTCCAGGATCGCCTGCAATCTATTCACCCATGCCGTATCGAGTTGAACGAGATCGACGGATGGCAGTGCACGGATATCGGCGGCCAATTCCTCCAGGTGCGCTGCATCGGCGTACTCGGCTTTTGGGTGAACGATGAAGGAATGGGGCAGGGGATTGCTCGGCAACGAATCGATGGCGGGTCCGAAACCGGAATCGCGCCGGAACTCTTTCAGAGCATCTTCCGAGCTGATGACGTTCACGTCCGCGACGTCGCGGCGCTGACGCACTCGCTGTGCCAACCGTTGAGCTTCATCGACGGATGTCGGGATCTTCAAATAGACCGACAGGTCGACGGCCCGGTTCCACTCGCCCGTGGCTGTCTCGACGTTCGCGATCAGCAAGTAGAGGCATGCCGGAAGGGCCAAGGCGATGCCAATCACCAGAGTGGTAAAAAGCGTCGCCAACTTCTGTTGCGAGAGACGGCCGAGTGCACCTATCAGTGTCTGCGCATGACGGGTGAGCCAGGCACTCATGGTGTGGCGCTCCGTTCGGCAACGAACTTCGCGGGATCGAGCGGCGGCCTCGTTTCAGTTTCGAGAATGCGACCGCCTTCGAGTCGAATACGTCGTATGGGAAACTGTTCGAGCAAATAGACGTCGTGGCTCGCGATCAGCACCGTCACGCCGACTTCATTGAAGCGTCGGAAGATGTTCATCACTTCAACCGACAGATCCGGGTCGAGATTTCCCGTCGGTTCGTCCGCGATCAGGATGGGTGGCTTACTCACGACGGCTCGAGCAATTCCTACGCGCTGTTGCTCTCCGGTCGAAAGCTCCAGCGGAGCGCTTTGTTCGCGCGAGAGCAGTCCGACCTGATCCAGTGCAGCTCGCACACGCTTGCCAACTTCCTTCGTGCCGACGCCTGCAATGACCAGTGGCAAGGCCACGTTGTCGAAGATCGTGCGGTCATGAAGCAGTTTGTGATCCTGAAACACCACGCCAATCTGTCGCCGGTACGCAGGAATCTTGCGTCGCGAAACGCCCGCGACGTTTTGGCCGTTCACGATTAATTGCCCTCGCGAGGGTCTTTCGATCAGAGCGATGAGCTTCAGCAGGCTCGATTTTCCTGCGCCAGAGTGGCCGGTGAGAAATGCAATCTCACCTGAGCCGATCTCGAGCGACAAATCGCTCAGTGCTTCGCGTCCATTCGGATAGCGTTTGAAGACGTGATCGAACCGGATCATTTGTTGTTATGTCCCGCGCACGCAGCGCGTTACGAATCTCGTTTGAGCAAAGCGTCCACGAAGGCTTCCGCATCGAACTCATCGAAGTCTTCCGCAGTCTCGCCTGTGCCGATGAAGCGGATGGGTAATTTCAGCTCGCTTGCAATCGCAAACACGATTCCGCCTTTCGCAGTGCCGTCCAGTTTCGTGAGCACCACTCCCGTCACTCCCAAGGCTTCATTGAACAGCTTGGCCTGCTGCAGGGCATTCTGTCCCTGACTGGCATCCAGCACCAACAACACTTCGTGTGGTGCACGTTCATCCACGCGACCCATCACTCTTTTGACCTTCTTGAGTTCTTCCATGAGATTGGATTGCGTGTGCAGGCGGCCAGCAGTATCGGCGAGCAGCACATCGATGCCGCGAGCTTTGGAAGCTTGTAACGCATCGAAAGCCACAGCGGCAGGATCAGTGCCCGCTGCTTGTGCGATGACGGGAACGGCATTGCGATCACCCCAAATCTGCAACTGCTCCACTGCAGCTGCTCGAAAGGTGTCGCCTGCCGCGAGCATCACTTTCAACCCATGCTCTTTCATGCGGCGTGCAAGCTTGCCGATGGTCGTGGTCTTGCCTGCGCCATTCACGCCGACGACGAGGATGGCGAACGGCGCAATGCCGCGATCGATCACCAACGGAACTTCGCTCGGTTTCACGACTGACAGTAGCGATGTGCGCAGTGCTGCAAGCAAAGCGTCGAGATTGCCGAGCTCCTTGCGAGCGACTTGCTTGCGTAAGCCCGCGAGAATTCGCTCCGTGGTTTCTACGCCGACATCCGCCGTAATCAATCGTGTCTCGAGTTCGTCGAGCACGTTTTCGTCGATACGACCACCTGGAATCAGATTCGCGAGATCGTAGGTGAGCCACGAGTCGCCCCGATTGAGCTTGGCCCGCAGACGCTGGAACAAACCAGGCTTGTTTTCAGTGGTGGATTCAGTGGCAGGAGCTTTCGACTTGAAACCGAACATTCTTCCATTCGACTCATGTAAGTAAGGGCGCGATTCTACAGTACGAGCGCTGCTGGCGGTCGCGCCTGTATCCTTGTGCGCATGAATGCGCGCACGCCAAAGAACAAATCTGCGACACGAGCGCCCGTACTGGCCAATCGCTTACGCATCATCGGTGGCAGATGGCGTGGCGTGCCGATCAAGTTCCCGCCGATCGCAAGCATCAGGCCCTCACCCGATCGGGTTCGCGAAACGCTTTTCAATTGGCTGCAGCAAGTTGTCGTCGATGCACGTTGCCTCGATCTTTTCGCAGGCAGTGGCGCTCTGGGAATCGAAGCGTTATCGCGCGGCGCGAGCCACGTCACCTTTGTTGATGCCGAACCGCAGATCACGCAGCACCTGCGGCAAACGCTGGAGCATTTGCGCGCGAGCAGCTTTGATGTGTTCGCGACGGACGCCATCAAGTTTTTGAAAGGTCCGCCGCAGCCGTTCGACCTTGTTTTTATCGATCCGCCTTATGCATCCAATCTGCTGCAGCAAGCTTGCGAGCACATCGCGAGTGGTTGGCTGGCGAAGAAGGCGTGGATCTACCTTGAATGTCCGGCAGACCAAGCTTTGCCGGCGCTGCCTCCAAGCTGGTCGCTCTATCGCAGCAAGCGCGCCGGTCAAGTCGGCTATCATCTCGTGCAGGCGATTTCCTGACCTCAGAGGTTCGTATGACGGGCGCAATGTATCCGGGTACGTTCGACCCGATCACCAATGGTCACTACGATCTCGTGCGACGTGCCGCTGATATTTTCGAGCGCGTCGTCGTCGCCATTGCTGCCAATCCTGGCAAAGCACCGCTGTTCTCTCTCGATGAGCGCGTGCATCTCGCCCGTGAAGTATTGAAGGGCATCAACAACGTCGAGGTGACCGGATACACAGGTCTGACGGTGGACTTTGCGCGCCAGCATGGGTTGCGTGTGGTAGTTCGCGGCCTGCGTGCGGTATCCGACTTTGAATTCGAATTTCAGCTCGCCACGATGAGCCGCCATCTGACGGACAAGGTCGACTACGTGTTCCTGACACCCACTGAGCAGTTCAACTTTATTTCCTCAACGCTCGTACGAGAGATCGCAAGCCTGGGTGGGAATGTCGGCCAGTTCGTCAATCCGGTAGTCGAAGCCGCACTCAAAGACGCATGGGCGAAGAAACGAGCAGCGGAATAGCGGTCACTCCGTCAGCGCTGACATTTCGGACAGAAGTACGTTGAGCGCTGGCCTTGCACGAGTTGCTTGATCGGCGTGCTGCACACGCGACAGGGTTCTCCTGCGCGCTCATACACAAACAGTTTTTGTCTGAAGTAGCCCGGCGTGCCTTGCGGATTTACGTAGTCGCGCAAGGTCGTGCCGCCTTCGCGGATGGCCGCTCGCAACACGCTGCGAATGGATTTCACCAACGCTTTGAACTCTTCCCGCTTCACTCGAGCTGCGCTTCGAGTCGGTCGCACGCCTGCTTGGAACAAGGCTTCGCTCGCATAGATGTTGCCCACACCTACGACGACCTGACTATTCATCAGCAACTGCTTGATGGCAACACTGCGACCCTTCGCGGCTGAAGCGAGATAGTCGGCATCGAAATCATCTGACAGAGGTTCAGGTGCGAGCGACTTCAACAATGGGTGCTTGAGCGGATCTTCCGCGGTCCAAAGCAGGCACCCGAATCGTCGTGGGTCGTTGAATCGCAGACAGTCACCTGAATCCAAGACGATGTCGACGTGGTCATGGGTGAGAGGCGCCACGCTCTTTGCCATCACTCGCAAACTCCCTGACATGCCGAGGTGCAGAATCATCGAGCCGCGTTCCAGATCGAGGAGCAGGTACTTCGCGCGACGCCGCACTTGCTGCACGCGCTGGCCGCTTGCGACTGCTGACAAGTCATCAGGTACGCGCCATCGCAGTCGCGGTTCTCGCACGATGATCTGATCGATCAAGCGTGCTGAAACCGCGGGCTCGATGCCACGGCGAGTTGTTTCAACCTCGGGAAGTTCAGGCATATGTCGGAAGAGCAGTTGAATCGGGTGAGAGCGCCATCACAGTATGGGGGCGCCCCGCTCGAAGTCTCGTCAGTTCACCGGTAGTGCAGGGAATCGCTCATTTGTCTGGTCGGGGGGTGTCCGTTATAGTCCGCGCCTCCCTCAATGTTTGGTCAAATTCCTACTTGAAGGTCACCCCGTGAATCTGGATTTTTTATACGGCTTATTGAATCTTAGCTTCTGGGGTTACGTCGCCGTGACCTTCGTCATGATCCAGATCACGTTCATGGGCGTGACGCTGTATCTGCATCGCGATGCCACACATCGCAGTCTCGATCTTCACCCCGCACTGCGACACCTTTTCCGCTTCTGGCTGTGGATGAGCTCGGGCATCGTGACCCGCGAATGGGTGGCTGTGCATCGCAAGCATCACGCGCGTTGCGAGACGGAAGAAGATCCGCATAGCCCCGTGATCTACGGTCTCAAGAAAGTTCTGCTCGAAGGCGCAGAGCTTTACCAAGTTGAGGCACGCAATCCGGAGACTGTTGAGAAATTCGGCCGCGGTACACCGGATGATTGGATGGAGCGCAACGTCTATCTGCGCTACCGCAATATGGGCATCCTGTTGATGGTCATCGTCGATCTGCTGCTGTTCGGCGTGCCAGGCATCATCATGATTGCGGCGCAGATGCTGGCGAATCCTCTGATGGCTGCAGGTGTGGTCAATGGCATCGGTCACTACTACGGCTATCGCAATTTCGAATGTCCCGATGCGGCTCGCAACGTCATGCCCTGGGGTTTCCTGGTGGCGGGCGAAGAGCTGCACAACAATCACCACGCTTTCCCAAGCTCGGCGAAGTTCTCGGTCCAGCGCTGGGAATTCGACATCGGCTGGCTCTACATCTGCGTGTTCAGATTCTTCGGCCTGGCTCGCGTCATTCGCGTTGCGCCTGAGCCTGCTCGAGTCGCGCCTCGCAAGCACATCGATCTCGATACGGTTCGTGCGGTGATCGTGAACCGGATGCACGTTCTGCGTGAGTACTCCCGCAACGTGACGATCCCGGTTTTCCGGGAGCAACTCAGGGCGGCGGGTGGCCAGTTGAGCCGTCGAGTGAAGAAGCTTCTGGTGCGTGAGCCGGTGCTGCTGGATCAGGCGGCTCAGTCAAAATTGAAAGAGGTGCTGGCGAATAATCAGGCGCTGCAGACAGTGCACGAATTTCGCGAGCGGCTGCGAGTGCTGTGGAACGGCTCGAACATGAGCAACGAATCCTTGCTGCAGCATCTAAAGGATTGGATCGCGCAGGCTGAGGCCAGCGGTATTCAGGTGCTCCAGGATTTCGCAGCCAGGCTGCGGGGATACGCACTGCAGCGAACCTGACGCGGGACGCAAGCAGTTCAAGCCTTCAAGACAAAACCCGCCCTCTGGCGGGTTTTTCTTTTGCGTGTTCCGGCGCTGGGCAGCGAGGCCGGTTGTCGTCACTGCGAGCTGTCAGGCGTAGCCGGCTTCACCCTGCTCGATCTTCAGGCTGCTACTGGAGCCGATCCGAGGCCTTTGCCTCGGGCGAGCTCCCAAACAAAAAAAGCCCACCGAAGTGGGCTTTCTTTGTCGTTCGACCGTTAAGTCTTACTTGATCTTCGCTTCTTTATAGGCGACGTGCTTACGCACCTTCGGATCAAATTTCTTAACTTCCATCTTGTCGGGATGAAGTCGCTTGTTCTTGGTCGTCGTGTAGTAGTGGCCGGTGCCGGCCGTCGAAAGCAATTTGACCTTTTCGCGCATGGCTACTCTCCGGCTTAGACCGCGACGCCTTGGGCGCGCAGCTCGGCAACGACCGCGTCGATGCCCTTTTTCTCGATGGTACGCAGACCCTTGGTCGACAGGCGCAGGCTGATGAAACGGCGCTCGCCTTCCAGCCAGAAGCGCTGCGTGTGCAGGTTGGGCAGGAAGCGACGGCGACGCTTGTTGTTAGCGTGCGAAACGCGATTTCCGGTCATCGGCTTCTTGCCGGTGATCTGACAGACTCTGGACATGGCGATTCCTCGGGTGGCCGGCCCAAACGGTTCTTCAGGGGCTGGCCGCAAAAATGAGTCGCGCTTTATACCAGCCGGAGAAAGCACCGGCAAGCAGATACAGCCTGCTTCAGCCCCGTTTCTGTGGCTTTTCCCGCCACATCACAAGCCTCGGGTCCCGCCTAAAGCAATCCGCGCTCGGCGAACGATTCGCACACGCCGTCGCCGACGACCAAATGGTCCAGCAGACGTATATCCACCAGGGCAAGCGCCTGTTTCAGCCTGCGAGTGATGAGTTCGTCGGCCTGACTCGGCTCGGCGACGCCACTCGGGTGATTGTGGGCAAGGATGACCGCGGCAGCATTGCGGCTGAGAGCCTCTTTCACAACCTCCCGCGGATGCACACTGGCACCGTCAATCGTGCCCCTGAAAAGCTCTTCAAAAGCGATGACCCGATTCCGATTATCGAGGTAGACGCAGCAAAAGACCTCGTGGGGCAGATCGCGTAATCGCATGCGGACGTATTCCTTCGTCGCCCTGGGGTTCGCGAGGGCCGAACCGGTCAGCATAAGTTGCTGATAGTGGCGCCTGGTCAGTTCCAAGGCCGCCTGCAGCGCCACATAACGTGCCGGGCCCAACCCGCGCGCTGCGCAGACCTTTTCACGATCGGCGGTCAGCAGTGCCCGCAGCGAACCGAATTCAATGAGCAGGCCGCGAGCCACGTCCAGTGCGCTCATCCCCCGAGTTCCCGTGCGCAGCAGAATCGCCAGAAGCTCGGCCTCGCTGAGCGCCTGCGGACCCAATTCCATGAGTTTCTCGCGCGGACGCTCACTGACCGGCCATTCGCGAATAGACATGCTCGACTCTCTCACTGGCATCCGTGCCGATCCATTCAGATTGCCCGATGATCTGAGCCTCAAGGGCGCCGATTCCAGGCGTTTTCACCCTGAAATGCGTCTCGATGTGCACCGTCCCGACCATGCCTGGACGGAATGCCGGTATGCATCCGATCGTTTGCCGGGCCCGCAGCCGCACGCCCATAATCAGGTCCCATGAGCGCCCAGCCTGCCCGCAAGATTCTGCTAGGAGTAACCGGCGGTATCGCTGCTTACAAAAGCCCGGATCTCGTCCGACGGTTGATCGAGCGCGGCGCAGATGTTCAGGTCGCAATGACGCGCGGCGCCCAGCAATTCGTGACTCCTTTGACGTTTCAGGCGGTTTCGGGAAAGCCCGTTCGCACCGATCTTTGGGATGAGTCCGCCGAAGCGGCCATGGGCCATATCGAACTCGCACGCTGGGCCGATGAGATCGTGATCGCTCCAGCGACGGCAGAATTCGTGGCGAAGCTCACCCATGGGCTCGCCGATGACTTGTTGACGACGGTGTGTCTGGCCACCACTGCGAACATCACTGTGGTGCCTGCGATGAATCGCCAGATGTGGGCCAACGCTGCGACGCAGGCGAACGTAAAGATCTTGAAGGAACGCGGCATTCGCATCCTCGGGCCAGCCAGCGGTGAGCAGGCATGTGGGGAAGTCGGCGTCGGTCGCATGCTTGAACCTGCGCAGATTGCCGAGGAAATCTATGCAGCGTTGCCGGTCGAAGGCGCACTTGCCGGATTGAAGGTCGTCATCACTGCCGGGCCGACGCGCGAAGCCATCGATCCGGTGCGATTCATCAGCAATCGAAGTTCAGGAAAGATGGGTTACGCCGTTGCTGCTGCTGCACGTGAAGCGGGCGCGGACGTGGTGCTCGTCACCGGACCTGTGCAGATCGCAACACCCGCAGGTGTCGAGCGCGTGAGCGTCGAGAGCGCTGAGCAGATGCTTGCTGCCGTGCAGGAACAGGTCAAAAGCGCTGATATTTTCATCGCAGCGGCGGCAGTTTCCGATTACCGCTGTAGCGAAGTCGCATGTCAGAAGATCAAAAAGACGAGTGACAATCTCACGCTGTCACTGGCTCGAGCACCCGACGTGCTTGCAACGGTAGGCCGTAGTGACTCGCCACCGTTCCTCGTCGGGTTCGCCGCTGAAACCGAGAACGTGGAAGCGAATGCTCTGCTGAAGTTGAGCTCCAAGAACTTGGACATGATTGCCGCGAACAAAGTGGGCGAAGGACTTGCCTTCGACAAAGACGACAACGCGTTGACGGTGTACTGGCGCGGCGGCAAACAGGAGCTTTCCCTGACCAGCAAGGCGGCATTGGCGCGTCAGCTCGTGGCCGTCATTGCTGAGCGCTACAAGCATCGCGGAGAATCCGCAGCTTCTCAAAACACAACTCAAACGCGACCTGCCATTCATGCCACCCGTTGATGGGGCGATCAGCCCGACTGTCTCGCCCGCGAGCAAGCGCAAACTCCAGGTTCGAATCCTCGATCCACGAATCGGAACTGAGTATCCGCTTCCGCAATACGCAACCGCCGGTTCGGCAGGTGTCGATCTGCGGGCCTGCATCGAGGGCCCGATCGAGCTCAAGCCCGGTGACACTCATCTGATTCCGTCTGGAATCGCGAGTCACTTGGGCGATCCCGGCTATGCGGCGATCGTGTTGCCGCGTTCGGGCCTGGGCCACAAGCACGGCATCGTGCTCGGTAATCTCGTCGGTCTGATCGACTCGGACTACCAAGGCCAGATTTTCGTTTCGTGCTGGAATCGCGGACAGACCACGTT
>JBJMWN010000504.1:0-2626 GCA_045810085.1 Povalibacter sp. | reverse complement strand
CGTGATCTCTCGCGCGCACAGCAGGCGGTCGCATCGTTGGAATCAGACGGGGCTATTGCACGGCTCGAAGGGCTGCGTCTCGACGCTGCAACACCCGATCTGCTCGAGCAATTGCGCAATCACCGAGTGAATCTCGTTGTTCACACGGCAGGCCCATTCCAGGAACAGTCTTACTCTGTCGCACGCGCCTGCATTGATGCGGGCGCTCATTACATCGATCTGGCCGATGGCCGCGCATTCGTGGCGGGCATCTCTGCGCTCAATGACGAAGCACAACGGCAAGGAGTGCTCATCATCAGCGGTGCGAGCACGGTGCCAGCCCTGTCCGCCGCAGTGATCGATCGATACCGAATCGCTTTCGCTGCCATCTCCGACATCGCCATCGGCATCACACCCGGCAACCGCACACCTCGGGGCCTCTCGACTGTGGAATCCGTGCTGAGTTACTGCGGCAAACCCTTCAAGCGCTGGCAACGCGGTGAATGGCGAGTCGTTTACGGCTGGCAGGACTTGCATCGAGTTCGCTATCCGAAAATCGGCAAGCGGTGGTTCTCGAGCTGCGACGTTCCCGATCTGGATTTGTTTCCGGAGCGCTATCACGTCGCAGGTACAGTGAAATTTCACGCAGGACTCGAGCTGTCGATCATTCACCTGAGTCTGTGGTTGATGTCATGGATCACGCGCTGGGGTTGGATGCGCACCTGGCTGCCCGCCGCGCGATTTCTGCAACGTGCGAGTGAGCATCTGATCAGTTGGGGCAGTGACGCTGGCGGCATGCACGTGGAGATCGTGGGCACCGATCACTCGGGACGACATCGCCGGCTCCTCTGGGTGCTCACCGCGTTTCAGGGTCACGGTCCGCAGATCCCTTGCATCGCCTCGATCGTGATTGCACGCAAACTCATGCATGAGCAACTGGCCGGCGTGGCGGGCGCACGTCCGTGTCTCGATCTGATGACGCTGGAAGAGTTTGGCGAAGCAGTGCAGGGATTGGATATCGGCTGGCAAGAACACTGGACCTGATATCCGCACTTCGTTCCGATGTTCGCGAGCGCTAACGCCGCGCACCTGGCGTCGGGTACGGAATGCCCAGGTCTTTCAGCCGTTGCAAATACTGTTGCCACTTCTGCTCACGCTCACGTCCGAGCTCGTGCAGATATGCCCACGTGTACAAACCCGTGTCATGACCATCATCGAAGACCAATCGAACCGCATAGTTTCCGACAGGCTCAACCTTCTTGATGTTCACGTCGTGCTTACCGAGCTGAAGCGTTTCCTGCCCCGGCCCATGCCCCCGCACTTCTGCTGAGGGCGAGTACACACGCAAATATTCAAACGGCAACTCAAAACGTTCGCCGTCATCAAACGCGACCTCGAACAGTCGGGATTTAGTGCGAAGTTTGAGCGCGGTGGGGAAGGGCATGAAGACCTGCGTGGGCGGCTGGCGACTGGCTTCTGGCCAGACAATGAATTCCGAAAAGCGAAAATCCCGTGCTGCACTTCCGCTCTGGACAGAGGCCAGTAGCGAGTGGCCAGCTCCCTGTCTAAAGAATGTACCTCGTCAGATCCTCGTCCTTCACCAGCTCACCGAGATACTTGTCGACGTACGCTCCATCCACGGTGACCGTCGCGCCGTTGCGGTCCGGGGCTTCGAACGACAGGGTTTCGAGCAAACGTTCGAGGACGGTGTGCAATCGGCGGGCGCCGATGTTTTCAGTGCGTTCATTGACCTGGAACGCGACTTCAGCCAGACGACGCACGCCGCTCTCGGCGAAATCGAGATTCACGCCTTCAGTCTGAAGCAAAGCTTTGTACTGCGTGCAGAGTGATGCATCGGGTTCCGTGAGAATACGGATGAAGTCTTCCACCTTGAGAGCTTGCAGCTCGACACGAATCGGAAAGCGGCCCTGCAACTCGGGAATCAGATCTGAAGGCTTCGACATGTGGAATGCGCCCGAAGCGATGAACAGGATGTGATCGGTTTTCACCATCCCGTGCTTCGTGCTCACCGTGCTGCCTTCGACGAGTGGCAACAGATCACGCTGCACGCCTTCGCGGCTCACATCGGCGCCGTGCGTTTCCTGACGTCGTGCGATCTTGTCGATCTCGTCGATGAATACGATGCCGTTCTGTTCCGCGTTCTGCAGTGCCTGCGCTTTGAGCTCTTCCTCGTTGATCATCTTCGCCGCTTCCTCGTCGGTCAGCAGCTTGAACGCCTCGCGCACCTTGACTTTGCGGGTGCGGGTGCGCGTGCCGCCGAGGTTCGAGAACATGCTCTGCAGCTGCTGCGTCAGGTCCTCCATGCCGGCGGGCGCCATGATCTCCACGCCCATCGGCACCGCGCGCAGCTCGATCTCGATCTCGCGATCGTCGAGTTGACCCTCGCGCAGCAGCTTGCGGAATTTCTGCCGCGTCTCGGTGTCGCGCGGCGCGGCTTGCGGCTCCTCGATGAAGCCGAGCGACTTCGGCCGCGGCAGCAGCACGTCGAGCACACGCTCTTCGGCCGCGTCCATCGCGCGCTGCCGCACCTTCTCCATTTCCTCTTCGCGCGTCATCTTCACCGCGACATCCATCAGGTCCTTGACGATCGAGTCGACCTCGCGGCCGACGTAGCCGACCTCGGTGA
>JBJMWN010000503.1:0-6187 GCA_045810085.1 Povalibacter sp. | reverse complement strand
CGCTCATGCGTCAACCATTACCACAAAGCGCGCGTACCACAAACACGATGAAAAACTACCCTGCGGAAGCGGAGGTGAATGCGCTCTCTTTGTAGATGTTTTCCAAGGCCGAAGCACTCCGCGATTGTTCAGTGTCTCTCGTGGGATTCCCTGGGCTGATACAGGTCTGCATAGGTCTGCCGAAGAACGTTTTTCTGCACCTTGCCCATGGTGTTCCGAGGAAGTTCGTCAACGAACAGCACTCGTTTGGGGAGTTTGAAATTCGCCAACCGGCTTTGCAGCGCCTGGCGCACGCCCGCTTCATCGATCATCGCTCCTTTCGCCTTGACGACGATTGCGGTGACGGCCTCGCCGAAATCTTCATGAGCGAGCCCGATGACGGCACTTTCGATCACGCCGGGCAATGAATCGATCTCTTTCTCGATCTCTATCGGGTAGACGTTGTAGCCGCCGCTGATGACCAGATCCTTGCCTCGTCCAACGATGTGGACGTAGCCACGAGCATCGATACGTCCAAGATCACCGGTGATGAAAAAGCCATCTTCTCTGAACTCAGCCGCGGTCTTTTCCGGCATTTGCCAGTAACCCCGGAATACATTCGGTCCGCGGACTTCGATCATTCCCACGGAATCGGCTTCCTGGAGAACAATGCCAGTCTCGGGATCGCTGACGCGCACCTCGATGCCCGGCAACGGCGGGCCGACAGAACCTGGTACACGCTCGCCTTCATATGGGTTGGACGTGTTCATGAGCGTTTCGCTCATGCCATAGCGCTCGAGAATTGCGTGTCCGGTGCGTTCGCGAAACGATCGATGAGTGTCAGCGAGCAAAGGTGCGGATCCGGAGATGAACACACGCACGTTTTGCGCAGTGCGCGGATTCAGATCTTCCTGCTGCAGTAATCGTGTGTAGAACGTCGGGACGCCCATCATCACCGTGACGCGAGGAAGCAGACGCACGACTTCTGCCGCATCGAACTTCGATAGGAACAACATCGAACTGCCCGAGGCAAGTGCGGCGTTGATCCCGACGAACAGTCCATGCACGTGGAAAATGGGTAACGCGTGCAGCAACACATCACTGGAGGAGAACTGCCAGGCACGAACCAACGTGTCTGCATTCGATCGCAGATTGCTGCGAGTCAGCATCGCGCCTTTGGATCGGCCCGTAGTTCCAGATGTATAGAGCAATGCCGCCAGTGCTTCGGGATCGCCCGTGAATGGCGCGAAGCCAGCTGCAGAGGACTTTCTTGCGAGTTCCAGCAAGCTGCCTGTGCCGTCGTGCCCCAAGGTCTCGAAGTGCGTCTGAGAGGAGAGCTGGGTGGCCTCGGACAACAACGACGGTTTTACGACCGCCACGTGCGGCGATGCGTCGTTCAGGAAATATTCGAGCTCGTTGAGCGTGTACGCAGTATTCAGCGGAACGAAGACTGCGCCGAGCTTGAGGCACGCCAGATACAGCGCGACCGCTTCCGGCGATTTGTCCACTTGGGCCGCGACGCGATCGCCACTTTCAACGCCGCGGGTCACCAAACCTGCCGCGATCCGCGATGAAAGCTCATCAGTCCATGCATAGCTCAGTCGACGACCGTCCGCGAAATGAAACAACGTGCGTTGCGGGTCCAGGCGCACGACATCATCGAGCCATTCGAGCGGATCTGGAGAAGATGATCGAGCCATTTCACAGCGCCAGGTTAGAGATCAGTGGCGCAAATCATAGCGTCCGCGTGCGATAAGCGGATGATGAGAAGAGTCAGCAGTTAGCTTGGTGAAAGACGGGATCGATTCAGTCGACGGGCAGGCGCGTGGCGCGCTTTTCTTCGTACATCGATGCATCTGCAAGAGCGATCAACGCATCGATATCGTCGTCGGCTGAGAGACTGACCACGGTCGTTCCGATGCTGACATCCAGCTTGTACGGTCGTGATTCGGAGGCATTGTGAGCTGCGAGCTGCTCCCGCAAGCGCTCCCGCACAACGCTCGTGTCCTGCTGAACGTGAGCAAGCGCGATGAATTCATCGCCGCCGAGACGCGCGACGATATCCGATTCGCGGAAAGTCTTGCGAAGCACGTCGGCGGTGTCACGCAATGCCTGATCGCCAACGAGATGGCCGAGCTTGTCGTTGATCAGCTTGAGACCGTTCAGATCGAAGAAGAAAATTCCCATCTGATAGTTTTCGCGGCGCGCAATCTTGAGTGCCTGGCCCGCGAGCTCATAGAAGCCACGACGATTGCGTAGCTGTGTGAGCTCATCGACGAGCGACAGGGTGGCCAGCAACTCTGCGTTGCGTCGCAACGCCTCTTCGCGCTCGCGCATAGCCACTTCGGCGCGATGCTTGTGAATTGCGACTTCGATGGCCGAGTGCAACTCGACTTCCTGGAAGGGCTTCACCAGATACGCAAGCGGTCCGGTACGAACGGCGCGTTCGATCGTCTGAACGTCGCGGTGACCTGTCAAAAAAATGACCGGCACATGCGTAGTTTCCTGAATCAGCTGTGCGGCCTGAATGCCGTCGATATCACCCTTGAGCCCCACATCCATGATGATGAGCTGCGGGCGAAGCTCTCCGGCCATGCAAACGGCCTGGACACCCTCGCTCGCGACGCCCACGACCTGATAACCGAGCTGCGTGACGGTCTCCTCGAGGTCCTGTGCCACGATACCTTCGTCTTCCACCAGCAGGATGCTGATCGGCGCATCGTCGTCGGGTGGAATGGATATCGCACGCGCATCCGTTGCGGTCGTTGGCTGGACGCGACTGAAGTCTGTCATCGAATCCCGTTCACGGAGTAAGGGGGAGTGGTTTCGCACGGGCTTACTAACGCACGAACCTCAGTACAGGTTCGAGGTGTGTTCGGGGATCAAGGGCAATTCTTTGTGCCCGGTCCATAGCAGTGCTCGAAGGCGTGGCTGCGACGCGACAGCGAACGTATTCCGCGGATCTGCTGCCGAGGCATTGCGCTTGGCGAATCGTGCTCTTGCATTGAACGCAATCAATGCAGACCGGGTTGCCTCCCTGGTGCGAAGACTGAGGCGAAAACACGTTTTTCCTGCGTAAAAGCAGCTTTATTCCCATTCACGGGAAACGCCGGATGGTTATGCTCACATGCCATTGGACAGCTGCCAGACGTCCGCGGAGCGGGCAAACTCCTGCACTGTCGTCTACTGTGGGCTGTGGGTTCGGGACAGGTGCCCGTACAATCGCGCCGCGCCCGCTGACCGGTCGCCTCCAAGCCAGATTTGATTGCAGCTGCCGATCGGCCGCCTAGAGGTTATGTCGCTTACATGTCTCATCCGCCCAAACGAGCATTGATCTGCGGTTCGGTGGCCTTCGACACCATCATGGTGTTTCAGGACCGCTTCAAGAACCACATTCTTCCCGACAAGATTCATATGCTGAACGTGTCGTTTCTGGTCCCCCAGATGCGGCGTGAGTACGGTGGCTGCGCAGGCAACATCGCCTACAACCTGAAACTTCTGGGTGACGTCGGCGTGCCGATGGCGACGGTAGGTCGGGATTTCGGGCTCTATTCAGACTGGCTCACTCGCAACGGTGTGCCAACCGAGCACATCCGCGTCATCGAGACCGAACACACGGCCCAGGGTTTCGTAACGACGGATCTCGATGACAATCAGATCTGGGCTTTCCACCCAGGCGCGATGCAGCAATCGCATTTGAACCACGTGAATGATGCAAGCAACGTCGGCATCGGAATCGTGGCGCCGGACGGTCGTGAAGGCATGATTCAGCACGCCGCCCAGTTCGCGGCTGCCGGCATTCCGTTTATTTTTGATCCGGGTCAGGGCTTGCCCATGTTCAGCGGCGACGAGCTACGAGCGTTCATCGCTCAGGCGACCTGGGTTGCTGTGAATGACTACGAGTGGCAGCTGGTGCAAGAAAAAACCAGACTGTCCGCAGCGGAGATTGCGGCCCAGGTGCAGGCGTTGATCGTTACACGCGGCGCAGAAGGTTCAGTGATCTATGCGAAGGGTCGTGAGATCGCGATTCCCGTGGCAAAGCCGGACGCCGTTGTCGATCCGACAGGTTGCGGCGATGCTTACCGCGCTGGACTGCTGCATGGCCTGCTGCACGGGCTCGATTGGGAGACGACTGGACGAATCGCGTCTCTGATGGGCTCGATCAAGATCGCGGCGCGCGGCACGCAGAATCACAGCTTCAATGCGAGTGAATTCGAGCAGCGCTATCAGGCGAGCTTCGGCAGGCCTCTCAAGTTGAAGGCAATTGCGTGATCGTTTCTTGCCCCCATTGACCTGAATACCTCGATTTGGCGTATCCGATTTCCCGATAGGACATTCTCCAGGAACATCCCATGAGCTCCAGCTTCTTTTTCACTTCGGAATCTGTTTCTGAAGGCCATCCGGACAAGGTCTCTGACCAGATTTCCGATGCCATCCTCGATGCCATCCTGGCGCAGGATAAATATTCGCGCGTTGCTGCTGAAACGCTGTGCAACACCGGTCTCGTGGTGCTCGCTGGCGAGATCACATCGAACGCGATCGTCGATTACCAGAGTGTTGCGCGCCAGACGATCAAGCGCATCGGTTACGACAACACGGACTACGGTATCGACTACAAGGGTTGCGCCGTGCTCGTCGCGTACGACAAGCAGTCGCCCGACATCGCGCAAGGTGTCGACGAAGGCCGCGGCTTGAATCTGGATCAGGGCGCAGGCGATCAAGGCCTCATGTTCGGTTATGCATGCGACGAAACGCCGGAACTGATGCCGTTGCCGATCTATCTCTCGCATCGATTGGTTGAACGTCAGGCTCAGCTGCGCAAATCCGGCAAGCTCAACTGGCTGCGACCCGATGCGAAATCGCAGGTCACGATCAAATACGTCGATGGTCGTCCGAAAGAAATCGATACCGTCGTGCTCTCGACTCAGCATCATCCTGAGATCGAGCATGCCGCGCTGACCGAGGCCGTCATTGAAGAGATCGTGAAGCCGGTGCTGCCCAAAGAGATGATCGGCAAGAAGATCAATTACCTGATCAATCCGACCGGCCGTTTCGTCGTCGGTGGTCCACAGGGTGATTGCGGTCTGACGGGTCGCAAAATCATCGTCGATACGTACGGTGGTGCAGCCCCGCACGGTGGCGGCGCTTTCTCAGGCAAAGATCCGTCGAAGGTGGATCGCTCGGCTGCGTATGCCGCTCGCTACGTCGCGAAGAACATTGTGGCTTCAGGGCTCGCGAGCAAAGCACAGGTCCAGGTGTCGTACGCAATCGGTGTCGCGAAACCAACGAGCATCATGGTGACCACGTTTGGCACTGGCAAAGTGTCTGATGAGAAGCTCGAGCAGCTGGTGGAAAAACACTTCGATCTGCGTCCGAAAGGCATCATTCAGATGCTCGACCTGCTGCGTCCGATCTATGAGAAGACTGCGTCGTACGGCCACTTCGGTCGTGCAGAGCCGGAGTTCTCATGGGAGAAGACCGACAAAGCGGCAGCGCTCGCTGCAGACGCCGGCATCAAGCTCGCGGCAAACGGCTGATTCGTCACTCCCTCTCCCGCATCTGCGGGAGAGGGTTGTTGAGAGGCCGAACTCGAGTAGCCGATTTAGTTTTAAGAAGGGTCGTCTTTCGCGCTTGAGAGCGCCGAGGCGACTTCGCCGCACAGGATCACGTGCGGAAGTCTTGTAGAATTCGCATCCCGCACGCCGAGGGGCGCTGCAGCAGATGAACAGCATCTGCCAGGCTCGGCGAGCATTGCATGGAGAAACTCTGACGGTCACTTGCGTCAGGTTTCCCTAGGCAACGGCGCCCTCAACTATCAATTGGAGAAGACGATGAGCGCAGTTGCCAAACCTGCTTCCACCGGCGATTTCTACGTCGCCGATCTGTCCCTGGCGGATTGGGGTCGCAAAGAGATCCTGATCGCCGAAACCGAAATGCCCGGCCTGATGGCGATTCGCGAAGAGTTCGCGAAAACGCAGCCTTTGAAGGGCGCGCGCATCACCGGCTCGCTGCACATGACTATTCAGACCGCCGTGTTGATCGAGACGCTGCAGGCGCTCGGTGCACAGGTGCGCTGGGCGTCGTGCAACGTGTTCTCGACGCAGGATCACGCCGCCGCCGCCATCGCTGTGAAGGGCACAGCAGTGTTTGCGCACAAGGGCGAGTCGCTGGATCAGTACTGGGACTACACCCATCGCATCTTCGACTG
>JBJMWN010000502.1:0-7516 GCA_045810085.1 Povalibacter sp. | reverse complement strand
GGTTCGCGTCCAGCATCACGCACGAAATCGGATCGCATTGAAGATCTGCGTGCGATTCCCTGGGTGTTCAGCTGGGCGCAGGCGCGGGTCATGCTGCCAGGCTGGTACGGCGTCGGGCATGCGCTGCACTCATTCAAGGATCAAGGTTTGTTGCGCGAGATGGCTGAGGCATGGCCATTCTTCAGGGCAACCCTCGACAACATGGAGATGGTGCTCGCGAAGTCGGATATGGCGATTGCACAGCGCTACACGACCTTGGTCGAGGATCAATCGCTCGCTACTCGCATCTTCGATCGAATTCGCACCGGCTGGACGCAGACGCACGATTGTCTGCTCAGCATCACGGAGCAGTCATCGCTGCTCGAGAAAAATCCGGTGCTCGATCACTCGATCCGCTTGCGGCTGCCGTACATCGAGCCGCTCAATCTGCTGCAGGTGGAATTGCTGAAGCGTCATCGTGCTGGCGAGAAAGACGCCCGCGTCCGCGAAGGCATTCAGCTCTCGATCAATGCGGTGGCGACAGCGTTGCGTAATAGCGGCTGAGGATCACGCTTCAATGCGATGCGACGTACGCATCCACTTGGGCCAGATACGCAGCGCGAGCAGGCGCCGTGAGCCAGGCAACATCAAAGCTGTTCTTCACCAGCTGCACGATCTCATCGTGAGTGATGCCGTCCTCACTGAGCGCCTGCAGGTTTTCATTGAGGTAGGCCCGAAAGTAGGCGGGATCGTCCGAATTGATCGTGGCCTTCATGCCTAGTTGCAGCATGCGTTGAATTTCACGTCCGGTGAGATTCTGCACGACGAAGCGATTGGACACAGGACAAACGGTCAGACCGAGGCCACGCTCACGGATGGTGTCGCACAGCGCGGTGTCCTCGAGTGAATTGACGCCGTGATCGATTCGATCGACGCCGATCACATCGAGACACTGGCCGATGTGAACGAGCGTATTTTCCTGATTCACATCGCAATGCATGGTCAGCCGCAAGCCAGCTTCGCGCGCACGCCGGAACACTTCTGCAAACTTGATCGGCGGATTGTTCTTCTCGTCGGAGTCCAGTCCCACACCGATGATCCATTCTTTGAACGGCAGCGCCTGCTCCAGCGTCTGCATGGCCGATTCGGCACTCATGTCTCGCAGGAAACAGAGAATCAGCTGCGTCTGCAGTTGCAGTTCCTCCCATGCGTGCTCCTGTGCACGGCGAATGCCACGAATCACCGTTTCGAAAGGCACACCTCGTGAGGTATGGGCCTGCGGATCGAAGAACATCTCTGCATAGACGATGTTTTGCGAATGGGCCTTGCGCAGGTATTGCCAGGTGAGCTCAAAGAAATCTTCTTCCTGGCGCAGCACGTTCATCGCGCTGTAGTAAATCGCCAGGAACGAAGGCAGATCGTGGAAGTCGTAGGCGGCGATCAGCGCTTCGGGAGTGTCGTAGGCGAGTGCGATCTGGTTCTTCTTTGCCAGAGCAAAGCTCAGCTCGGGTTCGAGCGTGCCTTCGAGATGCACGTGCAACTCAGCCTTCGGCAGATGTTCGATGAACGTATTCATGCAGCCCCCATTGGTTTACTCGAGGGGCTGGCTGCAAATACGGGGCCACGTGAAAGTGCGGCTATGTCGGCGGCCAGAGGCTCTAAAATCTTCGAGCGTGGTGCATGAGCGTTGCGGGCTGCCCCATCAACTGGCTCTCGGGCCTACGATCGTGGTGGATTCTGTTCGCGATCGCGACTGATGAGATCGGCTGTTCGGGTCGCAAGTTCGCGCGAAAGCTGCTGCATGACTGTCTCGAATGCACCAGCCACTGTGGCCAGGCGATTCTCGCTCGCGGGCTGCGATCCGGTGACAGACAAGGTGTCGACCATTCTGCGATCGCTGATGCGAATGAGTCGACACACCAGCGTCACGTGCGCAACGGGCAACGCTGCAGCGCTGGCGTATTCCGCCTGGAAATCGCGCACTTCGACATCGAGTATGTAGTCGCCTGTGATGCGAGCTTGCTCAGGTGCGACGCTGCGAAAACGTTTCTGATCCTGCAACGCAGAGACCAGGAATGTCTGAACCGTGTCGAGGACAGTGCCGCTCCACAGAGCCCCGCGGTAGAAGTCCAGCTCGTGACCGCGCAACACGGCAATGCGATCGCTGTCGAGACCCGGTGCCACGTCAGGCCGGCCGATGGCGAGATCGACTTGTGAGGCATGCGATGAAATCGCCGATTCGGCAGCCGCTGGTGGCGCGATCACATAGCGCGTCGGCACTGGCAGGTCGCTTTCAAAGAACGATCCGCTGCATGCACTCAACGCCAACGTCATTACGAGCATCGCGATTCGAGCGGCTGTGCGACTCGAATGCATGTGCTGTGTGGTGCCGGCCATCTGCCCGCGCTCCATGGCCAGTCGCCTTGTTGTCATTTAGCAATCTCGACGCCACTGACGGGCGGCTCATACAGAATTTGCGAAGGATTTTCCTGCAGGCTGCGTGACAGATCGCGGAATTCGCGAGCGGCCGAGCGGGTTTCGCGCACGAGACGCTCGAGCTCGAACAAACCATTGTTGGCAAAGTGCCCGAGCTGCACCTCGCTGTCCTGAGTGAAATGGTCGATGCGCTCAGACGCCTGCGCCAGGTTGTCGGCAACGACGCCAATCTTTTCGACTGCTGCACGCAGCTCAGGACGCGCATCGGTCGTGATCCCGCGCAGACTTTCAGCAGCGCTATGAATTTCAGTCACGGTGGCCTGCATCTCGCTCACCATCTTTCCTACATTCTTCGCCGTAGACGGCAGCGTCGCCGATGCTTCACGAATGTGGTTCATGCTATCGGCCAACGCACGCAGATTGTCGTCCGACAACACACGTCCCACTCGCTCCAGAAGAGAATTCGCACGAGACATCAGCTCGGGCAGACTCGCGAGGAAGGTATCGAAGTCAGAGGCAACGGAATCGATCACCGGATATCGCTTGCCCTGTGCCAGCTTCGCCGTTTTGTTCACGTCAGGCACTTCGCGCAGGTTCACGTAAAGCAGCCCCGTGACACCTTGCAATCCGAGACTTGCTCGAGTGGCAGAGGAGATCGGCGTACCGCTATCAATATCGACGGTCACCACGACGCGACCCGGGTTGTCTGCATCGATCCCGATCCTGCGGACGCGGCCAACATCGACACCCAAATAGCGCACTGGTCCGCCACGCTCCAGACCACTTACGCTGCCTGCAAAGTAGATCTCATACGTGCTGTACTCGCTCACGTCGCGTGCGTCCGTGTACCAGAACACGAAGGCGACTCCCATCGCGATGACCAGCAGGATGAAAGCACCGACGGCGACGTAATTGGCTTCGCGTTCCATAGAGGGTTACTCGCGGCTGGCCACTGGCCACTGGCCAGAGCGGTCGGAAGACGAGGCGCACATTACAAAGAAGGCGATGAGCATTAGTTCGCTTCCTTCGGCGCCTGCACCGCACGCGCACGTGGGCCGTGAAAGTATTCCTGAATCCAGGGATGTGGATTAGCCATGATGCCTTCGAGCGTATCGACCACGATCTTCCTGTCAATGAGCACGGCGACGCGATCACAGGTCGTCACCAGTGTATCCAGATCGTGCGTGATCATCACGATGGTGAGATTGAGCGCGTGCTGAAGATAGAGAACCAGCTGGTCGAACTCGGCGGCCGAAATGGGGTCGAGACCTGCAGTCGGTTCGTCCAGAAACAGCAGTGCGGGATCCAGAGCCAGTGCACGTGCCAGGGCTGCACGCTTGATCATTCCGCCCGACAGCTGTGATGGCAATTTCGAACCTGCGTCCGGTTCCAGCCCCACCATGTGCAGACGCAATTCGGCGAGAGCGGCCAACCCCTCCTCCGAGGCATCGAAGTGTTCGTGGATCGGCAGCTGGATGTTCTGCGCCACGGTGAGCGAACTGAACAGCGCGCCTTGCTGAAAGGTGACGCCATAACGACGCTTTACCGCCAGCAGTTCCGCAGAGGACATCTTCATGATGTCCTTGCCCTCGATGAATACCTCACCATCGTTGGGGCGATGCAGGCCCAGCATGGTCCTGAGCAACACGGATTTGCCAGTGCCCGATCCACCCACGATGCCCAGCACCTCGCCCTCGTACACATCGAGGTTCACGCCATCATGGACGACCTGCTCGCCGAAGCGATTCACGACGTTGCGGACGGAAACGATGGGAGAGGCTGCTGGCTGGCTACTGGCTGCTGGCTCGGACGCTGAGCCCTTTGCTTCTCTATTCATAGCGGGAGCCTCCGGCATGTCCCGGCATACCTGATTCTGGCGAGTGGCCAGTTGCCAGTTGCCAGCTGCCGTCGGCCTTGGGCTCAGAAATCCAGCTGCACATACACGACCGCGAAGACAGCGTCCGCAAAGATGACGAGGAAGATGGACTGAACCACAGCGACAGTGGTCAGGCGACCGAGCTCGCGCGAGGAGTCACGAACCTGTAACCCGCGATAAGAGCCGACCATCGCGATCAGCAACGCAAACACGGGAGCTTTCAGCAAGCCTGCCCAGAACGTCGTGGGTGCAAGCGCGGCCTGAACCCGGGGAATGAATTGTGTGAGAGAAATGTCCAGCAGCAACGACGACAGCAACGCGCCACCGGCAAGTCCCATCGCGTCCGCCACGATTGTGAGCAGTGGCAGTGCGATGACCAGACCGATCACACGAGGCAGCACGAGCACTTCGTAGTAGTCGACGCCCATCGACTGCAACGCATCCACTTCTTCGTTGAGGCGCATGACACCAATCTCAGCTGCAAAGGCGCTGCCCGAACGCCCAGCCACAATGATGGCCGTCAGCAAAACGCCCATCTCACGCAACACCGAAATGGCGACGAGATCGACTGTGTAGATCTCGGCACCGAACTGCTGCAGTTGCTGCGCGCCGAGGTAGGCAACGATCACGCTGATCAAAAACGCGATCAGCGAAACGATGGGAATGGCCTGAATGCCCGTTTCGTAGACGTGACGTGTAATGGACGCCAATCGCAAATGCCGCACGCTGCGCAGCGAGCGTGCGAAGGTGACCGACAGCCTGCCGAAGTAATTGACCGCATCGCGCGCCTGGATGGCCTGCTTTACCGCACGTCGACCGATCCACGCGAGACCATGTTTGAGCGTGACACCTTCTTCGTCCGGCAAAGCTGGGGTGTGCTTGCGCTCGGACATCTCGTCGATGAAGCGGAAGTGACTGGGCGGCTCACCCTTGAATCGGATCTGCGCTCCGCCAGCACGAGCGGCGTCCAACTCGCGACGTAACAGCCATGCACCCGACAGATCGAGCGCTTCCATGCCACTGCAATCGACTACCAGCTGACGTGCGCCCGCGCTCTGGATCTCGCGAACGGCCGCTTCCACTTCATGGATATTGTCGATGCACCAGCCGCCATGCAGACGCAGAGTCAGGGAATCGCCGGTCTGTTGTGATTCGAGTAGCACGTGGCGGTAACTGCGGGCTGGCGCTGACCCGCATCCTAACAGCGCGACGCAAACGGATGAAGACAATGTCGGACCTGACGGACGCGACTGCAGGAACGATGTGAGTCAGCGAGGTGTTCCTCGCGCTCATGACGAGCGCGTCAGCGTCGCGCCCGCGCGCATTCGTTATCATTCGGCTGCACTTCCCGCGGAGATGAGGCATGAACGAGGTCGAACGACTCCTCGATAATCGCTATTTGAATAACTCGCTGTGGCAATGGGCAGTAGCGGCTGCGATCGCCGTCGGCGTGTTCTTCGTCACTCTGGTGATCCGACGCGTCATTCGCAGTCGCTATCAGCGCCTGGCCGCGACGCCTCAGACCGAGTTGCTGGAGTTGCCACTCAAGGTGGCCAGCCACACCGGGATGCTCTTTCTGTTGATCGTATCGATCTATGCGGGCGCATCGTTACTGACAATTCCAGAACGGCCAGCGAAGCTGCTGTTGACCGCACTTACGATCTCGGCTTTCTGGCAGGTCGGTGTCTGGGTCAGCACTGCTGTCACTACGTGGCTCCATCTGAAACAGCAGCAGGCGATGGCGCACGATCGAGCGGCTGCTGGCTCTTTCGGCATCATCGCCTTTGTCGGGCGCGCGCTGATCTGGGTGCTCGTGCTGCTGCTCACCCTCGACAATCTCGGCGTCAACATCACGGCACTGGTCGCCGGATTGGGCGTGACCGGTATCGCCGTCGCGTTGGCCGTGCAGAACGTGCTCGGCGACCTGCTCGCATCGCTGTCTATCACGTTGGACAGGCCATTCGTCGTCGGTGATGCAATCGCGGTCGATGATTTCAGCGGCACGGTCGAACAGATCGGCATCAAGAGCGTGCGGCTGCGCAGCGTCAACGGCGAACAGATCATCATGTCGAATGCCGATCTGCTGAAAAGCCGGTTGCGCAATTACGGCCGCATGATCGAACGGCGCATTCAATTCGTCCTCGGTGTCGGGCTGGATTCACCGCCGGAGAAACTCAGCAAGGTACCGAGTGCGTTGCGAGCCATCGTGGAACGAGAGAAGAACACCCGCTTCGATCGCTCACATTTCGCGCGAATCGGCGCAGGCTCACTGGAATTCGAAACGGTGTACTTCGTAACGACCGCGGACTACGGCATCTACATGGACATTCAGCAGCGTATCAATCTGAGCATTATCGAAATGCTGAGTCAGGAAGGACTGCAGCTCGCGATTCCGGTGCAGCGGATATGGACGCAGCAGACGACAGCAGTCGATGCAGGACCGGAGAAAGCCGCTTAGGGACGAATCGCCCGAACCCGAGCATCCGACGCATCTGTCTTTTCGAGCGCTTCGACGAAACGCCGCGTCCAGGTCGCAATGTCGTTGCGCTTGATCACATGCAACATCGCTGCATGCCGTTCGCGACGCTCGGGCAATGACATCAACAGCGCAGTCTGAATCGCATGACCGACGGCCTGTGTGTCATATGGGTTGACCAGCAAAGCGGTGGTCAACTCGCGCGCAGCGCCTGCGAGATTGGAGAGAATCAATACGCCAGGATCTTCAGCATTCTGCGCAGCGACGAATTCCTTGGCGACCAGGTTCATTCCATCGCGCAGCGGTGTGACGATGCCCACGTGTGAGGCACGCAACATTCCCATCAAACCTGGGTGCGGGAAATTGCGATTCAAATAGCGGATCGGCGTCCAGTCCGTATCCGCAAAACGTCCATTGGTGCGGCCTGCGGCCTGCTCGAGCGATTGTCTGATTTCGACATAGGCCCGCACATCCGAACGCGACAGCGGCGCGATCTGCATGTAAGTCACGCGTCCGACGTTCTCAGGATAGGTTTCGAGAAAGTGCTGATAGGCCGAGAAACGCTCGACCAGACCTTTGCTGTAGTCCAGGCGATCGACACCGATCATCAATTGTCGACCGACCAGGCTGTCGTACATCCGGCGGATCGCATCGGAGGTCATTGCCTCGTTCGCTTCGTTCTGAACTGCGTTCACATCCACACCGATCGGGAATACCTCGGCGCGGAAAATGCGTTCACCTACGCGAAT
>JBJMWN010000501.1:0-9457 GCA_045810085.1 Povalibacter sp. | reverse complement strand
GGCGCAGTCCAGTGGCGCTGGTCCGGAGAAGTGATGGAGCCCATGGATGCGATCGCAAACCTCGGACGCGAACCCGGCAGCCGCAATGTCTATCTGATCACGGGCGATTCAGGCAATGGCATCACGCACGCGACTATCGGTGCGCGCATCGTGAGTGACTTGATCCTGGATCGTCGCCCCACATGGGACGTCTATGATCCGGCACGTTCGCGCTTTCAGCACGCCGGCGAGTTCGCGAAAGAACAAGCGGAAATAGCGGCTCACTATGCCGACTGGTTAACGGGAGGGGATCGGGACACAGCGGAGGCAATCGAACCCGAGAGCGGCGCGATCCTGCGACGCGGCCTGCGTAAGTACGCCGTGTATCGCGATGCGCAGGGGGATCTGTTCGTCAACTCGGCGACCTGCCCTCACATGGGATGCGTCGTGCAATGGAATGGGATTGAGAAAACCTGGGACTGTCCGTGTCACGGCTCGCGCTTCACTGCTCACGGCGCGCTGCTGCATGGCCCGGCAGATCGGCGTCTGCGCGCACTGAATGAACCCGATCATGTGAATGACCTGTTGTCAGCTCGCACTGATGAGCGCAAGCGGCCGTAGTCAATCGGTACGTCGCTCCGAGGTCTGAATCTTCGGCGTGACCTCGAGCAACGGCACACCATAATCGTGGAGCACGCGGTGAATCTCATCGCGTCGCCTTTCCAGTGCCGCGTTGAGCTCACCACGCAGTTGTGCGTCCTCGCGTCGTGTACCCATTGAGATGTTGAACGACATGGGCAACGTCGCGTCGACGAGGGGTGCAACCGTTTCAACTTGCAGCGGCACGGCAGAGCGCTGCGCAAAGTAGCCCGCGAGCGGACCCCACACGACCGCGACATCCAGATTCGAGTTGGCCACCGCTTCAACGATCGCTCGCGGTGGACTCTCCTTCGAATAGTCGCCGTACACCATGTATCCGCGAACGTTCTGCACCATGCCTCGCCGCATGAGCGCATCCGCTGGCGGTGTATTCGCAAAATCATCGCCAATCATTTGCACGCCCACGGTGAGCTTGGGCAAGCGTTCGTCATCGAAACTGCGAATCTCAAGGTGACGGTCCTGACGCGTCACGAACACGTACGCAGAGCGATAGTACGGCTGCGTCGTCGACAGCATCTCCAGATCAGTGGCAACACCCGGAATGACATCGCACAAACCCTGCTGGAGCGTGTTACGAACATTGCCGCGACGTTGCGCCCACCACACGTAAGTGACTTGCGCTTTGAGCTCGCGTGCCACGATCTCCACGATTCTGTTTTCGAAACCCTGACGCGCTTCATTCGAGAACGGCATGTTGTTCGGATCGGCGCACACGCGCAGTTCACGCGCCTCTGCGCTCGCATAGACGAAAGTGAAAGATGCGAGCGCGGCAAGCCAGCGCGCCCTCATGTCGATCTCTCCCTGGCCTCGAACCCTTGCCACGGAATCTGCAGCCATCGATTCAAGTAAACGAGAGCCACGATGGCATGGAACGCGCCACCCGGAATCCACATGATCAGTCCGGCGAGTTGCTGGTCTTCCAACGGCGTCAGTCCACCGGCTCCTGCCAGCGCCATGGCCGCGTACTTGGGATACCACGGGCTTTGTGAGAACGACATCAAAGCGCCGAGCAAGCCACTGTGCAGAGACGTGAAGAACAACCAGAACGCTGCCACTCCGTGTCGCTGGTCGAGCGAGGAAGCGCGATTCATGGACCACCAGAACAACAGCGCGGATCCAAACAAACAAAGATGCTGCGCTACATGCCAGCCACTACTCAGAAGCGCCGCATTGAACAGCGCAGGCGCGTGCCACATCCACAACATCACAGCCTGCAGGAGCGAGGCACTCATCGGCGATGAAATGCCCGACCACCATCGACGATAGCCAGCGCCCTGACTGAACTCTCCCAACGCATGTCGCAGGTTGGTTGGGAAAGCCCACAGCAATATTCCCAGCGGCTTCGACCAGGTCATCAGCGGTGCGGCAATCAGCATCAGCAGCTCATGCTCGATCATGTGCGCCGTGAACGATTGCCCGCCCAGTTCATGCAGCGGACTCAACAGCGACGCAGCAATCACCGCCCAACCCAGACCGAACATCAGACCCTGACGATGCAAACGCGCGCGACCTGCGCCGGACACTGCATGCACACGAAAGTAACCGACGGCGTACCAGACGCCGCTCAATAGCAACAAGCCGATGAGCAACCACTCACCCGAGCCGGACGCATTGGTCGCATCGATCGGGTGCGCGATGCTGGCCTGCGCCCAGAACGCGATCGTTAAGACGATCAGCGCTCGCATCGCAATATCCAGCCCGCCGGAGTTCCAAAGGTGATTGCGAGGACGCCCATCACCGCCATCATGATCGAGAGAATTGCGATGAAACGGTCGGCATCGACGCGCATATCCGACTCCGCGTTAGTGTTTCCTGGAAGCTGGCGCAGCGCATGCCACGAAAGCACGCCACCGATCAGCGCGATCAACCCACATACGATCGCTACCGTGGTCGCAAGCACCTTCGTGCCTTCGGGGCACCGCGTGTACGCAGTCGTCGCCACGATCTGCTGTTCGAGGCCCCACGCCATGGCGCCCGCGAACAGGCCTGCCCATTTGCCGAGCCGCACATTGAGCGGAATGTTTTCGCGCTGCGGATTCATGACTTATAGCCAGCGAGGTGCGAAGTACAGCAGCGCATAGATCGGAATCCATGCGAGCACGACGAAATTCCAGTAGATGGCATTCTCTGCCACGTCCACGAAGCGGCGTCCTCGTGCATGCGGCGTGAACATGAGTGCGGTCAGTACGATGGTGTCGATCAGGTCGGTGATCAGATGCACCGTATGTAATCCAAGGATCGTCACGGTGATCGATCCATAGGCTGAATCGCTCCACGCGACATGCAGCGCCGGAAACTCGAAGTAGCGCACCACCAGCAGCGCAATGCCGATGAGCGACATGATGACGAGCCCAATCTGCACCGGCCGCAGCCGTTCCTCTGCGGCAACCCGGTTCAACCAAATATTCGGCAGCGCACTGACCAAGCTGATGATCGTGAACAGCGTTCCATAAATGAGCGAGGGCGCTAAACGATACGGCGGCCAATGTCGCTCGTGATTCGCAAGATACAAGTACGCCGCGATCGCGAGTGCGAAGGCAGTGCCTTCGATGGCGATCATCCCCATCATTCCCCACCAGGTGAGGCTGCGATGGCTATGCGCATGCGAAGGCAGTTGGGACAGATCGCCCACGAACTGGCGCGGCGGCAGATCGTCTTCCATCACGCTCATGGCTCGGCATCCTCGCCGTCTGCGCGCGGCGGACCGCTGGGCCAGAACCATCCGATCAAAGCAATAGCTACCGGAATCGATCCCACGACCACAGCCCACGGCGTGAATATCGATCCGATGAACAGTCCAGTTGTGGCGAGCGCAGCGAGAAACGGCCAGATCGAAGGCTTCGCAGAAGGCTCGCGAACATCAGGCGTTGCATCGAGCACTGTGGTGAGCAGTACCTCACGCTTGTCCGTTCGCAGGCCGCCCATGACGGGTGATCGCTCGCGCTGATCCCACAAAGGATTGTCACTGGTCACCACTGGGACATGCGCAAAGTTGTAGGGCGGCGGCGGCGATGGCGTTGCCCATTCAATCGAGCCTGCGTGCCAGGGGTTGGGACCTGCGATCGCTCCACCGCGGAAGCTCTTTGCCAGATTCCAGATGAGAGTCAGGATGCTCAGGAGAATCAGAAACGCGCCGACGGTCGCGAGAAGATTCAACGCGTCCCAGCCCAGACCCTGAGCGTAGGTGTAGACGCGACGAGGCATTCCTGCGAGACCCAGAATGTGCATTGGAAAAAACGTCAGGTTGAAGCCGACGAACAACAACCCGAAATTCCATTTGCCCAACGTCTCATCGAGCATTCGGCCGGCGACCTTGGGAAACCAGTAATACACAGCGCCGATCAGTGGGAACACGGCTCCGCCGATCAGCACGTAATGGAAATGCGCGACCACGAAATAGGTGTCGTGCACCTGCAGATCGAGCGGTACCGAGGCAAGCATGACGCCGGTGAGTCCACCCAGGACGAAGATCACAATGAAGCCGATAACGAACAGCATCGGCGTGGCGAGCTTCGGTCTGCCCTGCCAGATGGTCGCGATCCAGCAGAAGATCTGCAGGCCGCTCGGAATCGCAATGACCATGCTCGCAGCGGTGTAAAAGCTGTTTCCCAGATGTGGCAAACCCGTTGCAAACATATGGTGGACCCACAGACCGAACGCGAAGAACCCGGTCGCGATCAGCGCAAGCACCATCAGCGGATACGCGAACACTTGCCGCTTGCAGAAGCCTCCGACGATCGAGGACACCATGCCGAGCGCAGGAATGAAAATGATGTAGACCTCGGGATGGCCGAAGAACCAGAACAGGTGTTGCCACAGCAGCGCATCCCCGCCTTCGGCCTGGTTATAGAAATGCGTTCCCACCAATCGATCCATCAGCAGGAACGTGCTCGACAACATGACTGAGGGCATCGCGAAAATGATCATGAAGCTCATGACGAGCATCGCCCAGACGAACAACGGGATGCGATTGAGCGTCATGCCCGGCGCACGCATTTTCAGAATGGTCGCGATGATCACGACGGCCACAGTGAGTCCGGACAGTTCAGTGAACGTCACCATCTGCGCCCAGAAATCAACCCGCTTACCGGGCGAATACTGCGGACCCGACAGAGGCGTATAGGAGAACCAGCCCGCGTCGGGACCGATGTTCAGCATGAAGGCAACCCACAACATCATGCCGCCGGCGACATAGACCCAGTAACTGAAAGCGTTCAGTTTTGGAAATGCGATCGCGCGTGCGCCGACCATCAACGGCACGAGATAAACAGCGATGCCTTCCATGATGGGCACGGCGAACAGAAACATCATGGTCGAGCCGTGCATCGTGAACAGCTGGTTGTAAAGATCCGGGCCGATGAGTGAGTTCTCGGCACGCGAGAGCTGCAGACGCATCGCCAATGCCGCGATACCAGCAAGTCCAAAGAACACGAATGCAGCGGCGAAGTAGCGATGCCCGACGCGCTTGTGATCGACCGTCGTCAGCCAGCCCCACAGCCCAGGTGCATCCGCCCACGTGCGTGCAAGTCGCTCGCGTGTTTGCGATTCATCCAGCCAGTCGCCATCGACCGGCGGTTGCGCGACCGGCATGGAGCGATCGAGATGCAATACGTCGCTGCTCATTTCAACGACCCGATGTACGCGACCAAAGCATCGAGCTCCTGAGGTTTGAGTTGCACGACCGGCATGTGACTGCCCGGCTTCATGCGTTGCGGATTCTCCAACCAGCTGCGTAGATTGGATGGAGTGTTCGGTGCGGTGCCTGAGGCGAGCCAACGTCGACTGGCGAAATGCGAAAGGTCCGGCCCGACAGTTCCGTTCGCGTCCGTGCCTGAAATCGCGTGACACATATTGCAGGCACTCGACATGAACACTTGCTGGCCCGCCTGTGTCTCAGGCGTACCAGGCGTGACCGCCGAGCTCAATTGATGATTGGTCCATGCAGCAAAAGCGTCGGGCGTGTCCACCACCACTTCGAAGTCCATCTTCGCGTGCTGGGCGCCACAGAACTCCGCGCAGAATCCGCGGAACGAACCCGTCTGCAGTGGCTGCAATCGGATTTCATTCGTGCGACCGGGAATCAGATCCTGCTTGCCGTGCAGGTTCGGCACCCAAAAGCTGTGAATCACATCGTTAGAGGAAAGCTCCACATGAACCTGCGCGTTCACAGGCAGATGGATCTCGTTGGCGGTGCGGACCTGTCGACTCGGATCGCCGGTGTATTCAACTTCCCACCACCATTGATTGGCAGTGACTCTGAGGCTCACCTGTGGATCGCTGGCGGCGCGCACGATCGCGCGATCAATCAAAAAACTGGTGAGCGAGAGTCCGAACAATCCGGCAGCGATCATTGCAAACCAGACATAGAGCGCGCGCTTCAATCCGACCGAGTGTGAGCTTTCGTTCTCACGCGGACCTTGCCAGGCACGTATGAGTGCGAAGGTGACGAAGCCGAGAACGAGCGCATACATCAGGCCGCACGTCCAGAGCATCACGTGCCAGATTGTATCGATGTGCTGAGCATGCACGCCCGTGGGCACGAGCGCGGAATGTGCAGAGATTGGCGTGCTCATGGCGTCTGCGCAGGCGCCGCGCGAATGGCTTCGTCTTTTCGGCCCTGCTCCGAATCGAGCTGAACGTGATCGTCGCGCCCAGGACGCGCCGCTTTGGGTCCATGTCCTCCGATGGAGCGAACGTACGATGCGAGTTGCCAGATCTGTTGGGGCGGGATCTTGCCCGCGAATGCCGGCATGCCATTCGGCCTGCCTTGCGCAATCGTCAGATAGATCTGATCGATCTCACCGCCGTAAATCCATTTGTCATCCATCAACGGCGGACCGATGTCTCCTCCGCCGTGAGCATGGCAACCGACGCAGTTGAACCAGGTGAACAGACGCTTGCCCTCCGACATGTGATACGCGTTGTTCTCGTAATTCTCCTGCTGCTGTTTTCGAAATGCGTTTGAAGATTGACCAGCGACCAGGCCGCTGATCGCAACCTGAGTGGGTTGTGCATCGCTGTTCGGCGGCGCTTCGAACTGTCGGCTTTCACGCTGGCAGCCCACGAGCAACGCTGCGCACGCAATCGCAACGAGTACGCGGCCCACGCTGGGATCAGCCCAACTGCAGTCAGTTTTGAGGCAGCGCGAAAACATAGAGCATTCCACCTTTGGTGGTCTTCTGCGGCAGATCCGACACCGCATTCACCATGCCTTTCGCTGCCGTCGGATCGCGTGGATCCAGATCTGCAGCGACGATCGCACCGGCCCAGCCACCGACGCCCGACAACACCGCGATGTACTGCCGCCCGTCGGGGCCGCGATAACTGATGGGTTGGCCGATGATTCCCGAGCCCGTCTTGAACTGCCATTTGACCTCGCCCGTGCGCGCATCAACGGCTTTGAAAAATCCATCCAGCGTGCCGTAGAACACCAGATCGCCCGCCGTCGCGAGCGCCCCACTCCACAACGGCAAATCTTCTTTGATTTCCCATTGCGGCTTGCGCTCCGCGATGTTCCAGGCGGTAAACACTCCTCGATGTCCACCCTGGCCCGGATGCATCACTGTGTTCGCGCCGACATAAGGCGTGCCTGCGATGTAGTTCGTCTCCACGCTCTCCCAATCCATGCACAGATTCAGATGCGGCACATAGAGCAAACCGGTGCGCGGTGAATACGCGGATGGATTCCAGTCTTTGGCACCTGGCGCTGTCGGGCAAATGTCGCGGACCACTTTGTTGATCTGAGGCTTCTTCTCAGGGTTGTATGTGGGCCGACCGGTTTTCAAATCCACCTTCGTGATTGAGTTCACGTTGGCGTATGCATCCGCCGAGAGCACTTCACCGGTCGTTCGATCGATCACATATAAATAGCCATTGCGTTCGGGCCGCACGACGACGCGTCGCTGCTGCCCGTTGATCTGCATATCGAGCAGCACCAACTCATTGATGCCGTCGTAGTCGTACAGATCATGCGGCACGCTTTGATAGAACCAGCGCGCAGCACCCGAGTCCAAGTCGCGCGCGAAAATGCCGCCGGTCCATTTGTTATCGCCCGGACGCTGATCTGGATTCCAAGGACCCGGATTGGCGGTTCCGTGATACACCACATTCAGATCCGGGTCGTACGACAACCAGCCCCAGACCGTGCCGCCACCGATCTTCCATGCTTCTGGCGGCCACGAGGTCACGCCCAGATCCTTGCCTCGATCGCTCGAGTAAAACGGTTTGAACTCCGGACCGATGAGCACCTCGGCATCCGGACCGGTGCTGTATGCGCGCCAGACTTCCTTTCCACTGCGAGCATCGAGTGCAATCAGCCAGCCTCGCACGCCGAATTCGCCACCACTGTTACCAACCAGCACTTTGTCTTTCACCACGAGCGGCGCCATCGTGATGCTCTCGCCCTTGTTGATGTTCGCGAGCTGCGCTCGCCAGTGCTCGTTGCCTGTTCCTGCATCCAATGCGATCACCTGACCATCGAGCGTCGAGAAGATGATCTGGCCATCCAGATACTGCGCACCGCGATTCACCACATCGCAGCATGCGACGCCTTGCGCGGAAGCGACGGGCTTGGGCTCGTATTTCCATTTAGTCGGCGCGCCCGGTTGAGTGAGATCGAGCGCGTATACGTAATTGGGATAAGGCGTCACGATGTACATCGTGTCGCCGACGACGATCGGCGCCGCTTCATGACCGCGATTCACACCCGTCGAGAATGTGAATTGAACAGACAGCTTGCCGACGTTCTGAGCATTGATCTGATCGAGCCCACTGAAGCGCGTCGATGCGTAATTCTTGCCTTGCATCGACCAGTTGCCGTCTTCGGCCGGTGCGGCGTTGGCGGGTGGCTGCGGATTGTCAGCCGCAGCGACTGAGCAGGACGTCAGACAGATCAGCAGCCCTGTGATCGATCTGCGATGGATTACCTTCGCGTAAATATTCGTAGCGCTGCTCATCGTGGTGGTGCGGAGCCTGTGAGCTCGGCGATATGCAGCTGTGCCTGTCGCAAGTGGTCGAGCACGTTAGGCAGCATCTCGCTCGCGTAGTTTTTCAACTCCTGGTTCTGGCCGCTGCTGATCTCCCACTGCAGCAGATTCACCGTCTTCTGATGATCCGAGATCTGCTTCACCAGATAACGCTGATCGAATGCAGTGCCCTGCGCACCTTCGAGCTCACCTCGAAACGCAGTGTCATCCGGGGCGAGTCCCTTCGGCAGCTCGACGTTAGTACCCTTGGCCAGACGCATCAGCTGATCGTTAGCCTTGGTGTGATCCGCCGCCATGTGTTCGCCAAAGCTCTTTACTTGCGATGTCGAGCCGCGGCTTTGCGCTAACTTGCCGAGATCGACTTCCGCGCGGCCACCGAGCGTCGCCTGTCGAATGAACAGCCGATCCTGCGCATTGAAGAAATCCGCTTTGGGTTTGCCTTCTTCGAGACCGGGAGTATCGGCTGACATGAAACCCGGATTGCCTGTCGACTGCGCGCCCGCAACGCTCGATGCAGACAGCGCAAGCATGAACACGACACTGCCCAGAATTTTTTCCTTCATGTTCCCGCTCGAGATCTCCGAACCTCGATATGCACCGCAACGTAACGACATGTTCATGTGCTCCAAGTCATACGAAAAATTCATGCAACCGCATCTGCCTCACAATGTGAGCAGATAAGCGAGAAGCTGATCTTTCTCTTCCTGCGTCAACTTCGTGGCCAGCACGAGATTGAAGAACTCCACGGTGTCCGCGAGCGTCATCAGACGACCATCGTGCAGATACGGCGGTGAATCTTTGATGCCGCGTAAGGTGAACGTCTTGATCGGCCC
>JBJMWN010000500.1:0-5908 GCA_045810085.1 Povalibacter sp. | reverse complement strand
GCAACGGACAGCCACTATCGCGAAACTAACGCAGACGGCTTTCGACAACTCGTTGTGGGCGTGCTGCTGCGCTCCGGCTATCTGATCAACTTCACCCTGCGGACCAACGATGCCGACAGTCCGGAGACCAAGGAAATGATTTCGGCGTTAGCGGAGATGCGCATCGAGTGATTGCGTTTCAGCGTCCGGCTCAGCAAACGAGTTCTGATCTGTTGTGGGTTCGACTTCAGTCGAACGTCGAGGCAAGTGCCGTCTGCTTACGTCCGGCTAAAGCCGGACCCACAGGAGAGCGACCCAGAGGAGAGCGGACCCACAGGAGAGTCTCTCCCGTTCTTCTTCTTCTTCTTCTTCTTCGGTTTTCTCTTCGTGAGAAACGATCCTCTTACGAAGCCTTAGCCCACACCTCTTCGGTATCGCGAGTTGCTGTCGACTGACCGCGATCGGTCGAATGAACTCTTGCGGGCGTAGCGTGGTCTGCTCGCTGATTCATCACTCTGAAGAATCCGACCTCATTCACCAGCGCCTGTGTCTGGTGCTCCATCGACTTGCTGGCTGCTGCCGCTTCTTCCACGAGCGCGGCGTTTTGCTGTGTTGCTGCGTCCATTTGCGAAACGGCGCGGTTCACTTGTTCGATGCCAGAGGCTTGTTCTTCGCTGGCGGCTGAGATTTCGGCGACGATGTCGGTGACCTTGCGGACGCTTTCCATGATTTCGGAAATGGTTTTACCGGACTGATCGACGAGGTCGGAACCGGTTTTCACTTTGTCGACGGATTCGCTGATCAATGTCTTGATCTCGCGCGCGGCACCGGCGCTGCGCTGCGCGAGGTTGCGAACTTCGGAGGCGACGACGGCGAAGCCGCGGCCTTGTTCGCCGGCACGGGCGGCTTCGACGGCCGCGTTCAACGCAAGCAAGTTGGTCTGAAACGCAATCTCATCGATGACGCCGATGATGTCTGCGATCTTGCGGCTCGATGAATTGATCTCACCCATTGCGTTCACGGCTTGCTGAACGACGTGTCCGCCTTTGTCTGCCTGGGTGCGTGCGCTGACTGCAAGTTGATTCGCTGCGCGCGCGTTATCTGCGTTCTGTTTCACGGTAGCCGACATCTGCTCCATGCTCGCAGCGGTTTCTTCGAGCGCGGCCGCCTGTTCCTGGGTGCGCTGACTCAGGTCATCGTTGCCGCCGGAGAGCTGACGTGCAGCGGATCCGACCCTTTCTGCATTGTTGCGGACGGTACCGACGATGCGGGCGAACTTCGCGTCCATTTCCTGCAGGAGACTCAGCAGACGACCGAGTTCGTCACGACCACGGGTTTGAAATTCCTGACCCAATTCGCCCTGTGCCATTCGCGTCATCGCGCCCGTCAATCCATTGATGCCGGATGCGATCGTTCGAATCAGTAACCAGGAAACGAATGCGGCCGTCAGGATGGTGGCAGTGAGCAGGATGATACCGATCGTCTTCGCATGTCCGACTACACTGTCGGCATTCGCTTCAGCGGCGTTTGCGTTGGCCTCGATGCGATCGCTCACCGATGAAAGACGATCCTCCAGTTCGGAGAACGTAGCTAGAAAAGCGGGAAGCATGGAGCGCGCCGTCTGTTTGTCCTTCTTTGCGGCGGCGACGATCTCCTCGGCGCTTCTTATATAGGTCGCAAGCGCGGGTGCGACTTTGTCGAGTTCGGCCTTCAGCTCGGTCGTTGCAAGGTCATCGTTCTCATCCAGCATCTTGCGAAAGTGCGTCGCGTGATCGGCAAGGTTTGTGTCGACTTCCTTTCGATCCGCATCCGTTTCCGCGAGAAGAGCTGAGAGCACATCTGCACGCAGCGCGTCGTGCATCATGTCGCCTTCGAGGTGATTGCGAAGAATGCGGCCGGTCATTACGACGTCTCGCAGCCGTGCATCGGCGGAACTCAAGCCGTTCCAGGCACTGAGCCCGAGCACGAGCATGAGGGTCAGCATCAGGCCTACGAGTGCTGCGAGTCGGGCCCGAATGGTCAGGTGCATGAGCTGTTACCGCGTAATTTCCTTGATTACAGTCCTATCGACCGGCTTTGGAAAAAATGTCTGCGTTAGGGCCGAATTCAGGGATCGCCCTAGGAATCACGCACTCACTGCAGGGCCTGGATGAGACTTTCGTCGCGTTTTGACGCGGAAAGGCTGACCTCAGGCGGCGGAGTGACGAATCAGATCCAGGAAGATCTCGCCATACTTCTCGAGCTTGCGTTGTCCCACGCCCGCGATCAGCGAGAAATCATCGAGCGTTGCTGGTTTCGTGTCTGCGATTTCCCGGAGCGTCGCATCATGGAAGATGACGTAGGGAGGCACGCCGCTCTCATCAGCGAGCTTCTTGCGCAGCACTCGCAATTGCTCGAACAAACCGGGATCGGTTGCGGCGTCCGCCTCGCGCCGTTTGCGAGAGCGATTGGACTTACGCAGTTCACTGAGCAGAATGTCGCGTTCTCCGCGAAGGACTTCCCAGCTGCGTGTGTTCAAGATCGGAACGGGATAGCCGTCCTGTGTCTCCTCGAGAATGCCCTGGTGCACGAGAGAACGAGCGAGATGACGCCACTCATCGACACTGCGTTGCTTGCCGATGCCATAGACGCTGAGTGACTGATGTCCGCGATCGATGAGCTTCTGTGACTCACCCCCACGCAGAATCTCGATCAGATAGGCGGCGCCGAAGCGTTCGCGACGTTGTGCCAGCCGCGCGATGCACGAGAGATATTGCCGGGCTTCCAGTGTCCAGTCGGTGAGCGCTTGAGGTTGGCAACAGTTGTCGCACGCGTTACACGGTGGTTCGAACGCTTCACCAAAGTAGCGCAACTGAATCGCACGCCGGCACTCAGTGGCTTCCGCGTAGCTCAGAACATTTCGCAGCTGTTGACGGGCCATTCTCTGCTCGTCGGCCAGCGGCTCTCCGGTGATCGGATCGATTTTCTGCTCGATCAGAAACTCTGCTGTACGTATGTCGCTCGGGCCGAAATACAAAAGGCATTGAGCAGGATCGCCGTCGCGTCCAGCACGACCGGATTCCTGATAGTAGCCTTCGAGTGTGCGCGGCAAATCGTAGTGAACGACCCAGCGAACGTCGGGGTTGTTGATGCCCATACCGAAAGCGATCGTTGCAACGATGACCTGTGCGTCATCGCGAATAAACGCTTCCTGGTTTGCACTTCGCTCCGCGCCTTCAAGGCCAGCGTGATAGGGCAACGCTTCGATGCCGTCATCACGCAATCGCGCGGAGAGTTCGTCCACGCGTTTGCGTGAGAGACAGTAGACGATGCCGGATTGTTTCGATTCGCGAGCACGCCGCAAAAGATCTGCGTACGTGTGCTTGTCTTTCGGCTTGACCGAATAGTGCAGGTTTGTTCGGTTGAAGCTTGCAACGTGAATGGCAGGTTCGCGCAGTGCGAGTTGCTCGGCGATATCTGAGCGGACGCGTGAAGTTGCTGTTGCCGTGAATGCAACGAGCGGCACATTAGGACATCGCTTACGCACCAGGGAAAGCTGTCGATACTCCGGGCGGAAGTCGTGGCCCCATTCGGAAACGCAGTGAGCCTCATCCACGACGAATCGGTTCACCTGACCGCTTGCGATGAGTTGCGGCAGAACAGAATTCAGAAACTCGCTCGTAAGCAAACGTTCGGGCGCGAGATAGACGAGTTTGTACTCGCCGCTCAGGAGTTGGTTGATGCGGCTCGATATCTCGGCCGCACTGAGACTGGAGTTGATGAAGGTCGCGGCCACGCCGTTGTCGTGCAGCTGTCGTACCTGATCCTGCATCAGCGCAATCAGCGGCGAGACGACAAGAGACACACCTGATTGCAACACCGCAGGAAGCTGGAAGCAGAGCGACTTACCGCCGCCCGTCGGCATGATCGCCAGGACGTCTCGACCCGCGAGTACATCGCGCACGATCGCTTCCTGACCTGGCCGGAATGCGTCGAAGCCAAAAACGCGCTTGAGTTCTGTAGGCAGGTCGACTGCGGCGCTTGCTCGATCGGGTGCCTGCATCACGGAGAGAAATCAGAAATCTGCATTGCGGGCGCGCTCCACTGCGTGGTCATGAGTGCTGGAACACGTCGATGGTTCAGAAGGTGGTCAGTGACTTGCGCGCATGCTAGCGTGCCGCGCTTCTCGAAGCAGCAACAAAAACTCGTTCTGCAACTGGAATTGTGGTGAACGACAAACCTCAAAGCGCGCGCTTCGCGCCAAGTAAGAATGCACGCTTCGCACTGGGTTTACTGCTCGGCGTGAACCTGATGAATTTCTTCGATCGCCAGATCGTTGGAGCGCTCGCTGAACCGATCAGGATCGAGTTCGGGTTGAGCGATACGGCGCTAGGAGTGGTCAATACCGCTTTTGTGTTGATCTATGCGCTCGTGGGCATTCCGTTGGGACGTCTTACTGATCGCTGGGTGCGAACTCGCGTGATCGCAATCGGAGTCGCTGTGTGGAGTCTCTTCACAGCTGCGTCGGGGATGGCCATGAGTTATGGGTCGTTCATCGCAACCAGAATAGGCGTCGGTGTCGGTGAAGCGAGTTGTGCGCCTGCAGGTCAGTCGCTCATCGGAGATTTATATCCTCCAGAGCGTCGAGCCCGCGCGATGGGCGTGTTCATGCTGGGTCTGCCGCTGGGGCTTTTCTTTGCCTATTTGCTCAGTGGCGTCATCGCTGAGCGTTGGGGCTGGCGAGCGGCCTTTCTGATCGCCTCTGTTCCTGGCTTGATCCTCGCGCTTCTGATGTGGCTCATCCGCGAGCCCGTTCGAGGTGCGTTCGAGCATGCACCTCCGAAGAATATGGAACGCGCGCCGTTTCGTTCCCTGCTGAAGATTCGAACGTTGTGGTGGATCGCACTTTCGGGCGTGGTCTTCCATTTCAACACCTACGCAATCAATGCATTTCAGTCTGCGTTCCTCCAGCGCTTTCACCAAATCAGTCTCTCGCAGGCCAGCGCGATCTCTGCGGTCTCGTTAGGGCTCGCAGGCATCATTGGATTACTTGCAGGGGGTTGGTTGGGTGATCGATGGCATGAACGCCGAAAAAATGCGCGATTGATTCTCGCGGCTACGGGCTTGTTGCTGGCGGCGCCTTGTGTGTTCATGGCTTTGCAGCAGCCCAAAGGTCATGTGTTGATGTTCGGTACGTTGATGGGTTTGTCGAGTGTGCTCACGTTCGCGTACTACTCAACTGTTTACAGCGCGATTCAAGACGTCGTGCCGCCGCCGCTGCGCGGCACCGCGGTCTCTTTGTACTTTCTCGCGATGTATGTGCTCGGAGGTGCGTTCGGTACGACTGCGATGGGAGCACTGAGCGATTATTTTGCTCATCAGCAAATGCTCGCAGCTCACGCGAGCGAAATGGCACCTGTCTTCAAGGCGGGTGGTTTGCATTCGGCGATGTACGTGATGCCCGCGTTGATGATCTTGTGTGCGGGAGCGCTATACATGGCTGCGCGCAATGCTGTTCGCGATCAGCATCGAGTGGGAGCAATCAATTAGAAACTGCGGTGCCCAGCTCGCAAGGGAATCAGGGCAAGATGGAACGGGAGAGAAACGGAACGAATGAATCAAGCCTCATGAAGTGTGAGGCAGGTTCCTGCGTGGGATCCGCTCAGCGAGTACCGGTGAGGCTTTCCATCATCAGACCCGTGCCACCTTTGGACACATGCGCGACGATGGCGGTGCGCCGATGGATCTTTGTAACGACACCAAGATTGATAGCGAACGCCAGATGCACCGTGGCGCCTTTTTTGAGACCGAGATTTTCCGTTTCGATGAAAACGCCATTCGCACTCAGGTTGCGTGCACGGCAAAGTTTGCCGGGACGACCTGGAATGGAAACATACACCGCAGTGCGTGCGCGATGGCGCGTGTGGAGACGTCGCTCCATATCAACTCC
>JBJMWN010000499.1:0-3043 GCA_045810085.1 Povalibacter sp. | reverse complement strand
CACTACATCCGGACGAAACTCGTGCAGCGCTCGAAAAGGATAGAAAAGCCGTGTCAGGATGCCGGAACGTCGCCAGCGCCTGCCCACTTTTCTGAAATCAACTTGGGCGCCGCGATTCTTGAGTTCGGTAACTGGCCCGGGAATGGTCGGCCATTCGTAAACGCTGGCAAAGACCTCATGTCCCTTGTCGAGTGCCCGAAGTGCCGTGCTCGCCCAGAGCGCTTCACTCCCTCCCCAGGGAGCCGTTGCCATCGTCGTCAAAAAAGCAATTCTCATCTTCGTTCAGGCGCTCGCACGGCTCAGGGATGTGTCTGGATTTTTATTTGCAGGGCGTCAAGCCGCGATGTCTTCTCGTGACTCTGGCGCCTGAACGCAATCGATGTCTGAACTCTAAGCTGCGGCAGTCTGCTGGCGATCGTAGAGCGACTTGTAGAGCGCGTTGGACTCATAAAGAGCCATATGCGAACCGTGTGCAACGATTCGGGCTTCCTGGAAAACCAGGATCATGGAGGCATCGCGAATCGTGCTGAAACGATGCGCGATGATGAGCACGGTCTTGCCGGTCATGAGCTTCTTCAACGCTCTCTGGACGAATGCTTCGCTCTCGGAATCCAGAGCGCTGGTTGCTTCGTCCAGTATCAGGATTGGAGCTTGTCGCAGGAATGCTCGTGCGAGTGCTACGCGTTGCTTCTGACCACCTGACAAGTTACTTCCACGCTCCCCGACCATCGTCTCGTAGCCATTGGGTAGCGACAGAATGAAGTCATGCGCGAAAGCATCGCGTGCCGCGCGCTCGACTTCATCACGCGTTGCGTCGAGTCGCCCGAAGAGCAGATTGTTGTAGATGGTGTCATTGAACAGCACCGGCTCCTGCGAAACGATCGCAATATTGCGTCGCAGATCAGCCAATCGCATGTCGCGAACATCGATTCCGTCGATGGAAATCCGGCCGGAACCGACGTCGTGGAAGCGAGGCACGAGACTCGCGAATGTCGATTTGCCGGCGCCGCTCGGGCCGACCAGTGCGCAAACAGTGCCTGTCGGAATGCGAATGGAAATATCGCGGAGCACCGATTCGCCTTTCTTGTATGCGAACGTAACATCGCTGAATGCGATGTCTCCGCTAAGGCGATCGACGGGAACGGGGTGTTCCGGGTCAGCGATCTCCACAGGCTCGTTGAGCACTTCCTCGAGCCGCTCGAGCGACACTTCACCGCGACGGATTTCGTTGCTGAGTGCGCCCAACTTCTTGACCGGGTCGTAACACACCACCAGAGCTGCGATGATCGCCAGGAATGATTCGAGCGGAATATGCATCCGATAGGCATAGACCAGAGTGATGGACATGCCGATCGAGGAAATGATTTCGATTGAAGGGGCAAGGGCCTGCGCATATTTAACGACCTTCATCTGCGCGGTGAGCATGGCGCGGCTCAGATCGCGAAATCGCCCAACTTCCATATCCTCCAGCCCGAATGCACGAACTTCACGAGTCGCTGACAGATTCTCCGTAAACCGATCTGTGATCGATCCGCTCTGCGTCTGCAGCATGCGAGCTTTCTCCACCATCTTTTTCCCGACGAAGCGAATGGGGAAGACACACAGCGGGATGATCGTCAGCGTCAGCAGCACAAGCACCACACCCTGCTCCGTCACTGCGAGATAGATCAGGTAACCCACAGCGCCGATCAACGTTGCTGGTTGCTTGATGATTTCATTCGAGATCACAACCAGCGTGTTCTGAAGTTGATTGGTATCACCCAGGCCACGAGCAATGAGATCGCCGGTTGTTCGCCGGCTGAAGAACGACAGCGGCAGCACTTGTAGTTTCGTGAAGTAGTCGACGCGCAAAGCCTCGAGCACGCGCACGCCCGTGTACTGGATGAGATACGAGTTCAGATATCCGGCGACGCCTCGGAGTGTGAAAACGAAAGGAAGCCACAGGGCAATTCCGATCAGTTCCCACTTGCCCAGGACGGACGCATGGCTTCCGAATATTTTTGGAAACACCTGCTTGGCCATCAGCGGCAGGCCGGCGCCGTTGGCTGCGCCATAGACCAGTCCGCAGAGGATCGCTGCAATCAGCGGCCGCAGAACGGGCCTGAGGTACTTGAAGTAGGGGAGAAATCTGTGCATCGACTCGATCGGCCTGGGAGAGCGGCGGTGAAGTGTACTAGCCGCCCCGAGTGCCCTCAAAGTGCGGGGATTTCATCGTATGACGAATCGCGGTTGCGCGCTTGACAGCGCTTCCGTGCCGACGGCTGCGGCAACAATGTAGACTCCGCCGACCTCAATCCAGTGTTGGAATCAAGAATGAAGGCAGTGCGAGGCCTCAGAGCAGCGGTCTGGGTCGGCTTGTTTCTCAGTTTGGGCTTCTTTTCGGGCATCTCCGCCGCACGTGGCGTAAGTCCTTATCTGCCTTTGAACCTGTCGCCCGAAATCGAACGACAGATCGAGCGCGTGCTGATCCTTGCCGGCAAGCCCGTAATGTCGCGACCGATCGCTGCTGCCACGGTGCTCGATGCACTGCCGGCGGCGTGCGAGCGCGATAGAGAGCTCTGCAAAGCAGTGGAGGGTTATCTACGCCTCTACATGCACTCTTACGGAATATTGAGCGTGAGACCAGAGATCGCCGCGACCAACGGCGATTCCACAGCACCGATCCCAAACAGGCATGGACAGTCAGTTGATTCCTCATGGCAGATCAGCGCGAACGGCTATCTGCAATTCGGAGACTATGTCGTATTGAATGCAGGTGGTGTTGCGAACGACGACTTCGCTACCGCGACAGGCTCATTCCTCAGTGTCGGATTCGACTTCGCGCAACTCGATATCGGGTTCAGAGATCACTGGTGGTCGCCTCTGAGCGATAGCAGTTCTCTGATCAGCACGGAAGCGCCAACGATGCCTTCCATCACTCTGTCGAACTATCGGCCGTTGACGCCGCAGGGAATCAGCTATGAAGTATTCGCGGCGAAGATGTCGAGTCAGGAGGGTATTGAGTATTTCGATACGACGACCGCGGGAAATCCGCGCCTGGCTG
>JBJMWN010000498.1:0-5140 GCA_045810085.1 Povalibacter sp. | reverse complement strand
CGAAGACGACGATGATGATGATGATGACGATATAGACGAGGAGGAAGAAGAAGAGGAAGAAGAGGAAGAGGACACGAAGGGTAAGGGCCGGCGCCGCTGATCAGCACTGTGCCTTCCTTCCCGCACCATCGGAAGGAAGGCACCGCCCGGTCTCGCTCAGACACTCATATTATATAGGCGTGGTTCGACTGTTCGCGGCGGCCGCGAGCCGGCGCAGATCGCCCGTCGCAGGTTTCGGTATAGGAGCGACCTGGCACCAATAGAACTCATGCTCCGGTCGGGCAAGAACATCGAATCCCGCCGAACGCAACAACGCTTCCACGCAGGCCGCATTCGGTGCCCACCAGTTACTTTCGTCGCCCGCCACGCGGTGCTCGATGAACGCCATCTTCGGCCAGATCTCCTGCAGCATCGCTTCTCTCGCATCGAGCGGCAGATCTTCGGGCGTCGAAGCCTTGCTTGTGCCCGGCATGGTCATGCTCTGGAACATCATGTAACGCGTGCTTGCCCGGCGCACCAGATCAAGCGCAAGCGTTGGGTAGCGCAGGTGATAGAACACGCCGGTGAACCACACCAGATCGAATTTGCGATTTGAATTGATCAGCTGATAGACATCACCTTCAACAAACTCGAGTCGATCAGTCATTTCATATTCGCGTGCAATCCACTGAGCTTGTCGCAAATAGAGCGGCTCGATTTCAAGACCGAGGACATGAGCGCCACGATTTGCCAGTTGCAGACTGTAAAAACCAGCATTGCAGCCGATGTCCAGTATCGACCAGCCCGAGAGATCCTTGGGCACGGTGCGCTCGAGCTTGTCCCATTTGAATTGCGGGAAGTCACCGAAGCGATGACCTGGCGCTGTTTGCGAACCATCGGGCAGATGAACATTGTGGAACCAGGGTCCGAGTGATTCGATCTCAGCCTGGCGATCGTGCGCCTGTCTCATACAGATACGCGCTCCCTCGAATTGGGGAAGGTGTCGGCAGTATGTTTGTGGCGAGCTGCCTTTTCACCCGCAAGGCCGTTCGTGGACGCAGTCCTCAAAATCTGCTCCAGCTCCGCCGCACGATGACTGCCGCTGTGCTCGGCTAACGCTCGCTCACGAGCGGACCGCGCAATGCGCGCACGCTGCGCGTCCTGCATGCCGGTCAATATTTTTGTGACCTCGAGCGTGCTGTCGACGACCAGAATCTGCTCGTTCGGTGTGAGCACTTCATCCAGGCCCGGCCATGCATCGGAAATAATGGGCGTGCCGCAAGCCGCCGCTTCGAACAGCCGGACACTCGGCGAATGACCCGCCGCCCGCATGTCGGCGCGCGTCACGTTGAGCGTGAAGCGTTGGCGAGAATAGAAGGCTGCGTGTTTCTCCGGCGACAGATGTCCGATTCGTAAAACGTTCGTCGGCCATTCGATCGTGTCAGGGTATTGGGCGCCCACCACCGCGAACGATTGGCTCGCGAGTGTCACGGCCGGCTGCATCAGGAACTTCTGCAACGCGGGTTGTCGGTCGGCGCTATAGGTGCCCAGGTAACCGAGATCGAGATCGCGCAAACGAGAGGCCGGTCGATACTCTTCAGGATCGACACTGCAATACAGTGCATGCGCACGCTTCGCGCCATAGACGCGCTCCAGACGATCAAGGGTTCCACCGCCGCTGAAGCTCAGAAACACGTCGAACTGCGGAATGTGCTCGAGCGCGAGATAAGGACATGCATCGTCGCGCAATTGACTCAACGTTACCGGTGTATCGATATCGTAGAAGCCACGCACGCCGCGCGCATTTTCGAGCACCCATTCGCACACCCGTCGTCCGTCATCGACGTAAGAACCCACAATCACGGCGTCCGCGGCAGCAAGCCGTGAGGCGAAGCGTGTTCTCAGATCGGTGAGATCGCGGTAGAGCTGCACTTCGCAATAAGGCAAGGGCAACGGATCGCGATGCGCCGCGTACCAAGGCTGATCCTTCTCCAGAAACAGCAAGCGATGCCCTCGCCCGCTCAGGCCTTTCAGCAGGGATCGATAAGTCGTTGCATGCCCGTTGCCCCAGGAGGAGCTGACGGCGAGGCCGATGAACACGATGTTCATGGGGTCAGACACTGTCGTGCTCCAGAGAATGCGTTGAGAGTGAGGAATGCCGCGCACCGAGCAGCGATTGCAGTTCCAACGCACGATGATCGTACGTGTGTTCCCGCAGGATTCTTTTCCGTGCGGCGAATCCGATCTGGCGTGCGCGTTCTTCCGTGAGCGACTGCAGCGCGTCAACCACCTCTTCACCGCTATTCACACACAGCACTTCCTGATCGGGTTCGAGAAAATGTTCGATCCCATGCCAGCTATCGCACAACAGGCACGCCGCAGCGCCGGCCGCTTCGAAGACACGAGTGGGCGGAGAGAATCCAGTGTTGGCCATGCTGTCGCGATTGATATTGATCACCGCCTTGGGCGTGCAATTGAAGGCGTTGTGATCGCGCGTGTAGACGTGGCCGACGTAGTTGACGTTCGGCGTGAGATCGATGTGCTCGCCCCATCCGCTGCCGCCCAGAACGAACGTCTGAGCAGGCAGCTTCGCCGCGGCGCTCAGGAAAAACTCCCGAACCCGCGCTTCTCGATCCGGCAGACGGTTTCCCAGGAACCCCAGTGACCCCGCAAAGCGCGGATCTGGAGGAACCGGGAAATGAGTCGAGGGATCGAGCGCGTTGTAGATCGGCACGCACTCACGTGCGCCGCGACTCAGATATTCGCGAACGACTTCGTGCCCGCCGCCATACGTCAGCACCAGATCGTAGCGTGGCACTTGTTCACGAAATGGATCACTCACGTTCTCCCGCATGCGTTCCAGTGTGGCTGGCGCATCCACATCCCAGAAAATGATCGTGTTCGAAGCCGTGCGCAGGCGTGGAATCTCGGCTTCGAGCAGCTGATCGAACACGCCCACTCCGCTCGCTTTGCAGATAATGTCTGCACCGCTCGCCTGCTGCAGCGCCTGTTGCACGCCGGCATCGCTGGCCGCATACACCTTCACACGTGCCCAGGAGGGATCGTCGATGTCTCGATGCTGCTGACGACCGAAGGCATCGGGCTCATAGAACGTCACGTCAAAGCCGCGAGCGTGCAGTGCGCGAATGATGCCTCGATAGTAGGTCGCCGCTCCGTTCCAGTAGGCGGACACCAGGCTGGAGCCAAACATTGCCATCGAGATTCTGGCGGCCATCAACGTTCTCCGATTCAACTAGCGCAATGATTGATCGACTACCTGAGCCGCGCTGCGGTGAGGCCCGCTCGCATGTCGGTACCCTTGAGCGGCATCGCGTGCGCGTCGAGCTCTCTGATCACTGCGAGCAACTCATCCACCCGATGCGCGCAAGTGTGCCGGGAAAGAAGGGTTTCCAATCCGCTCGCTGCGATGCGTGAGGCATAAGCAGAATCGGCAAGCAATGCTCGCAGACACTCCCGCATTTCCTCACCGTTGCGAGCAACGAGATAATCCTGACCGGGACGGAACAGATGTTCGCTATCGCTCCATGGCGCGCTGACCAAAGGGATTCCACACGCCAGCGCTTCGAACATGCGAATGGTGGGAATGCCAGGCAGGGATTGCGCATATGCGCGACGCGGGACGTGCACGGTGCAGGCGTATCGCGCGAACACGGCAGGCACCTGGTAGTTCGCGATCCAGCCACCGTATTCGATGTTCGCTGCACGCAACGCATCGAGCGCATCGCTCGGATAACGCACTCCATGGATCTTGGAGCGAAGCTGCAGTTGCGCTACAGGATCGATCAGGAATTCGCGCAGCTCGTCGCTGCGTTCATCGTCTCCCCAATTGCCGATCCAGACGAGATCGCCTTCTTTCTCGACAGGCGCGAGCGGCTTGAACCGGCGAGTGTCGGCCGCTTCGTGCCACACCCACACACGATCCGCCCAGCCTTTTTCGACGTAGCGTTCTGCAATGGCCTGCCCGAATGCGAGCACACCATCGTAGTGACGCAGATCCATTGCACTCATCGCATTCGGATCCGTCACGCTTCGATGATGCGTATCGTGAAACAGCACCGTGCATCCCAATCTCGAAGCGCTCCTGCCGATGCGTGCAACCAGTTCGGGTTCATTCCATTCGTGAACCAGAACCACATCAGCACCTTCCAGTACGGCTTCGACATCCAGCGTATCAGCGCGATAAAAGTGACTGTGAAGCTCCGGGTATGCACTGCGGTATCCCTGCGCCGCGGCCTGACCTTCAGTTTCGATCAGTTGACGCAAACTCCAGCCGGCCTCAGGTTCGTAGATCTCGACCTCATGACCGCGCGCAATCAGCTCGCTCGCGACACCGCGCAGGAAGTGTGCATTGCCGTGATTCCAGTCGGACACGAGGGAGTGATAGAACAGAACGAACTTCATGCGACGGCCCCCAGCGTTCCACGATGAGCTTTGCGAGCAGTGCGCACGCGTTCGCGATACAGCTGCGCATAGCCCGCCGCCATTGCTTCACTGCTGTAATTGCTTGCGCGAGTTCGCGCCGCGTCGACCAACGATTCTCTGTGCGCCACATTCTCAGTCACGCTGCAGATCGCCTCACACAGTGAATCGGGCTTACGCGGGTCGAAGAACTCCGCTGCGCCGTCCCACAGCTCGCGCAGTGTCGATAAGTCAGCGAGCACCAGACAGCAACCTGAAAGCGCTGCTTCGACGACGGACAGCCCGAAGGGTTCGTACAACGAGGGATGAACGAAAATGGCGGCATTCGCGAACCATTCCTGCATCTCGTCGGCATCCAGGGGGCCCACACAATTGAGAGTTCGCGGCTTCCAGATCTCACCATCGGGCGATTGTGTCGATCCTGCCAGGAACACTGGCCACTTAAGGTCGCGCGCTGCAAGGTCCAGTGCTGCGAAATTCTTTGCCGCATCCCATGCGCGTCCACACGCAAAGATGAGCGGCGCCCGATTACGGCTGCCTTCCGTCGCACGATTCGATCGACCGTTGTGAATGACATCGATGTGGCGAGTGAGCTGATAAGTCCTGCGGAGCTCCTCGGCGAATGCTCGAGTCGGTGCGACCACTCGGTCAGCGTGAAGGAGTCCTGATCGCACTCGATGGCGATACTCGTTCCATTCCTGCGGCGGTTCAGTTCCGTGCA
>JBJMWN010000497.1:0-3023 GCA_045810085.1 Povalibacter sp. | reverse complement strand
CCGAGCGGAAGCGGTCCGCGACCATTTGGTCAGTGTCGGTGCCGATCCTCAAAAATTCGAGGTCAATGGTGCAGGGCCGGACCATCCGATTGGTGACAACAGCACAGAGGAAGGTCGTGCGCAGAATCGACGTGTTGAGGTTGCAGTCGTCGGCGCGGAAAAATGAGGCAGTTCGGAGAAACCAACGAGTACAGATTTATTGTTCGGAGATCACAAAGCTGAGCTGCGTCGAGAGGGATCCTTCGTGCAGACCGAAGGATCCTCTCGATGTCACGTTGGTAGATCTGAATTCTCGTTGCGAGTTGATGAGTAACGCGCAGGCGAACGATGCCCTGCGATTCAGAGACCGTGCGACATCGCACATCAATCAAAGGTGTGGTTCGCGAGAAGGCGCAAGCGCATGTTCGCTTCGCATGAGTAGCGTGGGTGTCCCAGCGTGCCCTCGCGACTTAGCGTAGAACCGCAGCTGTTGGGCACTAAACCCAAGGAGTAGGCTCCGGCCCGCTCAGTGGGATACAGCGAAAGGAAAACGCGAATGAACACGCGACTGAAGACGCCTTCGCCCGCCAACGAGGAAATCGCAGACAGCATCTCCTCCCGGCTTCTCGATGTCCTGATTCGCGCTGGACTGATCGTCGCCATGACGGCGCTCTGTTATCGGGTGTTTTCGCCTTTCCTGACGCTGATGGTCTGGGCGTTGATACTTGCAGTGACTTTGTACCCGCTGCATCAGATGCTCGCGCGGAAGATGGGTGGCAAGCAGGGATTGGCCGCTACGGTGCTGGTAATCGTGGGCGCTGCCGTGATCGTCACGCCCACCGCGCTGCTGATGAATTCGCTGGGTGATTCGGTGCGTGGTGTCATCGCCGATGTGCAGAGCAACGAGCTTGTCATCCCGCCACCACGAGAAAGCGTGAAGGCGTGGCCGGCGGTCGGCGAACGCGTCTACGCCACCTGGTCGGCTGCGCACACGAATCTGCCAGCACTCGTGCAGAGCTGGCAACCGAAAATCGGCAATCTGGCGCAAGCCGCGCTGGGCGTCGTCGCGAGTATTGGCGGTGAACTGTTGCTGTTCCTCGCCTCGTTCATCATTGCCGGTATCGTGATGGCGTACGGCAAATCGGGCGCGAATGCCACTCGTGCGATCTTCGTGCGTATCGCGGGCGAGCAACAGGGAGAGAACCTGACTGTTCTTTCCACGGCAACGACTCGCGCAGTTGCGCAGGGCGTCATCGGCGTAGCTTTCATTCAAGCCATCATCGTCGGGCTCGCGCTGTTGTTCGCCGGCGTGCCATTCGCGGGCATCTTTGCGATCGTCGCGTTGCTGTTCGGCATTGCTCAGGTGCCGGCACTGATCGTCACACTACCCGCCATCGTCTATATCTGGGTGAGCGGCGAATACAGCACCGGGATGGCTACAACGCACACCATCATCCTGGTGGTCGCCGGCATGGCGGACAACGTGCTGAAGCCGCTGTTACTCGGTCGAGGTGTCAATGTGCCAATGCCCGTGATTCTTTTCGGCGCGTTGGGCGGCATGGCCAGCGGTGGAATCCTGGGAATGTTTGTCGGCGCAACGCTGCTTGCGATGGGCTATCAAATTTTCATGAACTGGGTCGCGAACAACGAAGAAGCAGACGCGGTGCCGGCAAAGAAAGAATGAAGCAGGCGAGTCCACGCGCAGACCAAGTCATGCGGGGCACGCGGAAGGGACACCTGGCAGTGCTCGCGACTGCACTGGCTGGCTGCACACTGTTAACGGCTTGCAAATCTGTCGGACCCGATTTCGTACATCCTGATTCCGCGTGGCTGAACGATTGGCAGCATGCATCGACCGAAGCCGCGAACGCGGGACTGCCGAAGCCTGAGCAACCGCCACCCGACGACTGGTGGCGCAACTTCAATGATCCAACGCTCGACCAGTTGATCGACGAAGCACAGCGCCTGAATCCCAACGTACGCACAGCGGGCCTGCGCATCATGGAAGCGCGTGCGCAACTCGGTATCGCGACCAGCGGACGTTATCCCCAAGTGCAACAACTCACCGGCGATGCGGCGTGGGCAAGCGAGCAGAAAACGGGAGAGACGGCGACAACCGGCGAAAGTTACAGTGTTGGTTTGACGGTGGGATGGGAGATCGACTTCTGGGGCAAGTTCAGGCGCAGCATCGAATCGGCCGATGCAGCCTACTTCGCGAGCATCGCGCAGTACGACGATATTCACGTGCTGCTCGCAGCACAGGTGGCCAGCCTCTACTGCAGCGTTCGCACGCTCGAACTGCGATTGCGCATTGCGCAGGAGAACACGGAGCTACAGCTGCGTAGTCTGGATATCACTGAGAGTCTGTTCAGAAGCGGCAACGAATCCGAACTGGACGTGCAGCAGGCGAAATCGCTCTATCTGGGCACACTCGCAACACTGCCCGAACTGGAAACCGCATTGCGCCAGACGCAGAACGCACTGAGCGTTCTGCTGGCGCGACCGCCCGGGCCGTTACCGGAAATGGAGGCGGGCCACGAACTGATTCCTGCTGCGACACTTTCGATGATCGTCGACATGCCCGCCGATCTGTTGCGTCGTCGTCCTGATGTGCGCGCAGCGGAGATGCAACTCGCCGCGCAATCGGCGTTGATCGGTGTGAGCCGCGCGGCCTTGTATCCGTCGATCGCGCTTCCGGGTTCAGTGGGGTTGTCTTCCACCTCTGCGGACTGGTCCTCGAAAACGTTCGCCTGGGCCGTCGGCCCGACGCTCCTCTGGAATATTTTCGATTACGGTCGCCTGAAGAATCAGGTGTTGGTGCAGGACGCACGCTTTCAACAGTTGTACGAGGTGTATCAGGACACCGTGCTGAGCGCAGCCCGTGAACTGGACGATGCGGCCGTTGCCTTCGCCAAGAGCCGTGTGCAGATCGATCTGCTGGAACAGGCCGTGACAGCGGCGCGACGCTCGCTCGATATCGCCACGGTTCAGTATCGCGAAGGACTTGTCGACTTCGAACGCGTGCTCGATTCGCAGCGCACGCT
>JBJMWN010000496.1:0-11969 GCA_045810085.1 Povalibacter sp. | reverse complement strand
CGGAAGCCGCCTCCGTCATGGGTACATGCGGGCCACCGAAGGGCCAGCCGCTGCCGATCGTCACATCCATGCGCATGCCCAGCCTGGCAGCGGTTTCGTTTGCGTGTCGCAAAGCCGCTATGAAGGGCTCGGATAAGTAGGGCAGGTTTACGATCCCGCTAGAGGGATCATCCGTGGTCAGTGCATAGACCGGTTGCACCTCGAAGCCACCAAAGCCACCCGCTTTCATCGCGGTGATCTCTCGATCCAACTCTGCATCGGTCACGGCAGGTCCGAACCACCACCATCGCATCATTGGCCGCGCATCCTGCGCAGGGTGCTCGAACCGTTGCCACAACGTCGATGACTCTGTCTGATCCTGAGCGATGCAGAGGCCGCAGACGAGCGAGCAAAGTAGAAACCAAGGCCGCCACTTCACTGTTTCGGGAGCTCTGATGATTCGTCCACGAGCGTGCTTCCTCAACGGTCGATTGCCACCGGTGTCTCCCGTGGAATCAGCATAGTCGAACAATCGAGGAAAGACGAAGACGTCCCACATTCTGGGAATGAAGCGCGTTGCCTCGCCGTGTGGCCTACGCGCAGAAACTGTTCGGCTAAAGCCGAACCCACAGTGGGAGACGAAACGAACAAGCGCTCTTGGAGTTGGCCACGCCTAGCCGTTACCCGCGTTCGCGCAGAACGGCTTCCGCGAGCCGAACCAAGAACGGAGATGAACTCGTCGTTCCTGATTACTGTTGTGCGCGGAATCTGAAAGCAGGCAGGGACCGAGTCGACGAGAACTGGACAGAGGCAGGCGTGACCTCGTCGCGATCAGCTCATCTCATTGGTCCAGCGACCGAGTCTTTGGAATCTCTTCGGAGGTCTGATTCGGGCAATTGAGTCCTGCAGGCCGCGCAGCCCGTCGGCGCCGACTGTTCTCTAGCCAGTGGGCGTCAATGTTGTCGAGCTTCTGGTGGATCACCTCGAGCAAGCGACTGGTTGCGTCCTGACCGGCAAGCAGCTGGACCGCCAGCACCACGCCGGTGCAGAACTTCTCGCAGAGCAGGTACGCCAGCTCGGGCGTCTCACGTCCTGCGGCCACCAGCTTCTTGCGCGTTTCGATGTAATCCTGCACCTGCTCCGTGAGCTGCTTCAGCGCGTCCAGTTCTTTGTAATTCATCAATCGCCTTCCCTGTTGCTTGCCGCTAAATCACTGGATTCAGGACCTGACCCGGCCCCATTGCCACCCATACTCACCTCTCAGTCTGAGCCTGCCGCCGCAGAGCGTCGAGTCGTATTCGAGCTGTTGCCTTGGCCTCGCCGTCAGCCGCTGGATCCACTTCCAGATCACGCAACGAAGAACTCAGCAGTTCGGTCGCTTCGTCGTAGCGACCCTGACGCATGACAGCTTCTCCCTGGGCATTTCGTGACCGCGCCGCGCGCCATGCGGGTGCACCCGAGCGAGTCCATCGTTCCGCACTGTCGCGTAGTGTCTGTTCAGCCGCGCTCAGATCCCCTTGTAACAGCAATCCCTCTCCCAGATGGTATTCGGCGGAGGCGATGTATTGATGATCTGCCGGCAGAGATTTAGTCAACCTGGCCATCGCATCGCGCAACACTCGGATTGATTCCGTGGGGCGCCCTTCCCGATTCAGCACGCGGCCAAGGATGGTTTCGAGATAGCCGACCTGATATTCGATTTTGCTACCGGAGTTGCGGTGAATGGTCAGCGCTTCATTCAGAAGCTTCTCCGCATCCTGCAGTTTGTTCTGTGCGAGCCGGACCTGCGCGAAAGAGCCGAGCATCTCAGTCATCTCACTCGTATTCGGGCCGTACACCTGTCGCTGAGCATCGATCGCGCGTTCGAACAGCGTTGCGGCATCGTCGAGCTGATTTCTGAACAGAAGAATCTGCGCGAGCCGGAAATCCGCAATGATGCGATCCGGATGCAGCTTGTGGACTGTGGAGTAGATGTGAACTGCTTGACGTGCGTACTGCTCGGCACCGGCAAGCTCATCCTTCCACACCAGGATGTTGGCGAGGTCGGTCAGTACCGACGCAACTTCCGGAGAGTTTTCACCCTGCACATTGCGAATGATCTTCAAAGCCAGAGTGACATGGCCTTGGGCTTCGGTGACGTTGCCGCGCATAAACTCAAGCCGGCCCAACTCGACGAGCAACTTACCGTGCTCTTCCGTCTGCGTGTCTGCCGCGCCACGCACCACATTGAGTGCCTGCGTAAAGGTCCGATCGGAAGCGTCGTAGTTACCCGCATCGCGCTGTGCGATTGCAAGTTCTGTGAGGATTGAAGCGCCCTTGGTCTGCGACTGCGGATTGCGCATCTGCAAGGTCAGCGCCTCCTGCAGATAAGGAATCGCGACGGCCGGTTGCCCGATGCGCCGATACGAACGGCCGATCGCTTCCAGCAAGCGAGTGCGGACTTCGGGCTGCGCTTCGAGATCTGCTGCAATCCGCTTTGCGGCTCGATCCAGCAGATCGCGGGCCGAGGGTTCTTTTCCGAAATGGACGTAAGGATCTGCAGCACTGAAGACGTTCAACAAGAACGAGGACACAGATTCGGCGCGCTGTCGATCCAGCATCGCTTCTTCGAGGGCGGCCGCCTTTTCGCTGCGCTGAATAGACATGACGACTGCAACGCCGGTCACAAACACCAGGAATGCCACGCTGGTGGCGACGGCGCTCACATGACGCTTCGTGAATCGCTGCGCGTAGTAAACCCAGTTGCCCTGTCGAGCGCTCACCGGTTCTTTCGCAAGATACCGGCGGACGTCATCGGCGAGCTGCTCCACTGAACTGAATCGGTGCGCTGGCTCCTTGCGCATTGCCTTCATGACAATGGCGTCGAGGTCCCCGGTCAGATGCTTGCGCAGCTTTTCGAGCGGCAATCCACGCTGTGTGGCAATGGTGGCCCGATCGAGGGCGTCTTTGCTTTCCGCACCGAACACTGAGCTCGGGTTAGAAGGATCGAAGAGGCAGATCGTTCGCTCGAGTTCGAATTGACTCGCGTGCATTGCGACCTTGTAGGGGCGAACGCCTGCGAGCAGTTCGTACAGGACGATACCCAGCGAGTACACGTCCGATGAGGTCGTGACAGTTTCACCCCGGATCTGCTCGGGGCTGGCGTATTCCGGTGTCAACAGTCGATCGGAAACGCGGGTCAAGGCCTCTGCTTCATCGACGGTTCCGGAGTGAAGAAGCTTCGCGATACCGAAATCGAGCAACTTCGGCGTCCCATCGGGCGTGACGAGAATGTTTGCGGGCTTCACGTCGCGATGAACGATCAGGTTCTGATGCGCGTACTGGACGGCGCTGCAGATCAGGAGGAACAGGCGGAGTCGCGCCTCAATCGAGAGGCGCCGGCCATCGCAGTACCTGTCCAGCGGCTCTCCATGGATGTACTCCATGATCAGATAGGGATGGCCGCTTTCGATTTCACCCGCATCGATCAGTCGCGCGATGTTGGGATGGTTGAGGCTCGCAAGGATCTGGCGTTCAGCCCGAAAGCGCGCGCCCAATCGTCCGTGCACAGCTTCTCGATCAACGATCTTGACTGCGACCTGCGCGCTGTACTGCCGATCGGCGCGCTCACCCAGGTAAACCGTGCCGCTGCCGCCGCGACCCAACAGAGAAACGAGCTTGTAACGGCCAACGATCGAGCCGGTTAGCGCGGCGTGGTCCGCGGATTCATCTTTTCCCTTAAGCGCGCGATCGCCGTCGATCACTCGCATGCCGGGCAGCACGGTGAGAAACGGTCGTGAACGCGACAGCCCTTCGGGCAGGGTTTTCACGAGATAAGTCTCCGATCCCTCTGGATGAGTCTGGAATTGCGAAGGCGGACTGTTGATGAGTTGCGGACTTTTGTGAGTCCGCTTTTGACTGCACAACGCAAGAGCCTAGTCATGCCTGTTGATTGAAAGCGTGCGGCACATCACACTCCGGGGGCCGCTCATGGGGGCGGAACAAAAGACTTTCTCTTTTCAAGTGCTGGGAGGCTTTCTCATGCGTGCCACTGCGTTACCCGCTCTCGCGATTGTCGGGCTCCTCACCCTGCCCGCTTCTTATCTGCTTGGCAGCTCTGATCAAGGATTGACCGCTGATAGCCTGAAAGGCATGTCACGGCCGCAGATCCAGGTGGCGGACAGCCTCAAAGGCATGTCACGTCCCCAGGTGCAGCTGGCCGACAGCCTCAAAGGCATGTCACGCCCCCAGATCCAGCTCGCCGATAGCCTCAAAGGCATGTCGCGCCCTCAAGTGCAGCTGGCAGACAGCCTCAAAGGCATGTCGCGTCCTCAAGTGCAGCTGGCAGACAGCCTGAAAGGTATGTCGCGTCCTCAGATGCAGCTGGCAGACAGCCTCAAGGGTATGTCTCGTCCGCAGACGCAGCTCGCCGACAGCCTCAAGGGCATGTCGCGGCCGCAGATCACCGTTCTTGTTTGATCGGCTTTCCTGAAAGAGGCCTCACATGAAAACTCGTTACTTAGTTGCATCTCTGCTGCTGACGACGCTGGTAGCCACAAGCGCGTTTGCGCTCGTGCGCACTTCTTCGGCACGCGGCGAAGAGCCGACTCCTGGACTGATCGCTCAGAACGCTCCGCTCGTTCAGAGTGCGCTCGGTCTTTCTCGCCCTCTCTGATTGAAGAACTCAACCCGGGGGCGACCGTTCGCCCCCGAGTATTGAGTCGAATCCCTCCTGCATCGTGATTCTCAGGTTCTCCTGAGAATCCTCCCGATAACACCAGATCGAACTGAACTTGCGCGAAGCACGAGGGAAGCCCGAGTGCATGACCAGCGCGCAGGTCGCCACTGTGGGTCCGCCTTCAGCCGGACATCTCACTCGTACGGCAAATTCGAACCCACAAACAAGTTGCGGCTGTATGACTTCGGTGAGTGCCGCAGCTCAATGCGTCGCCGTCTGTCCTCCACCCTGACCGCTCAGATCTGACCTCTGTTCGCCAGGAGCGCTCTGCTGCTGCGATCCGTCGCCGCCCTGATCTCCGTATCCCTCCTCCTGCGCTTGCGTCTGTGTCGGCTGGCTGCTCGCGGCTTGAATCTGAATCTTGCGAGATCGCTGCTGCTGCGCCGACTTTGGCACTGTGATCGTCAAGACGCCGTTCTGGAACGCGGCCTTCACTTCGTCCGGATTGACCGAGAACGGCAAGCGCAACGAGCGCTGGAAAGTCCCATAGGAGCGTTCCACGTAGTGATAGCTTTCCTTTTTTCCACCACGTTCGGATTCGAACTTCTTTTCGCCGCTGATCGTCAGCACATCGTCACTGATGTTGAGCTCGATATCCTGCTCGGTCACTCCGGGAAGCTCCACAGTGACCCGATACTCCTGATCAGTCTCGGAGACGTTCATGCTGGCATTGAACAACGAGGGCAGTCCGGTGCTCTGTTCCTGCGGCATCGATCGTGTGCCGCCGAGACCGCTGCGGAACGCGTCATCGAACAGGCGATTCATTTCTCGATGCAGGGAGGCCACGGGCTCGAAGCCACCGAAGCCAAACGGAATGAGTGAATTGCGCGGCATAGCAATACTCCTCTGCAGTAGCGTCAGGGTTGATTGGAAAAACGAGACGGAGTTGTCGGCTGTTTGAGCGTCTTTGCAAGTTAGGCGCCCGGCCGAGCACCAACACAACCACTAATGCGTGGCAAAGTTTCAGGGCTTAATGCAAACGGGAACGCTCGTGTGAACTGCCGACACACATGCACGCACACAGGCAATGCCGCGTTGTTGATCGAACCCGCTCGCTCAGGGTTTGCTGAGCGCGACGCGAGATTCAGGGCTGTGCATGAAGACATGCAAGGCGACCGGCTTACCTCCCGAGTAGTTGAATCCACGAATCACCGTCTTCTCGGTCAAGACAGTGCTGGCGGGCAAGGCAGCAACGAACGTGGCGAGATCACGTTCTTCGATCAGCGCGACTGTCTGGCCACTGGCCTTCATCAACTCCGCCGCGTGCGCTGCGCTGGTAAGTTGGGTGTTCGTGCCTCCTAGAAACACCAGGCTAGGTTCTGAATAGCCAACCGCTACGATGTTCGCAATGGGCGCAAGCGTTCGACGGACTTCAACAATGCGCTCGCTGACCCACAGATCGGAAAGGATGGGCAGAACGCCCGCGATCAAACTGATCTGCGCGATCGCGCCGCAGGCAGCAATCGTGACGAAGGTTCGCGGCAAAGACTTTCGAAAGCTCCACCAGAAAAGCGCCGTGCAAGCGAGCATTGCGACCGAGGCAGAAATCGCACGCCACGAAAACCCGCCACCGAAGCGCATTGGCAACCACAGGACAGCTAAAGCTAATGCGAGGGTGAAAACGCTCCACACCGCATACCAGACCATGGACGCTCTGCTCTTCAATGTGTCGCGAGTGCCGTCTTCGCTTGTCGCGAGCATGGCGCATATCAACATGAGCAGTGCTGGATATAGCGGCAACGTGTAGTGCGGCAGCTTCGTTGGCACGAGCTCGAACATGGCCCAGCCCATCAGTGACCAGGCCAGCAAGAAGCGAATCGCTGCTGTATGTCGTCGCTGCCAGGCAGCAAACAATGCGGGCCACAGAAACACGGAGGCAGGCCAGAAGGTGAGCAGCAGCGCGACTACATACGATCCTGGCGGCGCTCCATGTCCTTCGTGTCCGCCCATGAGTTTCGGCAGGAGATCCTCGTGAATGGCGCGACTCAGGAACACACCTTCAGTACGTCGGCTGACCATCCACATCCATGGCCCGATCATGACGAGAAGCAGCAGCACACCCAAGCCAGGACGTAAGGTGAGCAGCCAATGCCGGTCGCGATCCGCAACGCTGAGTGCCAGCATCGTCAAGAGCACGATCGCCAGCACCACGGGGCCTTTCACCAGGATCGATGCGCCGAGTGCAATCCAGAACACGAGGCTGACTGCGGGCGATATCCGGGATCTCTCACGCGCCGCTACATAGAGAAGAGCCAGGCAACCTTGCGCCACGACTGCGCAGAACAGTTGCGTAGCATCGGTGGTCGCCAGGTGAGCTTCCATCCCGACCAGCAGCGTGCTGGCAAGACCAATGGAGGCCAGCCCGGCGACCGTTCTATTGAACAGACGATGCGCAAAATAAAACGTGAGAAGAACTGAAGCGATCGTTGCTAGCAACGAAGGAAGACGATACGGCCATACCTGCGCTTGCGAAGCATCGCCAAACAATTTCACCGATGCACTCTGCAACCAATAAATTCCTGCGGGCTTCTTTGCACGCAGTTCTTCCTGAAAGCGCACGACTACGTAGTCGCCACTCTGGATCATCTGCCGGGTGGCTTGCACGAAGCGCGCTTCGTCACGATCGGTAACAGGCAATTGACGCTGACCCGGCGCGAACAACAACACACTGGCTACAAACAACGCCAGATAGAAAAAGCTGTTCCGGTGAAGGATCGTGCGCACGATTGATGGCTGCAGGTCTCCCGTTGACTACACATTGTAGTGAGGCATGGTCGTCCCGCGAGCAGATTGCGATCCGGATGCGCTGCAGGGGCGATGATGCGATGACGAACATCAGAGTTCCTGCCTTCCGCCGGATTTTCTTTTCTTAATGCGTGAGAGTGATCTGTCTCACGAAGGCGTGTGAGGACTCGGCCCTCACTGATCGCGTGCGTCACACTCGGTAAATTCGCGCACCCCATTCGAATGCTCTCATCGCGCCGTCGAGCTCTTGCAAGGCGACGCATGACCTCTTCATGCAGCTGCTTTTCCGAATAGAAGGAAGAGGCGCATTTCGCGCCGCATCGCACGAGCGGACAAAGCGACGAATGGAAGAACTATTGCCACTGCGCCTATCACTCACAGCCCAGCACCTTCCCGGGCTCGGACTTTTGCCCGGATGCGTGCGACTCGAACGAGCAAACTCCTACTGGCTGAGGAACTTCGCATGAGCACTGCAACATCGCGACGGAAAGCGCTGGCGTACGCGGCACTCACGTTAATGACGTGTACAGCAGCGGCCGATGATTTCAATCGGGGCAAGCATCGAGACCCTTCGTACGAGAAACAGGTTCTCGTTTCGAACGGAGCGATCCCTGCCAACTTCACTGATCCCAACCTGATCAACGCGTGGGGCGTGGCATTCAACCCTACGGGCTTCGTATGGGTGAATGCAGCGGATGCAGGAAAGTCAGTGCTCTACAACGGTAACGGACAACCGCAATCGTTGGTCGTGAGTATTCCGGGGCCGAATGGCACGGCAGGGAATCCGACCGGCATCGTCTTCTCTGGTGGGATGGATTTCGTAGTCACGGATGGCACGACCAATGGACCGGCGCGATTCATCTTCGCGACCGAGCAAGGAATACTCGCGGGTTGGGCGCCCAACGTGAATGCAACGAATGCGTTAATCGGCGCCGACAAGTCAACGGAGGACGCTCACTACACTGGGCTTGCGCTTAGTGGCAACGGCACCACGCATCTTCTGTATGCATGCAACTTCAGTCACGCCCGCATCGACGTGTTCGACGGAACGTTTACCCAGGTGCAAGTGCCTGGCGGCTTCTACGATCCTCATCTGCCTCGCAACTATGCGCCGTTCGGCATTCAGGCCATCGGCGGTGACATCTACGTCACGTACGCCAAACAGGAAGAGCCAGGCGGCGATGAAGAGGTTCAAGGACCCGGCCTGGGCTTCGTCAACGTTTTCGATCCGCAAGGCAATCTGATCCGTCGCATCGCAAGTCATGGTCCATTGAATGCGCCCTGGGGACTGACGCTCGCACCGGCAAGCTTCGGCCCATTCGGTGGTGCGCTGCTTGTTGGAAATCTTGGCGATGGAACCATCAATGCCTTCGGGCCGATCTCCGGCAGGTTCCTAGGCACCCTGCGCGATTCCTATCATCGCCCGGTGCATGTCGACGGACTGTGGGGACTGCAGTTCGGCAACGGCGTTCAAGGCCAGAAAACCAATTCGCTTTTCTGGGCGGCCGGACCGAACGACGAAGAAGACGGAGCCTATGGCGTCATCGACGTTGTCGACGACAAGTGAGCTCCCTGCGAACGCGTCACGGATGACGCGTTCGTTTCTCGCGATCTCTTTCCACGCTCGCCCTTCGCTCTTATTGAAACCTCATCGCCTGCGATGCGTTGGGTCAGGAACGACGCTGACATCGCAGGTGATGCATGACTCAAGAGTTCACTCCCGTGGCCTACATCAAGGAAGGCTGCCCTTATTCGATGAAGTTCCTCCAGTTCATCGATGAAGCTCAACTCACTGACCAGATCGACATCGTTCGCATCGCCGAGGGCACGCCGCAGATGGATGAAGTGAGGGAAAAGCTCTCCGATGCGACCGGCGAGTTACCTCAGTTTCCAACGGTGGAGATTGCACCAGGACAGTTTCGTACTGAATCCAACGAGCTGATCCGCTATTTCTCGGATCGATATGGCACGCGATCACATTAGATTCCGAGCATCGCTCGACCATCGTTTGCCGCGCGAACGGACCAGTGCAACAGGACTTCGTGGGTGACCGTCTACAGCTATCACATATCGCACGAACAGTTTGCTCCGAGCGAGTTGTTGAAACTCGTTCAGCAGGCTGAAGCCGCGGGATTTGAAGCAGCGTTCTCCTCCGACCATTTGCAGCCCTGGTCGAGTGAGCAAGGTCACTCGGGCTTCGCGTGGTCCTGGTTAGGCGCTGCACTTCATGCAACGAAACGGCTCACCTTCGGCGTCATCACCGTGCCGGGAAACTGGCGTTATCACCCCGTCGTTCTGGCACAAGCAGTCGCGACACTCGGGGAAATGTTTCCAAATCGATTGCCCTGGATCGCGGTTGGTAGTGGCGAGGCAATCAACGAACGCGTGACCGGACGAGTGTGGCCAGACAAGGCCGAACGAAACGAACGCACACGAGAAGGCGTCGAGATCATGCGCCGACTTCTTCGAGGCGAGACGGTCACGCATCGCGGGCGCCTGCGGACGATCAATGCAAAGGTGTGGTCGCGGCCCGAACAGCCGACGCAAATCGTGGGTGCCGCGACGAGTGAGGCCACGGCCGAATGGCTCGGTAGCTGGGCAGATGGCCTGCTCACTGCAGGCAGCAGCAGCCAAACTGTTCGTCCGTTGATCGAAGCATTCAAACGCGGCGGCGGTGAAGGCAAGCCGATCCATCTGAAGATCGATCTGAGCTTCGCGAGCACCGAAGCCGAGGCGCTCACGAATGCGCACTCACAATGGCGATTCAACGTACTGGGAGGCGATGCAAATTGGGAACTGAGCTCGCCCGCGCACTTCGACCAGGCCACTCGCTTTATTCGGCCGGAAGACATGCGCAGCTCTGTGTTGATCTCGAGTGAGCCCGATCAATTTGTCGAGTGGCTCCGTGGATTGGCTCGTCTCGGTGTCAGCTCGATGGATCTCCATAACGTCGGACCGAATCAGTCGGAATTCATCGAGATCTTCGGGCGCGAAGTCCTGCCTCGTTTGCAAAGCTGAGCACGCCGCTCTTCGATCAGAGCGCCTTGAGCGGACCTTGCGTGCCTCCCCCGACCCCGTTCTACTTCGCACTGCTCCGCTCCCGAGCTTTGGCCAGACGCGATGAAATGCCCGCTTACGAATTGATCATTTTCGATTTCGACGGAACGCTGGCCGACAGCGGCGACTGGATGATCCGAAACTTCAATGAAATCGCACAGCAGTTCGGCGTGCGCTGCGTGACGGCAGCTGATATCGCATTGCTGCGTGGCCGAAGCAATCGCGAAATCATTGCCTACATGGGGGTGCCGATGTGGAGGTTGCCGCGGATCGCGACGGAGATGCGACGCCGAGTGGCAGAGGCGACCGAGACCATTCCGCTTTTCGAAGGTGTTCGCGAGATGCTGATTTCATTGCGTGAGGCAGCAATACGCACCGCCATCGTGAGCTCCAACGCCGAAGCGAACATTCGACGGATTCTCGGAACAGACGTGGCTAGCCTCATCGACCATTTCGAATGCGGCGCTTCCCTCTTCGGCAAAGCGAGCAAATTGAAAACTGTGGTGAAACGCAGCGGAGTGCCGCGAGCCAGAGCGATCTGCATCGGCGATGAAACGCGTGACATTGAGGCCGCACGTGAGGCCGGCATCGACAGTGGCGCTGTTCTGTGGGGTTATGCCAATGCTGAGATTCTCGAGGCATTCAAGCCTTCGATGATGTTTGCTTCGATGGCCCAAATCTCTGCACTTGCGCGCTGAAGCTGATTCATCGCCCGGATCCGGCCGGCAGCGCAAACGCTACATACACACCACCCTGAGAACCGCCGCGCTCCTTGCCGCCGCTTGCGAAGATCACGATGTACTGTCGGCCCTTGTATTCGTACGTCATCGGTGAGGCATCCGCGGAGTAAGGCAACGCGGTTTCCCAGAGCAGTTCACCCGTTTGTTTGTCATACGCGCGGAACTTCCGATCGTGAATCGTCGCGCCAATAAATAGCAGCCCTCCCGCGGTCACGAGCGGCCCGCCGTAGTTTTCACTTCCGGTGTTTTTGATTCCTCGCGCGACCAGTTCCGGGAATTCACCGAAAGGGATCTGCCAGACGTAGCGACCGCTGTTCACATCTAGTGCATTCAGCGTTCCCCACGGCGTCCCGACGGCTGGATAACCTTCAGGATCTGTGAAACGTCGATACCCGGTGAATCGATAAGCCTGCGTCGCAAGTGAGCCGGCAGTCGGCGTGACGTTTGCGTCCTTGTTCTCCAACACGAAGTGCGCGAGTGCATCCAGGGCCTCTTGCTGGAGATTCGGAAATCCTGGCATTCGACCTGCGCCACTACGAACCAGATCAAGGAAATGCTCGGCATCAAGTTTGCGTCCAACATCCACCAAAGAAGGGAATTGCGGTGGTGAGCCCTGGCGATCATCGCCGTGACACACGGCGCACTCGCGCAGATAGATCGCTTTTGCCGTTTGGCCCACATCGTTGAGGGTGAGCGAGCCGAGCCAGGCCATCTCGTTCGCATTGATATAG
>JBJMWN010000495.1:0-7365 GCA_045810085.1 Povalibacter sp. | reverse complement strand
CTCGATCCCTTTTCGCTCAGCGATCCAACGAAAGTCGAGCCCATGCTGACCGAAGCGGGATTTGATGAGGCTGATTTTGTCGACGTGCGTGAGCCGGTGTACTACGGCGAGAACGTCGACGTCGCTTTCGAGTGGGTGCGCAGTTTCGTTTCCGTTCGCGAGCACCTGCAGCGGCTCGACGCTACTTCCGCGCAGCGAGCACTTCAATGTTTGCGCGAGACCTTGACGGCACACCATGACGGATCGGGCGTCTGGTTTGACTCACGCGCGTGGATCGTTACGGCCGTGCAGAATCGTCGCTCCTGATTCTTCGGCAACTTTGTTGTGCAACTGACGTTCAGGTTTCTGGCGTCACCGAACCGTCTTCGCGTTTTCCAGCCTTGAACACGTTCTCACACCAGCTGAGCGCAGCGCTGACGTTTGGAAATCCGATCGTGCTGGTGAGCGAAATCAGAGCGTGACGGATTTCTTCCGGACTGACGCCTTCTTCGATCGCACGTCTCGCATGACTGTGCACTGCGCCTTCTGAGCGGATCGTCGCAGCAGCGGCCAGCTGCACCAGATGTAAGGATCTCGAATCCAACGGCCCGCTCTCACGAACGGCTTGCCCCAGTGCTTCCACTGCGGCGATGTATTGAGGATGCTTCCTTCTGAGACTCAGATAGAACCCTGGTTTGTTGTCCATATGCTCACTCATGAAAGGTCGAAGTGGAAAATCGCAACGACTCGTTTCGCTGAAGCCGCCGCTCTCAACTGCCTGCCGATGAGCAGGGAGTCTGCGGAGGGCTTCGTTCGGTGACCAGACTGAATCGTCCTATGCAAATGGGTAGCAAGGTTTGATCGCAACCGCGATGACTCTTCAACACCTTGTAAGGATTACTCGAACTGTCTCTAACCATATCTCATGAAAGGTCATCCATCGCCCCGATCCGACTGGAACCGAAGGAGTGGGCGTGCGTTCTCGCGCACCCGGCCGTCAGTAGTGGGGGCAGCCTGCTGATCGAAATCCTTGGGTATAGTTGAATTTACGTTCAGACCTGCGGAAGTAGTCGTGTCGAAACTCCCGGATGCAACGGACGTAGACCTGAGCTTTCTCCAGGGCGGCGGGCAGATGGGCGCTCTGATCAGGGCGCACGATTGGACCTCTACAGATCTCGGCCCGCCCATCCTGTGGCCTCAATCCCTGAGGCTCACCGTCCAGTTGATGCTGAATACCGGCCACCCCATGTACGTCTGGTGGGGGCCTCACCTGACCTGCCTGTACAACGATGCGTATAGCCTTTCGATCGGACCCGAGAGGCATCCCGTATCGCTGGGTAAACGCGGCCGCGAAGTGTGGGAGGAAATCTGGGCCATCATCGGTCCGCAGATTGAACAGGTGATGGAAGGGCGTGGCGCGACCTGGCATCAGAATGCGTTGGTGCCGATCACGCGGGGAGGTCAGCGCGAAGATGTGTATTGGACCTACAGCTACAGTCCCATTCGAGAGACTGCCGCGCCGCATGGAGTGGGTGGTGTGTTGGTTGTGTGTTCCGAAACCACACAGGCCGTCCTGGCGGAGAAGCGCCTTCAGGATGAGAACGAACGTCAACGGGCTCTCTTCGAGCAAGCCCCGAGCTTCATGTGCGTACTTGCAGGGCCGCAGCACGTATTCGAATTCGTAAACGCGGCGCATCGATATCTTTTCAACAGCCACGATTGGGTCGGCAAACCCATACGCGAGGCGTTTCCGGATATTGCGGGCCAACGTTTTTATGAACTGCTGGACGAGGTGCGTTCGACCGGTGAGCGCGTGGTGCTGGCTGACCAACCCGTGAAGTTTCGGGCGCTTGAAGCGCACACCTATCAGACGCGCCTCCTGGATTTCATCTACGAGCCTATTCGTGACGGCGCAGGCGAAGTCACCGGAATCTTCTGCGAAGGCTTCGATGTCACCGAGAGACATCGAGCGACCGAAGCACTGCGGATCCGGGAAGAGCAGCTTCGACTCGCGACGGAGGCAGCGGAAGTTGCCCTGTGGGACCTCGATCTGGTCGAAGACAAGTTGTTCTGGCCTGAACGTGTCAAAGCGATGTTCGGCATCTCACCGAATGTCGATGTTTCGATGCGAGATTTCTACGAAGGTGTCCATCCCAATGACCGGACACGAGTAACCGCCGCATTCGCCAGAGCAGCCGATTCTCAGACGCGTGCGCTTTACGATGTCGAATACAGGACGGTGGGCAAGGAGGACGGCCTCATTCGATGGATCGCTGCAAAAGGGCGTGGGATTTTCAATGATGACGGAACCTGCGTGCGGGTCATCGGCACGGTAGTCGATATCACGAAACGCAAGGGCACTGAGCTGCAGCTGAAGCAGCTCAATGAAACCCTGGAGCGTAGGGTGGCAGAGGCCCTTGCAGAGCGCCGCGTGATGGCCGAGCTCGTTGAAACGACGGATGCGTTCATCCAGGTGGCCGATCAGCACTTCCGATGGCTCGCCATCAACAAGGCATCCGCCGACGAGTTCGAGCGCATCTTCGGCGTGCGACCGAAAGTGGGCGATAGCATGCTCGATGTGCTCTCGGGCAAGCCTGAACATCAGCAAGCGGTGAAAGCCGTGTGGCAGCGAGCCTTGAACGGCGAGTCGTTCACCGAGATCGGCAAATTCGGAGACGCCTCACTCGACGAACGCATTTACGAAATGCGCTTCAATCCTCTTCTAGATACGAGCGGCAAACAGATTGGGGCGTATCAGTTTGTCTATGACGTGACCGATCGCCTGCGTGAGCAAGCGCGCTTGGCACATGCCGAAGAGCAGCTTCGTCAGAGTCAGAAGATGGAAGCGGTGGGTCAGCTGACCGGCGGACTCGCACACGATTTCAACAATCTGCTCCTGGCGATCAGCGGCAGTCTCGAGCTTTTACAGAAGCGACTGGCTGCAGGCAGATATGTCGGCATCGAACGCTACATCGACGCAGCGCAGAGTGCTTCGCGTCGCGCCGCTGGACTCACTCAGCGTCTTCTTGCGTTCTCTCGTCGTCAGACACTGGATCCGCGAGCGATCGATGCAAACAAACTGATCGCGAGCATGGGGGATCTGATCCGTCGCACCGTGGGGCCTGAAGTGACGGTTGAGATTGTCGGGGCAGGCGGGCTTTGGATGACTAGGGCGGATAACTCGCAGTTGGAAAACGCAGTGCTCAATCTGGCCATCAATGGCCGCGATGCCATGGCGCCTGCGGGAGGGCGACTCACGATCGAGACTGCGAACAAGTGGCTCGACGAGCACGCGGCCGCCGAACGAGAACTTCCGCCTGGGCAATACATATCGATCTGCGTGACGGATACCGGAACGGGCATGTCACCCGATACGGCGGCGCGAATCTTCGACCCGTTCTTCACCACCAAGCCGCTGGGCGAGGGCACCGGACTGGGCTTGTCCATGGTGCACGGGTTTGTGCGGCAATCAGGCGGGCAAGTGCGCGTGTACTCGGAGCTGGGTCAGGGTACGACGATGTGTCTGTACCTGCCGCGGTTCGTTGGAGAGGCTGACTCGGTGGATGTGATTCCGCCACACGCATATCACCGTGGGGCGGGAGAATCGATTCTCGTCGTCGATGACGAACCGTTCGTTCGCATGCTTGCGACTGAAATGCTCAATGAGCAGGGCTATACCGTCATCGAAGCAAGCGACGGCCCTGGTGCGTTGCGCATTCTGCAGTCAGATGTGCGCGTAGACGTGTTAGTTACGGATGTGGGTTTGCCGGGCGGGCTGAACGGCCGACAGGTCGCAGACGCAGCGCTTGTGAGCCATCCAGAATTGAAAGTCCTGTTCATCACGGGCTATGCCGAGAATGCCGTTGTGGGGAACGGAATGTTGAAGCCAGGCATGGCCGTGCTCACAAAGCCTTTCGCCATGGCTGCGCTCGCAACGAAAGTACGAGACATGATCGATGGCATCGGTCCGATGTGAGCCTTCGTCTTCAGGATCTTGATGGATCCACTCATCTTGGCTCGCTCACTTACGACCTCATGCTCGTAAGCAAAACGAAACCCGAGCCCACGGTGTAACTGACCACGGCGCACCAAAACAAAATGGAGCTCGCACGCCTGAGTCGCTCACAGGCTTTGGCAGCCCCGGGTTCAGTGGGACAGGGAAGTGATGCAGCCTTGCGTAGCATGAGCCCGCTGAGCACGAGCATGATCGCCGCAACCCCGAAAACTAGAAGCTTGTGCTCACTCAACCAGATCAGTTGTGGAACGGCGGAAATCAAACCGACCAGCACGGCACCAGCGCCTAGAGACACCATCACTGCGGGAAGAACGCAACATACGAGCGTTGCTGAGCTCGTCAGCAGTGCAGCCGCTGAGGCTCCGACGGTTCGTTTCAAAGTGAGCATTACTTTGTTGCCTTCATTTGTGATCGCAGTTCGTCCATGGAATGGTTCGTGCGCTCAATGCCTTTGACGTCGTAACCGGCATTCGTCAATGCCGTTCGCAGTTCGGCATCAGAGATATCGGTGCCGTCCTTCGTCGCAATTGCGACCAAGCGATTCTCGAGACTCACGAGCACGTCAGTGGTGGCTGGATTTTTACGCAGAGTCTTCTCGATTCCTTGAGCACAAAACCCGCACACCAGGCCGTTCACTTTCATTTCGATCGTTCCGGCGTGAACAGTGGCGCTGGCGATCGATGTCAGCGCGATGAGGAGACGAATGGCATTCATGTGATCACCTGTCAAAAATTGAACATGAGCATGGCTTGAAGCTTTCCGTCGCGCGTCGCGCCGGCTTCGATCCATGCATTGCGTTTGAAGAGTCGCAACAACGCGGCCCACTCTGTGCCGTCGTAGAGCCCGCCTGTGTACTCGCGTGCCTGGATGACAAACCACACCGCGAGAGTGGAGTAGTCGTGCGCGTAGGGTGCGAGGCCGAGTTGAAGCGTATCGATCCGATGACTGAACGAGTTCGCGTCGTGGTAGTCGGTCCGCAGCGATGCGTAAATGCGTCGCGTCTCATAATCCATCTGACCACCCGCATTCCAGGCGAACTCGTTGCCATTCGTGCTCGCAACGTAAGCGTTGCCAACGCTGCCCCACACGAACAGGTTTGCCTGAGCAGACTCGAAGTTCCACCGTTTCGGCAGATAGTTGAAACGTGCATAAGTGATTTGCTTCGAATCGTCGCTCCCTGGCCCATTCAGAATCAGATGGCCACCGCCGAGCGAGTATCTGAAGGTGGGCGCGTAGAAGCCTTGCACTTCCGTCATCGTGCCAGCGCCGTACTCACCCATGACGGTCGTTCCGTTTGCAAAAGCAATCGGCTTGGCCTCAACCGTGAGAAACGGATAAGGCATGACAAGCGCGATCGCGACCGCGATGCGCAGGTATAGAAATCTCATGGAAGACTCCGAAGTTGTTCAGGACAACCGCACAAAGTGCGGACAGATCAACCTGGAGCTATCGAATGGGCGGTGGGACGAGAGGTGCGTATGCCGGGCCATCTGTCGATCGGTCCGAAACGCGAGCGACGACGTCGCTTTCGCTCACGTGGCGAGGGATGAAGATCTCATGGGTCACGTGAACAGCAGAGCACTGCACCGTACAGGCGACGCCCGCATTGCTTTCGTCGGCACAGCATGGACAGCGTTCTTTCTGGCTGTCATGACCGGCGCAATGATGCTGCGTCGATAGGCCGGTATTGAAATCACCCGCAAACGCCATTGCGCCCTGCAACACGAGAGCAATCAGCAGGAGCACATGTAGAACACGCCGGGGCATAAGTCGCAGTCTAGGTGGATCTGACAAGCCTGGCCAGTCCGATCCGGCCGAAGTGAGGTCTCGGATCAGTAGATCTCGGGAAAGGGATTCGGTGGTCGTGTGTGTGCGAAGACACCATCAGCACACAGCGGGCTGCGCAGCGGATCCACTTCACGTTTCTGTAATGCCCTCGTTGACCATTGAAGGTCGCTCGGTAAATCCTCGATGAATCGCGGTCGCGCAGTGAATGAGAGCTGACGCGACCGCGTGCAATTTACGGAAGACGAACAATCAACTCAGCAAGGAGATCAGGATCATGTTCGGACGTTTGATGGCAGCGACCACCGTTGGATTTGGATTGTTGGCTTTGCCCGCTCTGTCGCACGCGGCGGATCGACATCAGGGGCTCGGATTCGTATTTGAAGCGGATCTGGAGTACGGCGGTGACGATATCGCGAGCGTCAACTTCACGGACGGATCGTCACAGGACATCAAAGCTGGGCAAGGAATCTCGCTCGCCATGGGCGCTCATTACCGATCGAGCGCAGATTCGCCGTTCTCCGTTCGCGGAACCGTTGGCTACAAATATGTCACCACTGCCGCAACGAACGCCGACATCAGCATCAGCCGCACGGTCTTCGAAGTGCTCGGCAACTACGCGTGGGACAACGGTTGGTGGGTGGGTGCTGGCATCACACGACACAACAATATCAAGTTCGACGGCGACGGCTTTGGTCCGAACGTTCGCTTCGACGATGCCACCGGGCCGACGGTCGAACTTGGCTGGCGTTGGATCGCGCTCTCTTACACGCAGCTCGATTACACCGACGAACTTGGCTACGAATGGGATGCCAGCAGTTTGGGTATCACACTCACGACGAAGTTCTGATCTATGAGATCAGCGCGAATGCGCTCGGTCGATTGGAAACCAATTACTGTTGAGACGCGCCTGGGCTAAGGCCAGGCGCGCAATCAACGCCCTCTTATTTCTTCAGGAACATCTGCGCGATCGACCGCGCGGTTTGATACGGCTCTGGATCATTTCGATTCGTCAGCAGGATCACGGTGAAGTGGTGCTGCGGATAACGAATGATCACGTTGCGAAAGCCCATGGTTTCGCCTGAATGCCATAAGGTGTGACCGCCGATGTTTTCTTCGGTGATGCGCCAGCCCATGCCATAGCGAATGGTGGGGTCATCGGTTGCCGTGACTGGAGTGAACGCGAGCTCACGGGATTTCGCGCTCAACAGACGATCGTCGTACAACGCGGCATCCCATTTTGCGAGATCGTCGATGGATGAATAGATCCCGCCGTCGCCGAGCACCGCGCTGGTCTGGCTTTGATCAGTGCGGCTCCAGAGGAGGGATTCGACGGCCCGACTTGGAGCCTGGGTCGCAGACGAGGATTTTTCGTCCTGGCTATAGCCGAACGCCCGATTCGCGACGGTCGAAATGCCTTGTTCGAACGCGACAGTATTGTTCATGTCCAGCCGCCTGAAGATGCGTTCCTTCAAGAAAGTCGCGAAATCCTTTCCCGAGGCTTTGCCCACGATGAGCGCAAGCAGAGAGTAGCCACTGTTGCTGTATCGATAACCTTTGCCGGGTGGGAAGTACGTCGTGTTCTG
>JBJMWN010000494.1:0-3520 GCA_045810085.1 Povalibacter sp. | reverse complement strand
TCCCGCCGCTCCAGCCGGACTGTCGAATACCCAGTTGGCGGCGTTGGTCACGTCGAAGTTGTAGTTGAAGGCAGGGCTGCGATCGTTTGTGAAATCCCACGAGTAACCATCGGTGTTGCGGCGGTCCAGCGTGATCGTCGTCTGAATCGGATTCGCGAATTCAGACTTCGAGTAGCCGACGAGTTCGCTCAGGGTCCATCGATCGCTCAATTGATGATTGCCCGAGAGCGTGTATGCGCCGAACTTAGTTTCGAGTTCGTCGTAACGCCGCTCAGAACGAACGTCGACATCATCGAAGGTCGCGGAGACCAGATTGCCGTTCGCATCGACGACTGAGTTGTGAACGACCGTCTGCGGTTTGCCGCCCGCCGTAGCTGCGCGGCTGAACGAAATCGACTCGAGCCAATCTTCCGTTCGGTTCGCCTGGTAATCGGAATACAGCGCATCCAACGTGATCAGGTTGTTATCGCTCACCTGCCACTGCAAGGCACCGGTGAGTCCGACGCGTTCCTGTTCGTGAGTCAGCGTGCCGTATCTGGGCAGACGCGGATGGAAGGTCGCGTTGTCGCGCGCCGTTGCATCGGATGCTGCGTTGAAGCCGCCTGAGCTGCCGCCGTTATCCCAGCGGACCGTGCCCATGCCTTCTTCGAGCGCATTTCGCTCGCTATATGCAGCGGAAAACAGAGCGCCGAATTTGCCATCGGCCCAGGTGTTGCTGATCAGGAAGGCTGCGCGAGGATCGAGCTCATCCGAAAGATCGTTGTACGCACCTTTCGCCGAAGCCACCGCGGTGAATCCGTTGTAGTCGAACGGCTTGGCAGTCTGCAGATCGACTGTCGCGCCGAGAGAGCCTTCGTCGACATCTGCCGTGGCCGTCTTGCGCGCGGTGATGTTGTTGAACAGCTCTGATGCGAAGACATTGAAGTCGAAGCTACGCGCACGATTGGCACCGCCCGAGCTGTCCGTGCCGCCGGTGGAGCTCATTGCTTCCATGCCATTGACACGTACGCGAGTGAATTGCGCACCGAGGCCGCGAACTGTCAGCTGACGACCTTCGCCAGCGTCACGCGCGATCGATACACCTGGAATGCGCTGAACTGATTCAGCGAGGTTCGAGTCCGGGAACTTGGCAATGTCCTCGGCGCGAATCGAGTCGATTGCGGCGGCGGATTCGCGCTTGTCATCAAGCGCTTTCTCCAGACTGCCACGGAATCCCGTGACGACGACTTCCTCCAGCGAACCACTTTGCTGCGAGTCCTGCGCTTGTGCAGACATCGCAACGATAGACATTGAAGCGAGACCCAGAATCGCGCGGACTGACGCGCGAAGCAGACCGTCTTTACGATCGAATGCCGACATGTGTGTTACTCCCCCATCGTTACCACAAGCGGGATTCCTGGCTGTTCAGCCTTTACGGCTTGTCTCAGCGCTCGACCCCCCGCACCACGCCGGTACTCGGCGTACTGTCCGGATTCGCTCCGGCTCTACGAAAATGACACCGGTTGCAATTCGCTTCGTCGCATCAAATGACACCGGTGACAATTCGGAGGCTAGCAGAGCTCCACTGCGCCCCGCAAGGGATCGCCATTGGTGAGTTAACAACAGGCAGCACAATTCGCATTGCGCAGTGCAAAAAGTGCATAAATCGCTCGAAACTCGACAAATTCCGTATTTTTCGTGCATTTGGTTGCACCGTTGACTGGTTTTGCTGGGCTGCCATGCAGAAAAAACAACGTAAAGTCATCTGGTCCCGAGAGGCTGTGAAACGCCCTGCGCACTGTCCGTGACTTGGATCACGGTGCGAGCACGCGCTGTCGCTCACGTATTATCAGAGCATCACGACTGATTCGATGCCGAGAAAGCCATGTACGACTTCCGTAAGTTCTTCATCGACGGAACCTGGACCAGCCCACAAGGCCGACAGGAGTTCAACGTCATCAATCCGGCGACCGAACAACCGATCGGTCAAATTCTCCTCGGCACCGCTGAGGATGTGAACGCAGCGGCGGCAGCTGCGAAACGAGCGTTCGAAACGTTCTCACAAACGACTCGCGAAGAACGCATCGACCTGCTCGAGCGAATTCTCAAAGCCTTCGAGCCTCACATGCAGCGTCTCGCCCAAGCCATCTCCGATGAGATGGGCGCGCCAATGAAGCTCGCTCTGAATTCTCAAGCGGCCAGCGGGCCCGGCCATTTCGCGGCGACACTCGCTGCGTTGAAAGAGTTTGAGTTTGAGGAGCAGATCGGCAGCACGCGATTACGCCGCGAGCCAGTCGGTGTCTGCGGCCTGATCACTCCATGGAACTGGCCGATCAACCAGATCGCCTGCAAAGTCGCACCCGCGCTCGCCGCAGGCTGCACGATCGTGCTCAAGCCCAGCGAAATCGCACCGCTCAGCGCACATGTGTTCGCAGAAATCCTCGAGCAAGCGGGCGTGCCGAAAGGCGTCTTCAACATGGTCGATGGCGATGGCCCGACCGTGGGCGAAGCGATCTCGCGACACCCTGACATCGACATGGTGTCTTTCACCGGTTCGACACGTGCAGGAGTTCTAGTGGCCAAAGCCGCGGCAGATACGGTCAAACGCGTCTCGCAAGAACTCGGTGGCAAGTCAGCCAACATCATCCTCGAAGATGCCGATCTGAACGCAGCCGTGAAACAAGGCGTTTTGTCGATGATGTCCAACACCGGCCAATCGTGTAACGCACCTTCGCGCATGCTGGTGCCTGCGAAGGTGTATGACGAAGCCGTGAAAATCGCGAAGACCGTCGCCGAAAAATCCGTAGTGGGCGATCCCAAAGCACCCGGCGTGAACATGGGGCCGGTCAGCAATGGCAGCCAGTTCGAAAAAATTCAGAAATTGCTGGAGCGTGGAATCCAGGAGGGCGCAGCGGTGGTGACCGGTGGCCCCGGACGACCAGAAGGCATCGAGAAAGGCTACTTCATCAAACCCACGATCTTCGCGAACGTGAACAACTCGATGGCGATCGCTCGCGAAGAAATCTTTGGACCTGTCCTCGTCATGATTCCGTATCAGACCGAAGAAGAAGCCGTAAAGATCGCGAATGACACCGTGTATGGCTTATCCGGCTACGTCTATTCAGGAAGCATTGATCACGCACGACGCATCGCTGCGAAACTTCGAGTCGGCATGGTTCACTTGAACGGCGCCTCGACCGATTCAAACGCTCCATTCGGCGGCTACAAACAGTCCGGCAACGGCCGCGAGTGGGGACGCGAGGGTCTGAAGGAGTTTCTGGAAGTGAAAGCGATGATGGGCTACGGCGTCTAACAAGCGACTGGCTGCTGGCCACTGGCTACTTGGCCAGACCCAACAGCTGCTGACCTGCTGATCACTCTCGGGCCGATGGCCAGTAGCCAGTAGCCGCATCGCCCTGTTCACCTCACCGGCCCTCTTTCAGGATTCGGCGGCGGAGGTGCGCTCTGCATTCGATCGAAGATGCGATGGACTTTGATGCCTTCGAGTGGTCCATCGCCGCTCCAGACGAGGATGGATTCG
>JBJMWN010000493.1:0-11275 GCA_045810085.1 Povalibacter sp. | reverse complement strand
GTGGGTCAGTGGCGGATTCGACGCCCGTGCCTACTTAAGTTCGATTTTGAGATGGGTTCTTGCGCGTTGTCGAATCGACGACTTCAGTCTGGAAGTCAGGAAACAAAGCCATTCGTTGTGCACAGACCAACAGGCGATCTGTTCATGGGCTGCGCACGTAAGCACCAGTTCAACACTCGTTCCGCCGTCCGTGGCGGTCACGTTTCTAGAGTGTCGCTTCGAGCACCAGGTTGAGTGGCGTTTCCGCAGCCCGACGCAAACGGGAAAAGCCGCCGCGATCGAGGATCACTTCGCGCAACAGGCGTTCGCCTGCCTGCGCGCCCAGGGCGAAACCTCCCTGCTGAGCAAGTGCTCCCGGTATGCATGTCATCATCGAGGCGGCGTAAGACATGCGCCCGATCGGCGTGAAGTTCTTCTCTGGGTCGTCATGCGCGAACGGTTCGACAATCATCCACGATCCGTTTTGCCGCAGCGACTTCCGGATGTGCTGGGCCGCTGCCACGGGGTCTCCCATGTCATGCAGGCAATCGAAACAGGTCACAAAATCGAACTCGCCTTTGAAATCCTGCGCGGTGCCGACTTCAAAATTCAGATTGTCGATTCTGCCGTGCGATGACGCGTGCTGCCGGGCTGCGTCGATCGAGGGTGCGTGACTATCAATGCCGATGAAGTGCGAACGTGGAAACGCGGTCGCCATCAACCTTGTCGTGTGACCGTGACCACAACCGACATCGGCAACCGTCGCGCCCGCTTTGAGTCGCTCGACTACACCGTCGAGCGCGGGCAGCCAATTGTCGATCAGATTCGCGCGATAGCCAGGGCGGAAAAACTCAGCGATCGCGCAGGCGATGCAGCCGCACTGATCCTTCCATGCGACACCTTCTCCGGTTCGGAAGGCGTGCATCACAGGGTCCATGTTTTCCGACAGCGCGACCGCAGCGGCGAATCCGGGCAATACATATGCAGGACTTTGCGGATCGGCGAGGAGGAACGCGTGTTCGGGCGGGAGTGTGAACTGGCGAGTTTGCGAGTCGTATTCCACGTAGCCAGAAGCAGCTTGCTGCAATAGCCATTCGCGCACATAGCGTTCCGCGAGGCCTGTGGTGGTTGCGAGCTGCACGGAGCTGGTCGCTCCCAGTTGTGCCATCGCGCCGTAAATTCCGAGTGCGCCGCCGATACGTACGGGAGCAATGGAGAATGCGGCGCCGAGGTCGCCAACGATCTTCTGGAGGAACGTGTCGAGTTTCTGGTGATCCATTCGTGTGTCCTTCTGTTCAGCCTGTGCGAACGGTAGACGCTCCCTATGCATGAGGTCATGATGAACAGGTGAGAAATCGATGAGATCGTGATCTCGTGACCCAACCTACGATCGCCGATGTGCTACGCCGAGGACGTCGCTCCGCTTTGGCCGGACGCGACATCGAGTTGCGTTTGTTGCGACAAATAGCAATGCCGGGTGGGCCACTCGTGGCTTACGTTCACGGTCCAGCGGGTATCGGAAAAACCGCGCTTTTGTCAGCGCTCGCAGCCGATTTCGAAAACGATGGCGTCCGCCATGTTCGCATCCAGGCGGGCGCTGTAGAGCCGCGACCCGCTTCCGTTGTCAGCTCTCTCGCCAAGGCATTCGGTGTAGACGCATCAACGGTTGCCGATCTGGCGACTGCTTTATCCGTCGATAAGGGAATCGTCGTCGTCATGGTCGACGATGTCGACACCTGGCGTTTGGTGTCGTCATGGCTTCGCACCGAGCTGCTGCCCGCGTTGCCAGCCAACATGCGGTTCGTTCTTGCAGGTGCTGCGCCGCCACCCGCTGTGTGGTCGACCGAGTACGGTCAGCATTTTCTCGAGATCAGACTCGGGACGCTTGCGAGAAGTCACAGCGATGCGAGCGTCGCAGCGGCAAATCTTTCGCCTGGGGTTGCGGACCGAATCTGGCTGCTGACCGGCGGACATCCGCTGGGTTTGCAGATGGCCATTCATGCCTGTCGCACGGGCTCGCTCGACACCGTGCGCGATGCGGGTGAGCTCGCCAATACCATCCTGCATGCCATCGGCGACAGCGAGTTGCGTCGCGCGGTTGAAGCGTGCGCCATCGTGCGACGTGCGAATCGTGAACTGGTGTCATTGATTCTTGGAGTCAGCGAGCTTGTTCCCTTGTCGCTGCTCGAAGCTGTAGAAGCACTGCCGTTCGCGACGCGCGATCCCGAAGGGCTCTACATTACCGAGCCTGTACGCCAGGCAATTGTCGAATGGATGTCCGGTGTCGATGCGGAACGGTATCAAGCATGGCGCAAGCTTGCCGCTGATTGGATTGCTGTGCGTGCGCGCTCGACGAGAGGTGTGCGTCGCTGGCGCCACCTCGCTGATCTTCTGTACCTGCTCGAAGAGCCTTCACTTCGAAACGCATTCTTTCCATCCGATGCGGCTGCTCCGGCAGTCGAGCTCGCGCGACCTGGAGATTTCGCACAGATCTTTCAGATCGCGGAGATTCGCAGTGGCGCCGACGAGCGCACGCGCCTGCAAGCCTGGGCGGAACGCATGCCACATCGATTTTCCGTGGCGCGTGGTTCCAATGACGAAGTGCTCGCGTTCTATCTGTTCGCGCGGCAGGACGACGCGCACGCGGGTTTGGAATCGGTGGATCCGGTGTTCGCGGAATGCCAGCGTCACCTGGCCACCAATCCTGTGAACGGAGAAGTGCTCTTCATCCGAAACATATTGGCGAAGACCACTGAGGCTCATGCCGCAGCCCGTGCCGCCTGCGTTCTGGATCTCAAGCGCAACTACATCGAGCGTTCCAGCCTCGCGAGAATCTATTGCAACTTTTCAGAAGAAGATTCCCACGTGCTGCAGCGCTTGGGTTTTCGTCCGTTGAAGCAGTCGCGAATGGATCTGCCCGCGACGATGGTGCTCGAGGTGCCAGGAGGCGACATCGTTGAATGGGTTTGCGCTCTGGTGGATACGGGCTCGAGCACGGCTTCTCGCGATGACGATTTCGCGTTCGCACGTGATCGACGCGAGATCCTGATCGATGAACAGGTCGTCGAACTCACGCCGCTGGAAGCCAAGGTTCTATCCGAGCTCATGGATCGCGCGCCCGCTGTCGTACGTCGCGAAGATCTCATCGAACGCGTGTGGAGGCGTTCAGTGGTCGGCAGCAACGTTGTCGATACCGTAATCCGAACACTTCGCAGGAAAATGGCCTCGAAACGCGACTGCGTTCAAACCGTCGCCAAGGCAGGCTATCGATACGTCGGTCGCGATCGTTCGCTAGGAAGATAGTGGTTGTGAGCGATGCGGGTTCACTCTTCCGTGCCAGTCGCGGATTTGCGGTCAGGCAACACAGACTCATTGGAGTTCATCTCAGGCTGCGGACGCGAGTGGAAGCTTTGTCGTAAATGTCGTTCCCTGATCGCGTGTTGATTCCACAATGATTGAGCCTTGATGGGCTTTCGCGATCGTCGAGGCAATGTATAAACCCAATCCCATACTGAAGCTGTCGGCGGCGTGGTGCCCATCGCTTCGGCGTAGCGGTTCGAAAATGTTCACTATGATCGCAGCTGGAATCGGGTCGCCTTCGTTGTGAACGGAAATGACGGCGCATTCGTTCTCGAGTCTGGCAGTTAACGTGATGATCGAGTCGGCGTCCCCGTGCTGAAAAGCGTTGCGCAAAAGGTTCGCGAGCAGTTGCTGTACACGAATAGGGTCCCATCGACCGCGCAGTTCACCGGACAGGCAGATTTTGAGTTGGCGCATCGGGTAGAGCAGCTGAAATTGCCCGACCACGACCTTGCATAGCGCATTGATGTCCAGATCTTCGGGCTGCAGCGGCAGCGATCCACCCAGCTGCGTACGCACTGTGTCCAGTAGATCGGCCAGCATGACGGCGATTTGATTGGCGCCGTCACGCACGTACGTCCCGAGTTTTTGCTGCTGCTCAAGGTCAGCCGGTGTGCGCAACAGTCGTGCTGCGGAGGATTGAATGACGTGCAGCGGATTGCGCAGATCGTGGCCCAGGATGCCCATGAACAATTCACGGGAACGATCCAGTTGACCAGCGAAGTAGCGAATGGACTCTGATAGTGCCTGATCGATCCCTTCGTTGAAGCGTGTGAGCTCTTCAACCAGCTGCAACTCGTCGCGTTTGCAACTGGCTGTCCAAAGGCGAATCACGCTCGCACGTAAAGCCCGGTACTCGGAAACCATTTCGTTGAGGTCGAACCCGCTTACGAAGCGCTGCGCTCCGTGAGCTTCCGCAGCCGTTTCTGCGGCATTCTTGCGCGGCGGCCTGGTGTCCTTCGACTTTGCTTCCTGGTCAGCCTTGCTCTGCCAGGTCTGCATGTCCTTCGCAATGGTCGTGAGTATCCACTCCGCGTCATCACGCAAGGCTTTGCGATCCATGTCCTTTGCGGACGCAACAGAGGAAGCAAACTTCTGCCATTCCCTCAGAATGTCCTCCATGTCTGAAAGAATGAATGCTGCGAGTGCCGACATAGTCGCTCCTGGTTAGCCATAGAGCGCATATTTGGGCGCGCTGCCGGGGATCGGCCGAGTGGGCGGCTACCATAGCGCAACTGAGTCGTTGCTTGTGGGCACCCGATGAGCGGTGTCGTGCATGCATCGCTCCGCGCCTTTGAATGATCTCGGCGTCTGGGGCGTGGGTTGCAGATTGCAGTCGTTTGAGAACGTGGCCTGAACTGCCTCGCTGCATACAGTGTCCATGCTCGGCGTTTCAAATGCGTTGCGTCCATCGCGACCTACACATTCCTTCTTGCGTGTGGCACAAAGGCTCTCGTTTGCGAAGCGCTGGCGCACTATGCGAGCTCGACAGCCAGCACAAAATCAAACTGTAACGCGGGCATGACCAGCCACATGGTGACTCAACCAGCAGAGCGCGAGCAGTCCGACTATCAAGTTGGGGACCTCGTCATTCGCACCGGCACCGCACAGGTGCTGCGTGGAGGCGAGGAAATCGTACTGCCGCGTTTGTCATACGATCTGCTGCTCGCACTCGTGCGTGCTGCGCCAAACCTCGTGACGCTGGATGAACTCATGGAGCGAGTGTGGCCGGGCATGGTCGTCAGTCCGGAGACGATCACACAGCGCATCAAGTTACTGCGAACCGCGATCGATGACGCGCCGCGCAGCCCACGCTACATCGCGAGCGTACGTGGCCGCGGTTACCGCATGCTGGCACCGGTGACGGCTTGCTCTGCCGACGCTCCGGTTCCTGCGACTCCGCAAGAGCACACCACGCCAAAGGCATGGAAGTTCATCGCATTTGCCATCGCATCGCTCTTCGTGTTGGCTGTCGCATATTGGGCGTTGCGAAGTCGTGAGAGCACTGAGCGAGCGGAAGTACTGTTACCCGCGCGTTCCATCGCTGTTCTGCCTTTCGAAAACTTCGGTCATTCGCCGCAGGATGCTGCATTGGCATTCGGCATTCCGGAAACGCTGCTGCATCGACTTGCGAGTTACAAGGAACTGAATGTGATCGCACGACGATCGTCATTCATGTTCCAAGCGCCGGCGAGCGACATCCGCGAGATCGGACGGAAGCTCAACGCGCGCTACATTGTCGAAGGCAGTCTGCAAAGCGATCCCGAGCGTATGCGAATCACTGCGCAGCTCATCGATGCGAGCGACGGGCGCCACGTGTGGTCGATGCAGTTCGATCGTCGGCCGCAAGACATTTTCGTCATTGAAGATGAGATAGCAGGTCAGATTGCCAAGGCACTTCAACTCACGGTCATCGGCACGGGTGGCAGGGAGACGAGCAACCTCGATGCTTATCTCGCCTTCAGCCAGGGCCGGCAGCGGCTTGCGACGTTGCGCGTCGCAGAAGTCAAACTCGCGATCGGCGATTTCGAGCGTGCGCTCAGTCTGGATCCCAAGTTCGCCACTGCTTACGCAAGTCTTGCACGAGCTCACGTTGCGCTTGCCTTGCGGGATGTAAATGAAGAGCGGCGAGCAAATCTCGAAAAAGCCGTGGCCACTGCTCACAAGCTGCTCGAGCGTGCGCTGCAACTGGATCCCAACAATGCCGACGCGCATTTTGAACTGGGTGCACTGAGTGAAGATGCGCTCGCTGCCGAAGCAGAAATCCGACGGGGCCTTGAAAGTGCTCCCAGTAGCGTGATCGGGTATGAGCGTCTTCAGGAAGTATTGTGGTGGCAAGGCAGGCGCAATGAATCGATCGAGGCACTCGACCGGGCGCGCGAGCTCGATCCCCTCGATCTGAACAAAGACAACATCAAAGCGCGGTTGGTCCTTTACGCGCGTTCTGATGTGAAGCAAGCAGAGGAGCTGTCACTCAAGGTACTGGAGCGCGATCCATCCTCTTCGGCGGCCCTTATGCGAATCGGAGAAATCGCCTGGTGTTGCCGGAGTCAATATGCGCGCGGCGCCAGCTATCTCGAGCAGTCGCAACGAATCGATCCGAACGACGAGTCCGGTCGGCGCATGCTCATGCGGGCCTACCTCGACATGGGCGACGTCGCAGAAGCGAACGCGGTCGCGGCGACCTCCAACAACGCAGTGGACGCACGACTGGTCTCGATTCTGCTCTATGAGCATAACTGGCGGCGTGCGGGTGAATCGGCGTATGACGAGGTACATCGTGAGACCGGCCGGGCGATCGACGGACCCGCTCTGGCTTTCGCCGTCCGAATGCATGCGCGCACAACGGGCGACTACGAATCGGCGCGTCGGTATCTTGAGCTCAAGTCCGGTATTACCTGGGATGAAAACGGAATGCCGAAGCTCGAGCCGTACGAGTCGGGTACGGGTGTGACGCTTGCCATAGTCCTTCTTGAAATGGGCAGAAAGGAACAGGCGACTCGGCTGCTGAATGCAGAGCTCGCCGCGTTCGACACGGAGTCACACCAGCTCGGCCGTGGCGATATGTGGTACGCGATTCCGACGATCAGCGCCTTGGCATTGTTAGGTCGCGACGACGAAGCACTCGCGGCGCTCGAACGAATGATCGATAACGGTGGCGGTCAAGGTGCATGGCAATGGCTCGAATCCGAGCCGAGCTACGATAAGTATCGCAACGTGCCGAGATTTCAGGCGGTCCTCGACAAGATTCGAAAAATCAGCGCGCGGGAACGGCAGGAACTGCAGCGTCTTCGGGACGCACAGCTCATTCCCTGGCGAACGCGGCCGAACAAAGACGCCTCGAATCGCTGAGATTCACCCAATCTTCCTGCTTTCTTCACTCGCGTCCGCGAGCTCTCTTTCATTGTTTGCGCCGGTTCACCGTCGGTGAGCCTTCACCCGAAATTTTTCCCGGAGGGGAAGTCATGCGCAATCAAAGAGAGTCCGATACGCGAGCCGGCGGCTGCCGTGCGTGCGTGTTGATGGGAGGCACCTTGTTGCTCGGCATCATGCCCATGGTCGGTGCGGCCGACATCGTGACCGACTGGAGCGCGATCGCGACCACGGCGGTGGTTACACAAGGTCCGCCAACAACAGCGGTGGATTTCGCGATCGTTCATGCCGCGATGTACGACGCGGTCAACGCCATCGATAAACGTTTCGAGACTTACAAAATCGATCCAGCCGCGCCCACGCGGGGTGCGTCGCCTGAAGCTGCCGCCGCCGCTGCAGCGCATCGCGCCCTGGTTGGATTGTTTCCCGCTCAGACGACATCGCTGGATGCGGCTTACGCTGCTTCGCTCGCGACACTTCCTGATGGCGCTGCGAAAGCGCGCGGCATAGCAGTCGGAGAAGAAGTCGCGACCGGCATGCTCGAGTTGCGCTCGAATGATGGCCGCAAAGCGGTAGTTCCGTATGTCTTTGGGTCAGGGCCGGGCGTCTATCAGCAAACTCCGCCGCCCTATCCGCCCACCGGACCGGTTAACACGTTTCTGCCGGGTGTTACGCCCATGGTGCTTCTGACGCCGTGGCAGTTCCGTGCTTACGGCCCGCCGGGACTGACGAGCGCTCGCTATACGCGCGACCTTGAGGAGGTTCGCGCCTTCGGGTCGAGCACCAGTACCGAGCGGACAGACGTGCAGACGGAGATCGCGCGTTTCCACACGGAGAATCCCAATCAGTTCTGGGGCAGAAATCTAGGCACGTTCGTCGCGAGCCTGAATCTCGGCACCTTGAGGAGTGCGAGATTGCTGACGCTGCTCACGTTCGCGGAAGCGGATGCTGGTATTGCGTGCTTCGACAGCAAATACACTTACAACTTCTGGCGGCCGGTCACTGCAATCCATCAAGCGGACACCGATGGAAATCCTGCGACTGAAGCCGATTCTTTGTGGGCCACGATCGTGCCGACACCGCCACACCCGGAATATCCAGCCGCTCACGGCTGCGTCACCGGTGCAGTGACTCAGATCTTGCGAGACTACTTCGGTACCCGCCGGATTCGCTTGACGTTCACCAGTACTGTCACTGGAACGACTCACACCTTTTACAGCACGGATGAGCTGGTCGACGAGGTGATCAATGCACGCGTGTATGGCGGCATGCATTTCCGTAACTCGGTAGAACATGGCATCGCACTCGGACGAAAGGTCGGGAAGTACATCACTGACAACGCGCTCGAGCCGCGCGGCTATCACCATCATTGATGGCGTCGCTGATTCAGAGGGCTATCGATCAGCCCTCTGAATCTCACACACCTGTCTATGGCCCATAAGGACTGATGGGTTACCCACCGAGTTCCTCGCATTGGACCCGGCGCAGCTTCATCTCGTGCAGGTCTGCGCTGTGCTCGCGAAAGCTGTCACCCTCAATCGCGATGGTTGACCCTCCGATGCAAGGTCGCTAACGTGCGCGGCCCTGTGAGTTCCGGGAACGCTCATGCGCGCTCTCTCTGTCGGTGTAGATTTCGGCACGAGTAACACGGTCATCGCCATCGTCGACGATGAGCGCCGATCTTCCGTGATGAAAGTTGCATCGCGCACAGCGAGTGCTGCATTTCTTCCATCGATCCTGTGCTTCCTGCCTAACGAGAAAAATCCTCGAGATCGACCGCAAAGCAGCGCCGGCGTAGATGCGATCGCCGACTACATCGCTCGCACGGGACCGGCACGCCTGATCCAGTCGATGAAGTCGTTCCTGGGCAGCAGGAGCTTCGTTGAAACGCGGCTTTTCAATCACGCGTACACGCTCGATGAGTTGATCGGCGTATTGCTGAGCCATCTCTACGAAGCAACGAGCGCGAAGTCACTCCTCGCGAATGCGCCGTTGGTCGTAGGCCGTCCCATCGAATTCGCGGGTGCTTCTCCAGACGATGCACTCGCTCAAGAACGGTTGCTTGCCGCGTTTGAACGTGCGGGACCCCGGCCTGCGAAAGTGGGGCTCGAGCCCGAAGCCGCTGCCTATGCTTTCGCAAAACGCACCTCCGGCAAACATCTGGTGCTCGTTGCAGATCTCGGCGGTGGCACCAGCGACTTCTCCGTTGTCGAGATCGATGCGGACAGCAAACCGCCACGCATCACTCCGCTCGCACAGACTGGCATCGGTGTTGCCGGCGATCGCTTCGACTACGACGTCGTCTACAACGCGGTGTGTCCAGCGCTAGGCCTAGGATCGGAATTCAGACCAGAGATAAAGTTGCTGCCTATTCCGTTGTGGATCTACTCGAACTTCGCGAGCTGGCATCAGCTTTCGATGATGAACAATCGACAGACCTTGCGTCAGATTACGGACATTCTTCGCACAGCCGTGGATCGCGATGCGTTCGATGGACTCGTGCATATCATCCGCAACGAAGGTGGCTTCTCACTTTTTCAGGCCGTGTCACAGGTCAAGCAGGCACTCAGCTCGGCGAGTTCTGCGCGACTCGCGTTTCAGGCGGGACCCATCGTGATCGATCGGGTGATTTCCCGTCACGAGTTCGAAGAATGGATCGCGGATGATCTCGCGAAGATCTCACAAACCGCCGAACGTGCATTGCAGATCGCGGGAGTAGCCCCGCGAGAGATCACTCGAGTGTTCATGACCGGCGGCAGCGCGCTGGTTCCCGCCGTCAGAAGACTGTTCGCGGAAAGATTTGGCGAAGAAAAGCTCGTCGGTGGAGATGAGTTTTCGTCGGTCGCTCAAGGATTGGCATTGATGGGCGCGTGATCGGCCGGGACTGGAGTAAGGCACATGCAAATGAAACGTCAGCTGCTTTTCATTCAAGGAGCCGGCGAGGGCACCCACGATGAATGGGACGACAAGTTGGTGGCGAGTCTGCGCAAGGAGCTGGGCCCGGATTTCGAAATCCGCTATCCGCGAATGCCAAATGAACATGCTCCGAGCTATTCGGCATGGAAACCAGCTCTCGAGAAGTCGCTCCTGGCGTTGGAGGATGGCGCCATCGCGGTCGGCCATTCGGTCGGCGCTACGATTCTCATCGCAGTGCTTGCGGAACAATCATCGACGCAAAGATTGGGCGCGATTGTCTTGATCGCGCCGCCTTTTGTCGGTGACGGCGGCTGGCCTTCCGAAGACATGCAATTGCCGCATGATCTGGGGGCGCGTCTCGGCCAAGACGTGCCCGTTCTTTTCTTCAACGGACTTGAAGATGACACGGTGCCGCCCGCGCATGCTGAGCGTTATGCGCGCTTGATTCCTCAAGCACGCTTCCATCCTCTTCCGGGCCGCGATCATCAACTCAACAATGATCTCAAGGAAGTTGCGGTCGCGATCCTGCAGCTTCAGACACAAAGTTGAGAGACAAGCTTGCGTAGAAAACTGCGCTCGCACTCGCTACGCACACTCAAGTCTCCGCCCCAACGCGCACGACGACTTTGCCGATATGCTCGCCTCTCAGCAATCCGATGAAAGCGGCGGGTGCGTTCTCGAGTCCGTCGACCATGTGTTCGTGCTGTTTCACTTTGCCGGCAGCGATCCACTCGATCATCTCGCGTTGGAATGCTTCGAACCTCGAGCCATAGTGATCCAGGATGATGAAACCCTGCACACGGATGCGCTTCTGCAGCACGGCCGACATCATGTTGGGTAAGCGGTCCGGCCCTGGCGGGAAAGTGTCTTCGTTGTAGTGAGCGATCACTCCGCACACTGGTACACGTGCGCCGATATTCAGATGCGGAAGTACGGCATCGAACACCGCGCCACCCACGTTTTCGAAATAGATGTCGACTCCCTCCGGACATGCCGCGGCAAGGTTCTGTGCAAAGTCGTTGTCACGGCGATCGATACACACGTCGAAGCCAAGCTCTGCGACTGCGTAGCGACATTTGTCCGCACCACCGGCGATGCCAACCACGCGTGCACCCTTGAGTTTCGCAATCTGGCCGACGATCGCACC
>JBJMWN010000492.1:0-12723 GCA_045810085.1 Povalibacter sp. | reverse complement strand
GGAGAAACCTGTGAAACGCAAATCGATTGCCGCACCCGCGGCGATGGTGCTGAGTTCTGCGCTGCTTGCTGCGTGCGCGGTTGGTCCGAACTATCACCAGCCTGAGGTTGCAACGCAGGATCAGTTCGTCAGCGTCGAAAGCACTCAGGCGAGCGCTACAGAACTCGAGCAGGATTTCTGGAAAGCGTTTCACGATCCGACGCTGGATGATCTGATCGAAGAGGCGCTGCGGGCCAATCACGACATCAAGATCGCAATGACGCGCTTGCGTGAAGCACGCGCCATTCACGGTCAGAGCCGTTTGGATTTCGCTCCCACGGTGACGGCAGGTGGCAGCCATGTCGAAGGACGCGTCAGCCAACGGCAGCAACCGATCCCGAATGCGCCGCGAGATCAGGACTACTACGAGACCTCCTTCGATGCGTTCTGGGAACTCGACTTCTTCGGACGCGTGCGTCGCAACTACGAAGCGCAATCAGCGCTCGCGCAGGCCGCTGAAGCAGGCTTCTACGATGCACAGGTCAGCGTAACCGCGGAGACGGCGCGCAACTACTTTGAGCTGCGCGGCTCTCAACAGCGGCTCGAAGTCGCACGTCGCAACGCCGACAATCAGGCCGAGTCAGTGCGCATCACGCAAGCGCGCCTGGATGCAGGTCGCGGCACGCAGCTGGATGTCTCGCGAGCGCAAGCGCAACTGAGCGACACGCTTTCGACCATTCCGGATCTGGAGGCCGCGGTCACACGCTCGATGCTGCGTCTGGGTGTGCTGACCGGGCATTCGCCGGAAAGCCTGTTTGCCTCACTGGGTACGAGTCGAGCCCTGCCTGCATTGCCGGAGACTTACAGCATCGGCACTCCGGAATCGCTGTTGCGCCGTCGTCCCGATATTCGTATCGCGGAACGTCAGCTCGCTGCAGCGACTGCCGGAATCGGCATTGCGGTTGCAGACTTGTTCCCACGCATTTCATTCGTAGGTAGCTGGGGTTTCGATGCAGTCACCTCGGGCAATCTGGGCAAGAGCAGCAGCGAGACCTATGCGTTCGGTCCGAGCATTCAGTGGGCCGCATTCGATCTGGGTCGCGTGCATCAGCGCATCAAGCAACGTGAAGCGGCTGCCGATGGCGCGCTCGCGGAGTATCAGAAGACCGTGCTGCAGGCACTGGAAGAAACGGATGCGAGCCTGACCAACTACGCCAAATCCCGCGTGAAGCTGCAGCACCTGCAGGAGAGTGCGACCGCTTCTGCTGACGCAGCGCATCTCGCCCGCGCACGCTATGACAGTGGTGCGGCCGACTTTCTCACCGTGCTCGATGCGGAACGCACCGTGCTCGAGGCCGAAGACAAACTGGCTCAGTCACAGACCCAGACCGCGACTGCATTGCTCGCGATGTACAAAGCGCTGGGTGGTGGTTTCAGACCGTTGCCTGCGAGTGCGTCGAGATAGTTAGCCGATCGAGAGGGTTTTATTCTCGATTTTTGGCCATAACTTTCGTGAAGTGAACAAGACGCCCCTGCTGACGCAGGGGCGATCACGACTGACTGATCAGAAGGATCTGTACGACTGAAGTCGTACCCACAGCGACAGGTTTTGCTTCATCCCTCGCGGAACCTTTCTTCCTCACGTCAATGTAGAGGAACCCACTCATATTCCGTCAGCCCGTCAGGCAAACATGACAAGGCTTGTCACGCCGCAAGCGTAGTGTCATGGCCCCACACCCGCGGCGTATCCTTGCTGCCATCCCATGAGCGTCCATTCTCTATTCCATCCCGCAGTCAGTGACTGGTTTGAGAAAACCTTTGCTGGCCCGACGCCTGCGCAGCTCGATGCCTGGCCTGCCATTCAGTCTGGCAAAAACGTTCTGATTGCCGCACCCACAGGCTCAGGCAAAACCCTCGCGGCATTCCTGGCAGTCATCGATGAGCTTGCGCGTGAGGGCAGCCAGTCGGGATTGCCTGACGAGACACGCGTGGTTTACGTCTCGCCTCTCAAAGCGCTCTCGAACGACATTCACAAGAATCTCGAGGCGCCGCTGGCCGGCATTCGCGAGCACTTACGCGAACACACCGTTCGTGATGTCGAGATTCGATCCTGGGTTCGCACCGGCGATACGCCACAGCACGAGCGCACTCGAGTGCGACGCAGACCGCCGCACATCGTGGTCACGACACCCGAGTCGCTGTACATCCTGCTCGGCTCCGAATCAGGCCGCGGCATGCTTTCGACCGTGACGACCGTGATCGTCGATGAAATTCACGCCGTCGCCGGCAGTAAACGCGGCAGTCACCTGTCGCTTTCATTGGAGCGCCTCGACGCACTCACGGGCCGCAAGCTGCGTCGCATCGGTTTGTCTGCAACGCAGAAGCCGATCGAAGAAGTTGCAAAATTCCTGGTGGGAGAAGCAGACGCAACGAGCGCAGTTGATGCTGAACGCGAGACGAACTCGGACTCGAGTTCGGACGTTCATGCGCTCTCTCCCGCTTGCACTATCGTCGACAGCGGTCACGTTCGTCATCGTGACCTGGCCATCGAGCTGCCTGACGCCCCGCTTGAAGCGGTCATGTCGGGTGAGGTCTGGACGCAGATCTACGATCGACTGGCGAATCTGATTCGCGAACATCGCAGCACGCTCGTATTCGTGAATACGAGGCGACTGGCCGAGCGCGTCGCTCGCCATCTGTCCGAGCGCCTCGGCGAAGAGAATGTCACTGCCCATCACGGCAGCCTCGCGAAAGAACGTCGACTACAAGCCGAGCAACGCTTGAAGCGCGGTGAGTTACAGGCGCTCGTTGCAACGGCATCACTCGAACTCGGCATCGATATCGGCGATGTAGATCTGGTGTGCCAGTTGAGTTCACCGCGCTCGATCAATGCATTCCTGCAGCGAGTGGGTCGTTCGGGTCACGCCGTGGGTGGTACGCCGAAGGGTCGCATCTTTCCGCTCTCTCGCGATGACCTGGTCGAATGCACTGCACTGCTGGACGCAGTGCATCGAGGTGAACTCGATCGATTGAAGATTCCCGAAAACGCGATCGATGTGCTGGCTCAGCAGATCGTGGCTGAGGCAGCGGCTCGCGACTGTGGTGACGATGAACTTTTTCACCTGATGCGCCGCGCCCATCCGTATCGCAATCTCTCGCGCGCAGATTTCGACCGAGTTCTGCAGATGCTTGCTGAAGGGTATACGACGCGACGTGGTCGGCACGGCGCACTCGTCTATCACGATGCAGTAAACAAGGTCGTTCGCGGCCGAAAAGGCGCGCGGCTCACCGCTATCACTTCCGGCGGCGCGATTCCCGATACGGCTGACTATCAAGTGATGCTCGAGCCCGAAGGACAACTGGTCGGGACGGTGAACGAAGATTTCGCGGTGGAGAGTCTGCAAGGCGATATTTTCCAGCTCGGCAATCAGTCGTACCGCATCCAGCGCGTCGAGCGCAGCACGGTGCGTGTTGAAGACGCGCATGGCGAGCCGCCTTCGATTCCATTCTGGTTAGGTGAAGCACCCGGTCGTTCCAATGAACTGTCCGCGGCGGTATCGCTCCTGCGTGAGAGATTGGAGCAGCACTTCAAGGCGGAGAGTGAATCACGCGATGATCACTCTGCTGCTCGCTGGCTTCTGGATGAACTCGGTTTGTCCGAACCCGTGTACTCGCAGCTCACCGACTATCTGCGTTCCGGCCATGCGGCACTCGGCTGCTTGCCGACACAGCAGCGCATCGTGTTCGAACGCTTCTTCGACGAAGCCGGTGGCATGCAGCTGGTCATTCACTCGCCGTTCGGCAATCGAATCAATCGCGCATGGGGGCTCACGCTGCGCAAACGCTTCTGTCGCAGTTTCAATTTCGAACTTCAGGCAGCGGCAACGGAAGACACCATCGTACTGTCGCTCACGACAGCTCACAGTTTCGAACTGTCCGACGTCGCGCGCTATCTGCATCCCAATTCCGCTCGTGAGATCCTGATCCAGGCACTCCTCGATGCACCGATGTTTGCCACACGCTGGCGCTGGGTTGCATCGATCGCATTGGGATTGCCACGATTCCGCGGCGGAAAAAAAGTACCACCCGCACTGGCCCGCATGAACGCGGAAGATCTGCTCTGTGCAGTGTTCCCGGAACAAGTGGCGTGCGGTGAAAACATCGTCGGCGACATCGAAGTGCCTGATCATCCGCTGGTGCAACAGACGGTACGAGATTGTCTGGAAGAAGCCATGGACGCCGATGGGTTCGAGCAGCTGCTGCGCGGTCTCATCACGGGCGCGATCGATGTGGTGGCACGCGATCTAACCGAACCTTCGCCGCTCGCACTCGAAGTTCTTTCAGCGCGTCCGTATGCGTATCTCGACGATGCGCCTCTCGAAGAGCGCCGAACGCAAGCCGTGATGAGCCGTCGCTGGATGGACGCGGAATCGGCAGCCGACATCGGCAAGCTCGATCCAGAAGCGATTGCACGGGTACGCGAAGAAGTGTGGCCAGACGGCACATCGACCGACGAGCTGCACGACGCGCTGCTGTGGCTCACGTTCATCACTACAGAGGAAGCTGAGCGCAACCCAGCCTGGCCTGCGTTGTTGCGAGAACTCACAGAGCAGCGTCGGGTGGTGAAGCTGGCACCGGAGCAAGGACAAGAGGATCTCTACGTTGCGGTCGAACGCCTGCCATTGTTCGAAGCCATCTTTGGACTGGATGAACAGACGCGTTCGTTGATACCTCTCTCTGTGACGAAAAGCTTCGCGCGCGAAGAGGCTTTCGTTGAGCTTGTTCGCGGCCGGCTGGAAGGTCTGGGTCCTGTCACTGCACAGCAGCTCGCCGATTCGGTCGGCGTGGAGTTGAAACACATCGACGCTGCGCTTCTCGCACTCGAAGCCGAAGGCACGGCGATGCGAGGACAGTTTGAAACGATGGCTGTTGGCCAGAATGGGAGCGTTTCGACTTCGGGCCAGTGGCCAGCCGCCAGTAGCCCTCCTCCGTCCGCGCCAGCGCAGTGGTGCGATCGCAGATTGCTCGCCCGCATTCACCGCTACACCGTCAAACGACTGCGTGCGGAAATCGAACCTGTTCAGGCGCGCGACTACGTGCGGTTCTTATTTCAGTGGCAGCGCATCACCCCTGACTCGCGCATGCAGGGTCCAGATGCAGTACCCGCAATTCTCGCTCAACTCGAAGGCTTCGAAGCCGCGGCGAGTGCATGGGAGACCGAGATCCTTCCGGCGCGCATCGCGGAGTACGAACCCACGTGGCTCGACGAGCAATGCCTGGCTGGACGCATCGTGTGGACGCGCCTCTCGGCACGATCGGGTGACGCGGAGAAAGGAGCTGCGCCCGTACGCTCCACGCCGATCGCACTGCTCGGCCGTCGCAATGTTCGTCTCTGGTCAGGTTTCAGCCAGTCCGATCAACCCGCTCAGCTCACGGCGAAAGCTAAACAGGTTGCGGAATTCATTCAGGCACACGGCGCGTCATTCTTCGATGAGATCGCGGATAGCGTTGGACTGCTGCCCAATCAGATCGAAGAAGCACTCGGCGAATTGGTCGCGCTCGGCCTGGTGAACTCCGACAGCTTCGGTGGCCTGCGTGCGCTTCTGATTCCCGCCGATCGACGCCGACCCACGGCTCGCGATGCTCGACGCAAACGACGCGTCGCAATCTTTGGAATGCAGGATGCGGGACGGTGGGCGATGGTGAGAAGAGGCGATCGGCTGCTGGCTGCTGGCAATCAGCCAGAACAGAAGCAAGCCGCGCCGACATCGGGGCAGGCGCCAGTGGCCAGTCGCCAATGGCCCGCGTCCGTAGACTCTGATGCGCTCGAACATCTCTGCCGCACGCTGCTGCGGCGCTGGGGTGTCGTGTTCTGGAAGTTGCTGCAACGTGAAGCGGGATGGTTGCCGCCCTGGCGGCAACTGCTCACCTGTCTGCGTCGTCTCGAAGCGCGCGGCGAGATTCGCGGTGGGCGTTTCATCGCGGGCTTCTCAGGCGAGCAGTTCGCGTTGCCGGAGGCGATCGGTGCTTTGCGAGAGGCGCGCCGCAAACCGGATAGCAATGAGTTCATTTCGTTGTCTGGTGCCGACCCTCTCAATCTGATCGGCATCGTCACGCCCGGCGCGAGATTGCCTGCGCTGACGGGTAATCGGGTGCTCTATCGCGATGGCGTACCGATTGCGCTCTACGTCGGCGGCGAAGTGAAGTTCCTCGAGCAGCTCGAGAGCGCGGAACAATGGCAGGCGCAGAACCTGCTTCTGCGCAGACACGTGCCGGGTGCGCTGGCAGATCTGGCGTGAGAGAAAAGTAAGATCGCGATCCTTTTGTTCTATTGCCCTTCGGGCAGCTCAGATCACTTCCGTCGTGCCCTTCGCCTGCTCGTCGTTGTCGTACTCGGGTTGCAATTGGTCAGGATCAATAGGTTTCTTCGGAGCGATCTTGTTTTTAGCGTCGCGTTGACCGATGGCGCCCAGACCGTTCACGTGCGTATTCACGTTGCGAGGACTGCCAGCGTAAAAGATCGCGCCGACGCCGTTCATCGTTGCATCGAGCGATTCTTCCGGATGCACGAACACGCTGCCGACGCCCGCGACCGTCACCTTGGTCGACTTCGCGACCAGCTCGCTCAAATCCGCATGACCCGCTCCCGCCATGAACACGGTGAGCTGATCGAGGCGTCCTGATCCGGTGAGTTGCGTCGCACCTTCGACGCGAATGTTCGTACTGCCGCCATCAAAGCCTCGCAGCCTGACATCGTTACCGCCTTCGAGTTTGAGTGCGGTCAATTTCGGCATCGTGATCCGCAGCGTAAGTCGCGGGCTCGTGCCGATCGCGACCCAGTCGCGATGCTTCGATTCGACGTGAAGCGTGTCGCCGCGGACTTCAGTGATGAGGTTCTTGAGAAACGGATCGCGGCCCACGACTTCTACGCGTGCGGGTGAGCCGATCGTGACTTCCAGTCGCGAGGCGCCTTCCACTTCGATCGCTTGAAACTCACCGAGCGTTCGGGTTTCGGTCCGTTTGGGTCCGGTGCGTACGTCGCCGTCGCCGCAGCCGGCGAGTACGAGTGCTGCCGTCGCCATGCAGGCGATTCTGACCAGGAACTTCATAGGGCCTCCGAACACAGAAGGCTGAGCATGCACGCCGAATCCATGGACGATAAGCATTTGCCGGCCAACGACCGATCATTGCCGGTTGAACTCTAAATGCGGGTTCTTGTGCTGGCCCTGTCGCAGGTAAGTGAGCGCGTACTTCACGGGCGCAGGCAGGCGTGGGCTCGTGATCGTCACCTCGAGCGTGAGCGTATTTGCATCCGCGCTCAGGCTGAATCGGTTGGTTCGCTGACCATCTTCGGCCTTGAACGTCTGGAGCAGCGCACCTGAGTCAGTGGTCGCGCTGACATCGAATACTTCACCATCTTCACGCGTCCACTTCACCGCGTGGCCGTCTACAGGCATCTGCACCGGCTGGCGCTCATCGAACTGGATCGAAATCTCCGACTGCGCTCGCTCGATGCGAATGCGCTGATAAGCCGGATTGGTTTTCTTCAGGCGACCCCGTGCAATAGGCCGCGTTACGAAGTTCATCTGCGAAACAGCGCTTTCGATTGCCTCATCGATCTGCTGCTGCCTGGCGTTCGCTGCGGTGAATGTGCCCTCAATGGCTGTGGACTGCGCCGATGCTCTTTGATGGACGAGCCCGAGCGTCATCACCACAACAAACGCGAGTACGACAGATCGCATGCGAGGTCTCCTTCGTGAGCGAGCCTGATGTGAACGTTTGATCGGTGCCAAGGCGGAAAGTGCGCAGCCTGAACGGCCACTCGAAGACGATGACCTGAAACGCTCGGCCACACGCCGGCGGACCCATAGCTTATTGCGGCGCGGCACCTTTCCCTGAATCTGTGACGCAATTCATGCGGCTCTGTGACGGTCGCCGCGCCAGTCGGCCAGCCGTCCGCGGTAGTGTAGGAAACAGCCTTCTTTATCCCGCATGACCGAATCACGTCCGCATACAGCCGAGAAATCCAGCTTGTCCAAACCCGGCGCGCGTCCGCAGCGTCAACGGCGGACAGTGCTTGGACGTTTGATCGCGCGCGTCTTTCCAGTATTGAAGTTCGACGGCCCGCTCGAAGCGCAGTTCCGCGTCTGGTATGCCGAGCATGTGCGTGCCCGCATTCGCAACGCCATGTGGATTCCATTGTTCAGCCTGCTGCTTGCGATGATCGGGATGGGCCCGTTCAGCGACATGCGCTCGGCCATTCTTGGCGAGGAACAGCAGGGGCTCATCGACGCACTGCGCTTTGGCGTGATCCTGCCGGGTTGCCTCGCGATGCTGGTGGTGACTTACAGCAACCTGTACTCGCGCTGGTTCTCGATCGTCGCGCAGATCGTCATGCCGGTGCATTCGGTCTGCTTCATCGTGCTCGACATACTGATGCATCGGCACGGCTATTCACTGAGCTCGATGATGCCGCTGGTCGTGCTCTCTCCGTTCTTTCTGTTCGGACTGCTGCAGGGACAGGCGGTGCGCACGGCGGCGATTGTCATCGTGACGTACGGATTGGGTGGCTACTTCGGCGGACTCGAGAGCGGTCAACGCATGTTCGATCTGGCCGTCGTCGTGTTATCGGGCGCGCTCGGTGCCGCGCTTCATTATTCGTTGCATAAATCCGTGCGCCATAACTATCTGTCGACGCAACTGATGAGCGAATCGCTGAATCGTGATGCGCTGACAGGCATTCACAATCGGCGAATGTTCGATGAGCACGCGGGTCGCATGTGGCAACAGGCGATTCGTTCTGGAGCACCGATTTCCCTGCTCATGATCGACATCGATCATTTCAAAGCCTTCAACGACTACGGCGGTCACCAAGCAGGCGATGCCTGTCTGGTGAAAGTCGCGGGCGTGCTGAGTCGTGCCTCACGTCGTCCTCTGGATCTGACTGCGCGCTACGGTGGTGAGGAGTTTGCGGTCCTTCTGTATGACGTTCGTCGCGATCGGGTCGAAGAACTGTGCCGCGAGCTGCACGCCAATCTCGCCGGTCTCGACATCGGTCATCCTGCGTTTAGCAAGGGTCGGCAAGTGACCTTTAGCATCGGAGCGGCCTGCGTCGAGCCGCTGCCGGAACGGCGCGTCGAGGGATTGATTCAGCTCGCCGATGAAGCCCTTTACACGGCGAAAGAGCGTGGCCGCAACCGCACGGTCGTCATGGACCGCGAGTACGAAACGCTCAACACCGGCGCTTTCCGCATACGTCGTCATAAAGAAAGCTCAGCGGCCTAGGCTTCGCTCAACCGCGACGACGGTAAGTCTCTCGGGCGCGCCGATCCGCTCAGGGTGAGGGCGCCTTAACCTTCCGCACCGCCTCGTGACCGCCCGCCCGGTGTATCCTTCGCGACCTGCGATAATTCATGCGGAAGACCCGTGCTCACGGCCGACAAAGTCCTCGTCACCATCGGAACGCCCTGCTCAGTCTCTGCAGTGGGCACGACTGAAACCTATAACGCGCGGGTCATTGGGGATCCGAACTTCATTGCGTTTGCTGCTTTCGATGCCGGGCTGATCGACGTCCAATTCGGATCGGCCGGAGCGCTGAGCTTTCGCTGGGTCCAGGGCGACCACTCAGGTCAACCCGCCACGCTCCAGCAGATCGAGCAGCAGTACGGCGCTCGTCTGCGTGCAAATCTCGGGATCCGGTATATCGATGAGCTCACAAAGCTCGGCAGCGCTGTCGTCACAGACATTGTCGCGAGTCTTCCTCATGACTTCGCGAACGGCGGGCTGCGCCGCCAGGCGGGAGTGAATTACCGGGACGTGCGCGAATCGGCCTTGAAGGATATGTATGGCTTGTTCGATGACGATCCGCGACTCGGGCCGTCACTGCAGGCCCAGTTGTTCATGTACGGCGGACTCGGCGCTCTGGCCGCGCTTCCCGTGGCTCTGCCTGAGCTGCTTCCGGAACCTTACGATTTTCGTATCGCCGCCGCGACCGCCTTTCCCGGCATGGATGCACTCGGTGAGCTTCGCGGTGCAGGCGCGGTCGACGCTCACACTGACAAGCTGCGAGATCGGTTTGCGATGCGGCTTGCGAACACGCTGTCCTCGCACGGACCGGCATTGGTGTCGACCATGCTGGCGCCCTCCTATCCGCTCAGTAAGTCTCTGAAGAATCCAGCACTGCTCGATTCGCTCCGCTCGGCAGGCGGCTTCATGCGCGTGCCGCAAACACCGTTGAATGTCGTGGGCGCGTGCGCCTCGAGTTCGATTGCGTTCTCCGAGATCGCGCCGCAGATGGTGCTCGACTATCCGGGCTTTCGTCGGCCGCTCCTCACCCTGTGGACGGCAGCCGATGCAGCGACCCGCCCGAACTGGCAAATCCTCGATGCGTTTGGCCCGGGCGCTCTGATGACGCGCTCAAAGCTTGAAACATTGAACGCATCGCGATCAGCGGATGAGCAACGCTCGGTCGCCGACTCACTGGCGCCGTTCGATGTGGATGCGAATGGCACTGTCGTTGGCGAAGGGGGTTCGGGCGTACTTGTCACCACTCTTGAATTCGCGCTCCGCAATTTCCTCGATATCACTTCCATCATTGTGGGCTGGGGCCAGAGCGGTGAAGCGGGTGGCAAGGCCCATTTCGCAGGCGTCGGCTTCGGTGGAGAGAACGCGCTGATCCATGCGTTTGACATCGCATGGCGTGCGCACGGCTATGGCGTCGGCGATTTCGAATACCTGGTCGCTCATGCCACCGGCACTCGCACCAATTCCAAGACGGATCTGACGACCGCGGGCAATGCACGCAAGGCCGCTGCTGAGCGCCAGGGGTCCAAGGGCAAGTTACCCTCGATGCTCGTAGGCACACCGAAGGCGGTGGGTGACGGTCACACGATGGGCGAGACCGGACTGAAAGGCGCCGCGCAAGCCATTCAATATCTGCTCGGCAAATCCGCTGTGGGCGTACCGACGCTACGACATCGCGATCCGGATCTGAACGAAGTGGCCGAGTCATTCGTGCTGCAACAGGCGCCCGTGCCCGGAAGCCTCGAAGGCGGTGCGATCTGTTCGACACAAGGGTTTGGAGGCTATAACGGCGCGATTGCTTTCCGGGCAGCCAATGCAGAAGCGTTCCGTCGTTATGCGCCCGATCGCAACCTGCTGGCGGCTTATCTCGAGCGCTGGCCAGAGTTGCGCCGTCAGCGCGAAGAGCGCGAACGAGTTGCTCGACTGACAAGAGGCAGTACGCTCGCACTCGCGCAAACACACTGCTGGAAAGGCGTCGAATAATTATTACGCTGGCTCATACGCGTGCGTCTTGCATTCGTGTGAGCCTGAAGAGGTCGAGCTCAGCAACCATGCCGCGCCTTACGAGCCGAGTCCGCCCGCCTATCGTGAATGCCTTCGCATGCTGAAGCTCTTTGCACGTCACTTTTCAGTACGCACGTTCTGGATCGTGTCATTGGCGGCTGCGGCAGTTCTCTGCACCATCGTCGCCGTTCCACAGTGGCTCTCCAAGCAGGCGCGGCTGGATGTGTTGCGGTCACATGTCGCGGAGGTCGCTCAGCTCGCAGCAAGCGTGGTCGATGGCGATCTGCACCGTCAGCTGCTCGACGCCTCGAATTACACGCCCGAGCTTTACGAACGCACGCTCGCGCCGCTGGTGGGTTTTCATTCTGCCGACCCGGACATTTTCTATGTCTACACCATGGTCGAGCGCGCAGGGAAAACCTACTTCGTCGTCGACACTGCCGCGTCCGACAAACTCAAGACGCGTCATCAACTGCGCGCGTCGGCGTACATGGAGCCGTTCGAAACCATCGATAAGGAGCCCGATCCCGACTGGCTGAAGCGGATCGCGGCGGGTGAAACGTATGTCTATCCCGAGTTCATGCACGATGAATACGGATACTTTCTGTCCGGACACAAAGCCATCTACGACAGCCAGGGTCGCTACAGCGGATTCGTGGGCGTGGATTTCGATTTGCAGTACTACCTGATGCAGGAAGCCCGCTTTAGATTCATTTCGATTGGTACGCTGATCGCAGCGGTGATGGCCGCATTGCTGCTCGGGTATCTCGCAGCTCGGTATCACTACCAGATCGCTCATCGCATGGACGAGCAGTACCAAATCTCAGTGCGCGATGAACTGACGCAACTGCTCAATCGTCGTGGAGCCCTGTTTTCAGTGAAGCGCGCGTTTGCCACCAAGGCCGCGAGCTACGCCGCGATCCTCATCGACGTGGACGATTTGAAAGGCATCAACGACAACCATGGACACGCAGCGGGCGATGCTTTCCTGGTCAAGGTCGCGGATGCAATGCGCGCCAGCGTTCGTGATGCAGATGTCTGTGCCCGACTCGGCGGAGATGAGTTCGTCGTCTTCGCGTCCGGTTGTGATCTCGACTCGGCCACTGAGATTGCACAACGCGTGCTCACGAAAGTGAGCGGCACCGAACCGCGTCTGGGCGAGCGTGAATTCAGTGTGTCCATCGGCATCTGCATCGCGACGTCACCGACGGCCGATTTCGAAACGATGTACCGCTGCGCCGATCGCGCTTTGTATCGCGCGAAGTCAGCGGGGAAGAATCAGTATGTGATTTTCGATCCGGCTTACGCCTGACAGAAGCAGACAGCCGCAAAAAAGCACAAAATTCACATAAATGTTCAAGGCACCTTGAACTCTGCTGTTGCGCAGCTTTTGTGCTTTTGCAGCTCCGTCCCTTTTCAGTCTCCCCATTTCTCGCG
>JBJMWN010000491.1:0-3869 GCA_045810085.1 Povalibacter sp. | reverse complement strand
CTGGCGATTCCCGCCTGGAAGAGCGCACCGGCGCTGGCATTTGGAAACACGGTCGTCATGAAGCCATCAGAGCTCACGCCCGCGTTGGCCGTCGTTCTGACCGAGATCATTCACGAAGCCGGCGCGCCGAAGGGTGTGTTCAATCTCGTGCTCGGAGGTGGAGCCGCCGGAGGTGCTCTGTCCGCTCATCCTGATGTCGATGGCATCTCCTTCACTGGCTCGCAAGGCACTGGCGCTCGGGTCGCGGCAGCCGCACTCGCGCATCAAGCCCGATTCCAACTGGAAATGGGTGGCAAGAATCCACTTGTCGTGCTCGATGACTGCGACTTTGATCGCGCGATCGATTGCGCATTGGATGGTGCGTTCTTTGCGACCGGTCAACGCTGTACTGCTTCGAGTCGATTGATCGTGACCGAAGGCGTGCACGATCGCTTCGTTGAAGCATTGTCCACAAGGATTGCGGGCTTGCGAGTGGGTGATGCGTTGGCCGCTGAGACACAGATCGGTCCGCTCGCCAGTCAGGGGCAGATGGAGAAAACGCTCGCGTACGTGCAGATCGCGAAGGAACAGGGCGGTCGATGTTTCGGTGGTGAAAGGCTGTCGCTGGACAAGCCTGGTTACTATGTCGCGCCCGCGTTGATCTCAGACACCACGCTCGGCATGCGCATCAATAATGAAGAAGTCTTCGGGCCGGTCGCTTCGGTGATCCAAGTGAAGGATTATGACGAAGCACTTGCTGCTGCGAACGCAGGCGATTTCGGTCTCTCAGCTGGCATCGTGACCACCTCGCTCAAGTATTCGCGCCATTTCACGCGTAACGTACGCGCCGGAATGGTGATGGTGAACCTGCCGACTGCGGGTGTCGATTACCACATCCCTTTCGGCGGCACTCGCAAATCAAGTTATGGCCCTCGCGAACAGGGCTTTGCAGCCCTAGACTTTTACACTCAGCTCAAGACCAGCTATTGCCGGGCCTGACTGCCGACTAACTACAGACGTTCTCACCACGAGCGCTTTTCAACATGCCACATGCCGTTTATCCGTCCCTGGTCAACAAGACCGTCCTCGTCACCGGCGGGGGCTCTGGCATTGGTGCCGATATCGTCTCTGGATTCGTGCGACAGAAATCACGCGTGTTTTTCTTCGACGTCAACGAGGACAGTTCCAGATCGTTGTGCGATCAACTCGGCGGTGGCGCGCAGTTTCGCAAGTGCGATCTCACCAATCTCGATGCAATGAAGGCGTCCATCGCAGAGATCGAATCGAAAGTGGGTCCGATCTCTGTGCTGGTAAACAATGCGGCCAACGATGATCGCCACAAAGTCGAAGACGTGACGCCCGCCTATTGGGACAACCGCATGAATGTGAATCTGCGTCACCTGTTCTTCGCAAGCCAGGGTGTCGTCGCGGGCATGAAGCGAGGCGGAGGCGGATCGATCATCAACCTGGGCTCGGTTTCATGGCATCTCGGTTTACCCGAAATCTCGCTCTATGAAACGGCAAAGGCTGCCATCGAAGGCATGACGCGAGCGATGGCACGCGATCTGGGTGAGAGCAACATTCGAGTGAACTGTGTGATTCCAGGTGCGATCCGCACGCCTCGTCAGATGGCCTTGTGGCACACGCCCGAGGAAGAGGCGAAGATTCTGGCGCAGCAATGCATCAAGGCTCGCGTCGAGCCGATCGATGTTGCTGCAATGGTCCTGTTCCTTGCGTCCGACGATGCGCGTCTGTGCACCGGCCACAATTATTGGGTGGATGCAGGTTACTGTTAGGACTCTGGACTGTGGGCCGGAAGTAGGCCCACGTAACTTCCATCGCGAGTCATCCTCATGTCCGTTGAATGTATCTGGCCTATCAGTGCACAGCTCGGTGAAGGTCCGTTCTGGTCCGCGCGCGATGCAGCGCTTTGGTTCGTCGACATCAAAGGCAAACGCATTCATCGCTGCGATGAAAGCGGCAATCAGCAACGCAGCTGGAATGCCCCCGAGGAAATCGGCTTCGTCGTCCCAGCGGTAGACGACCGAATGATTGCCGGTATGAAATCCGGCTTGTACGGGTTCGACTCGACCAGTGGCGCTTTCAACCTGCTGACTCTGGTGGACACGCATTTCCCAGGCAATCGACTCAACGATGCATGCGTCGACGCCGCAGGTCGCCTCTGGTTTGGTTCGATGGACAACGCAGAGACTGAACCGACAGGCTCGCTGTATCGCTTCGATCGCGATGGATTGCGTCGCTGCGATGAAGGCTACGTGATCACCAACGGCCCCGCGGTTTGCCCCGCCACTCGCACGCTCTATCACGTCGACACACTCGGTCGCGTGATCTATGCATTCGATCTGGACGATGCAGGCACGATCAGCAACAAACGGCCGTTCGTTCACATCGAAACGCCGGGTGCTTATCCAGATGGTCCGGTAGTGGATAGTGAAGGCTGCGTGTGGATTGCACTTTTTGGCGGCTGGGGCGTGCAGAAGTACTCACCGAAAGGCGAGCTGCTCCTGACCATCAAACTTCCCACGGCCAATTGCACCAAGGTCGCGTTCGGCGGCGCGGATCGTCGCACGCTCTTCATGACCACCGCGTGGAAGGGAATGTCGCCGCAGCAACGAGCCGAGCAGCCGTTGGCAGGCGGTCTTTTTAGCATGCGGGTCGATACGCCAGGACTGCCGCAGCACGAAGTGGCGTTGCGCTGGTAAGCTCGCCTCGCGAATCGCCCGAGCTTCACGCACGTGCGAGTGCGGTGCACGCGCGATCCTCTACTGATTTCCATGGATAAGCTTCAATGAGCAAACCACGTTTCCGTTCGCGTGAATGGTTCGACAATCGCGATCACATCGACATGATGGCGCTGTATCTCGAGCGCTTCATGAACTACGGACTCACGCCCGAAGAGCTGCGCAGCGGCAAACCGATCATCGGCATCGCGCAGTCGGGCAGCGATCTCACGCCGTGCAATCGAATTCACGTCGAGCTTGCGCAGCGTGTGAAGGAAGGCATTCGCGACGCGGGTGGCGTGCCCATGGAATTTCCAGTGCATCCGATCTTCGAGAACTGCAGACGACCCACCGCTGCGCTCGATCGCAATCTCGCATATCTCGGACTCGTCGAAATTCTGCACGGATATCCACTCGATGCAGTCGTGCTTACGACGGGCTGCGACAAGACAACGCCGGCCGGAATCATGGCCGCCTCCACCGTAGACATTCCTGCGATCGTGCTTTCGGGCGGACCGATGCTCGATGGCTGGTTCGAAGGTGAACTGGTCGGTTCCGGCACCGTGATCTGGAAGACGCGTCGTCGTCTTGCGGCAGGCACGATCGATGAAGAAGGTTTTCTGGAAGCTGCGGCTGCATCCGCACCTTCGCCAGGCCATTGCAACACCATGGGCACTGCGTCGACGATGAACGCAGTTGCCGAAGTTCTCGGACTCTCGTTGCCTGGCTGCGCAGCGATTCCAGCGCCTTATCGCGAGCGCGGTCAGATGGCTTATGCCACGGGCAAGCGCATCGTCGAGATGGCGTACGAAGATCTGAAGCCTTCGAAGATTCTCACCCGTGAATCCTTCCTCAACGCGGTGACGGCCATCGCAGCGATCGGCGGTTCAACGAATGCGCAGCCACATCTCACCGCGATGGCGAGACATGCCGGCATCGAATTGACGGCCGAGGATTGGGTGAAGTACGGCTACGACGTGCCACTGCTTTTGAACATGCAGCCGGCCGGACGCTATCTCGGCGAACGCTTTCATCGCGCTGGCGGCGTGCCCGCGATCATTTTCGAGTTGCTCAAAGCAGGCAAGTTGCACGGCAACGCTGCGACCGTCACTGGAAAGTCGCTGAGTGAAAACGTCGAGAATTGCGAAA
>JBJMWN010000490.1:0-7612 GCA_045810085.1 Povalibacter sp. | reverse complement strand
CACCGGTGACACACGTCTGATCGTGACACCAGCGAAGACACACAAGACCGCATCGCTTGCGGCCGGTCAGCGACTGTGGGGCATCGCGGTTCAACTGTATTCGTTGCGCTCCGAAAGCAACTGGGGCATCGGTGACTTTGCAGATCTGCGCGAAGTCATTTCACTTGCGGCGCCTCTCGGGTGTGGTCTGATCGGCTTGAACCCGCTGCACGCACTCATGCCTGCGGATCCGTCCCACATCAGCCCTTACAGTCCGTCGAGTCGACAGTTCCTGAATGTCATGTACATCTCAGTGACGTCCGTGCCGGAGTTTTCAGAGTGTGAACCCGCACGCAGGCGTGTGGAGGATCCCGAGTTTCAACGAGAACTCGCGCGTCTGCGTGAGCCTGAGAACGTCGACTACGTCGGTGTCGCGCGTGTGAAATTCGAAGTGCTGCGAATGATCTACGCGCACTTTCGCACCGCGCATCTCGAAACTTCGAGCGAACGAGCCCAAGCTTTTCACCGCTATGTGGAAGCACGGGGCGAGCCAGTGCGTTTGCACGCCGTGTATGACGCACTCGATGCCCACTTCCGGTTGCAAGGCCCGCAGTATTGGGGCTGGCCGAGCTGGCCCGAGGAATATCGCGACCCAACGTCCTCCACCGTCAATCGTTTCGCGCGCGAACGATCGCAGGACGTCGAGTATTACTTGTGGTTGCAGTGGCTTGCCGAAGAGCAATTGAACCGCGCCCAGGAATTGGCGCGTGCGAGCGGAATGTCGGTGGGCTTGTACGGCGACGTTGCCGTCGGTGCCAATTCAGCGGGCTCGGAAACCTGGTCGAATCGACATCTGTATCTGCAGGGCGCCTCTGTCGGTGCGCCACCCGACGAGCTTGCACTCAAAGGACAGGACTGGGGCATTCCGCCGCAAAATCCTATCGAGCTGCGCGCGCAGGAATATCAACCGTTCATCGTCATGGTTCGCAACAACATGCGCAGTGTTGGCGCCTTGCGATTCGATCATGTGATGACACTGTGTCGGTTGTGGTGGGTGCCTGCGGGCAAGATTTCCGCCGAAGGTGCGTATGTTCATTATCCGCTGCAGGACCTGATCGCGATCTTGGCGCTGGAAAGCGTGCGTCACCACTGCGATGTGATCGGCGAGGATCTGGGCACCGTGCCTGATGAGGTTCGCTTAGGGATGGAGCATTACGAACTGAATCACTACAAAGTGCTGCTGTTCGAAAAGCATCCGGACGGATCTTTCAAGAAACCTGCGGAATATGCGCGAGCTGCACTCGCGACGGTGACCACGCACGATCTGCCTACATTGCGAAGCTGGTGGGAGAGTCAGGACATCGCACTGCGCGAACAGCTCAACCTTTATCCGAGCGAGAAAATCGTGAAGGATGTGCAAGCGGCGCGTGCGCGCGAGTTGCCTGCGATGATGCGTGCGCTTGTCGATCAGGGATTGTGGTACTGGCCTGAATCAGAAGAATTGCCCGAGTACTCCGCCGCACTTGCTCGTGCCATTCAAGCGTATCTCGGTCTGTCGAACTCAAACTTCGCGATGATGCAGATCGAAGACCTCATCGGCATGATCACGCCGACGAACGTTCCGGGCACGTATCTGGAACACGCCAACTGGCAGCGAAAGGTCACACTCAACACTCGCGAAATCTTTGAGCGTCACGATGTTCGTGACATGCTCGACGCCATGAACAAAGCGCGTCGCGGCCAGAACCCGAATCAGTAGTCGATTACTGCAGCCACTCGCACACGTTCTCAGGTGATGTCATGCACAAGAGCCGACTCGCTGGTTTCATCATCGATTGCAAAACCGCAGACCTCGAGCAGGCTGCGCAGTTCTGGAGTGCAGCGCTCGGCTACCCGATCCGCACGCGTGCTGAGGAATCCGATCCAGAAAAGTATCGTGAGCTGTTGACGGGTGCCGAAGGTCTGCATGTCGAAGTGCAGAAAGTCGAGCACGAGAGCCGCGTGCACCTGGATATTGAAAGCGATGACATCGAAGCTGAGGTCCAACGCCTCGAACAGCTCGGTGCGAAGCGGGTGTCGAAAGGCGTTCGCTGGTGGATTATGGAAGCGCCGACTGGACAGCGTTTCTGTGTCGTGCGACCGCAGCGTGAAGATTTCGCAGAGCGCGCGAATTCCTGGAAGCAATGAGTCAGCTTGCTGACTGGCTTAGGGTCGAGCTTGAGTGCTATCCAGATCCGCAAACAACTCTTCGATGGATGTGGTCACACGCACTGCGTAACGCTCCATGAGCCACTTACGATTGAGAGAATGCAGCTCCGTGTGCGGGTCGTAGTGATTCAGGAATACCGTCGCACTCAATGGCGACAGGCATTCGAGTGACAAACGAACTTCGTTCAAGGTGCCGAGCCCCGCATCTGCGACCAGCACGATGCGATCGGGTGTGAGTCGTCGTATCAGATCCACACTGTCGCCATCGTGAGCGACAGGCGAGCGCAGTCCGCCTGCCGTTTCGACTACAGCCACATCGATGTTCTCGGGCCAGCCAATTTCGGCCAGCACGGTGTCCAGATGAATCGCGGGACGTCTGAGAACGTCCGCGGCCATGGGCGGTGCGAAGGCGACGGCGTAGCTGCGATGAGGCGGGCACACCTCATCCGGCTTTTCACCCGTAGCACGAGCCAGTTCGACTGCATCCGTGTTCATGTGTGAATCGTCGAACGATTGCACGGGCTTGCGGGCCGCAACGCGTCGACCGAGACGTCGCGCATGTGCAAGCAGCTGTGCGCTACACCAGGTCTTGCCGACTTCGGTGTGAGTGCCAGCGACACAGATCAGCAGGCGAGGGCGTGAGAATTCAGTCATGCGATGTGCGATCAGCGAAGCTTGATCTTCTCCCACGCGCCCGAACGCCAGCGAAGCCACATCCCGATGCCCAGTGCTGAAATGTAGATCACTGCGGCCATCCAGCCTCCGACCGCACCGAATCCGAATTGCGGTAACCAGTCGACCCATCCGCCGCCGGGTGCAAACGAGAGCATGTGGGCAAGCGGCACGAACAGAAACCATGAGAGCACAATCACCAGTATCGCAGGCACATTGGCATCCCCTGCGCCTCGCAGACAAAAGCTCGAACCCAGATTCAATCCATCGAACAGCTGGTAGGCCGCAGCAATCCACATGATCGTGACTCCCACGCGAATCACTTCGTGCGCCTGCGGATCGCTGTTTGCCACGAATGCGGGCAACAGCCACGGAGAAAATATTCCGAGACCCAGACCGATCACGCCCATGTAGGTCATGCACAGCACGATGATGAAGTTGCCGAGCTTGCGTGCCCATGCACGATCACCCATGCCGATGGACTGACCGACGAGTGTGGTGCCCGCGAGCGATATGCCGACGGCGGGCATGAATGCAATCGATGTCAGCATGATGGTGACCTGTGCAGCGGCACCGTCGATCGGACTCAAATGGACCTGCATGAGTTGAAACAACGCGAAGCCCAGCATGTCGGCGGCGAGTAGCAATCCGATCGGGAAGCCGAGCTTCCATTGCGAATAGAGACGCGAGAGCGGTAGTCGCCACGTCAGGTGCGAACGATAGCCACGCCGAATCTGCGGACTGAGGAAAACGATGCACGCCGCGATGATTCCGCATGCTTGCGCACCGTTGGTGGCCCAAGCCGCTCCCGCGATGCCCCAGTGAAGTTTGAAGATGAAGAGCGTGTTGAGCAGTGCGTTCATCACGGCAACCAGCAGGTCGATCGCAAACGTGATCTGTGGCCGGCCGATGCCATTGAAGAATCCGAGAACGCCCCAGAGCGCGACCGCAAGCGGTGCTCCGTACATGCGCGGTTGCCAGAACTCGAGCGCTTGCGATTCGATTTCCGGGGCCAGCCCGAAAGGCTGCAGCAGAAATCGGCCTGCGTAGCCGAGCGCAATGAAAATCGGCGACACGAAAAGCACCGCCCAGAGCGATATCCAACCCGCCTGCGAGGCACGCGTATAGCGGCGTGCACCCGTCGCCTGCGCTACAAGCGGCTGGCCCGCAAGCCCGACACCTCCGAACAACGCGATGCAGACAATCACCGGCCAGTGAACCGCTGCAATCGCAGCCAGCGCCGACATCGAAATGTGGCCGATGAACCAGGTGTCCGTCAGATTTAGCACTGACTGGATCGCGCTGTTCGCGGCGAACGGCGCAGCGAGCAGGACGATCGAGCGCAGATCCACGCGCGCACGACCTGATGCATCCAGCTTCTGGGCCGGAAGAGAGGTCGGCAGCGATGAGGAAGGGCTGATGGCGTCCATCGGCGAATGCGCGAAAAAGGGCGCGCAGGGTAGCCGGCGCGCAGCGTCGGAGGAAGGGCTAGCGGTCCTCGTACGTTGTAGGCGTGAGCGCTTAACCGCGAGAGATTGGGCCGGCGGGACGATGCTTGGCCAAAAAAAAGCCCGGCGAAAGCCGGGCTTTTGGTTCTGACCTGCCGCTCTGTCGCGGCATTCTTTCGAAGGTCCGGGCTTACTGCCCTGCCTGAGTGAAGCGGAGGCGCACCATCGCACGCTGCTGCACGATCTGGCCGTTACGGACCACCGGCTCGAAACGCCACTGGCGAACGGCACGTTTGGCAGCTTCGTCGAACACCTCAGCGGGGCTCGAGTTACGCACTTCGATGTCATCGACCGAACCGCTGAGACTCACCGTAAACGCGAGTTCCACCCAGCCTTCGATGCCCTTCTTGCGCGCCGCTTCCGGGTACTGCGGATTCACTGTGCGGGTGCGCTTCAAGGACGCGGCCGATACGACGTTCGTCAGCTGTGAGGTCTGGTCGCGAGCCGCGGAAAGTTCAGACTCCACCTGTGCAATCCCAGCTTCGTTGTACTTGGCGCCGACTTCGCGGGCAGCCGCGATCAGCTGTGCCGAACGCTCGAACGCCTTAGCCGCCATCGCCTGCTTGCCTGAGTTCAACAGGCGAGTAGAGAGGGCACGTGAGAGTTCTTCGACTTCAGGCCGGCCTGGAGTCTGCGCGATCAGCGCATTCAAGGAATCCTTGGCACTCGCGCCGGGCGGATCAATCAGCTTGCCGTCCGCCATGCGTTGCCGCGTTTCGTTCACCAGGGCATCCGTGTTCGGACCACTCGGCTGGTTCGCACGTTTCGCAGCCGTAGCCGAACGATTGGCCTCTGCCAGTGAACGTTCGACCGCAGCCAGCGCAGCACCGGCAGATCCGAGCTGACGAGCAGCGGTCACGTAGGCCTGCGCATCGTCTGCCTTACCAGCGGCGAGTGACTTGCGAGCTTCTTCGGTGATCAGGTTGCTGAGATCGCGGATGCCTTGGGCAACCGTCGGATCAGTCGGATCCAGGCGGCGTGCTTCGACCAGCGCATCGCGTGCATTGCCGTTCGCTGGAGCGATCAGGCGACCGTTCTCCATACGATCGGCGGCCTGGGCCACCAGAGTGCGTACGCGTGTGCCTGTTTCAGCGGCGACCGTGAGCTTCAGACGGTCGCGTTCACGAGTAATTTGCGTATCAAGGAACACCAGGCGGGGATGCGTCGGATCAATCGAACGCGCGGTTTCGATCGTGCGGATCGCTTCTTCGAGCTTCTCGGCTGTCAGAGCGGCCTCGGCACGAACGAGTACCTTGTCGACGACAGCGCGTACGCCGTCTTTGGCAGTCTGATTCTCAGGATCCAATGCGAGCGCGCTGCGGTAGTAGTCGAGAGCGCTCTCGCCTGCGGGTTCGAGATATTTGCCTTGATCGAAGGCTTCTTTGGCGAGCGCGTTTTCAGCCTGAACCGGATCGGGCTTTTCAGGTACGCCTCCCGGCTGAGTCGCAGCCGTCGTCGACGGTGTTGCGACCGGCGCTTCGGGCTTGCTCGTGAAATGTTTGACGCCAAACCAGATACCACCGATCACGATCAGAAGGCCGGCAGCCAGCGCGCCGTAGGTCGCGACGTAGTTCTTGCTGCCACCATCGCTCGCGCCGCTCGAGCTCTGACGATGAGCCGCAGCAGTGAGATCAAGGTGTTGGGCCATCGCTGCTTCGATCGACAAACGGGTCTGCCCGTGCGAAAGCGGCGTTAACAGGAAGCGGAAAATACGTCCCGCAGCCGTGAGCTGCATGAGCGCTGCGCTGTCTTCGCGTTTACCCGCGACGACGACAACGAGCTCTGGGAAATGTTGAGTGAGCTGTGCGACGAGTGCCGCGACATCCGCCGTGCTGGCGGTATCGACGACGAGCACGCCCGGTCGCAGGGCAGGCAAGCGGTCGGCCACGTGGTCCAGATCCGGGGCTGACGTGACAGCGCCGGCCCGAGGCGTGGCTTTGCGAACGGTTTCGAGAAGTGCCGCGTCACGGCTCAGAACCAGAATAGGAGTCTGATGAGGCTCGGCTTCTCCCAGAATGCGAGAGCTCTGAGTGTCATCGATCTCCAAGTTCACTTCTTCGCCCGATCCCGACGGACGTACATGCTGCGCATTGGCCATACCCACTCCTGAGGGGTTTTAGTGCTTTTGACGTTCTGACGAGCTGGGGTGACGCATTCACCTCGAACAGCTTTCGCCTGCGGTCATGATTGGATTAGCAGGGTTCTAATACTTGCTTATGCAAAGTTGTATGACTGAGACCTGCATCTGGCTTTTCCCTGATTCTCGCGTGAACTGCGCCCCAGAAATCGTACTACACGTCGGACAAGGCCCGGAGACGCGTACACGAGGCGGTGTTGGTCAGATTTGGTACCGTTAACAGCGTGGCGTAAGGCCGTCACACCGTCTCTTGCCTACCCGCTTTCTGTCTCTGCCGTGCCAGCGAACTCACGATAAAGTGATGCGGGCAGATGACGATTTACGCCCAGCGATCCGCCGGGCTATATAGCCCACGTCGCCGGCATCGCCGGTAACCCCCCGCAGAACACAGCAGGCTCAAGCCTCTTTGCCGATCCATCGGAAGACACGTGCAGCCACCTCCCAAGCCCGAAACCCGAGCACACCTGGTTGCCGCACCGCATGGTTCTCGCGAAGACCCTTATTACTGGTTACGTGATGACACCCGCACGGACGCTCAGGTCTTGGCCCATCTCGAGGCCGAGAACCGCTACACCCAAGCCATGCTCAGGCCCATCCAGCCGCTCATCGATGGCTTGTATCAGGAGATCGTCGGACGATTGAAGCAGGACGATGCGTCGGTGCCCGTGCGCTACCGCGGATACTGGTATTGGTTGCGGTACGACACTGGCGGGCAGTATCCGATTTATATGCGTCGGCTCGATCAACCCGAGAGTGCCGAAGTCGTATTGATCGATTGCAACGCACTGGGCAAAGGACTGCCTTACTTCCAGTTGGCTCACTACGAAGTGAGTCCCGACAATCGATTGCTCGCGTACACGGTTGACGTCGTGGGTCGTCGTCAGCACCAGTTGCGCATCAAAGATCTCTCAACGGGCGAACTGTTCTCTGATGTGATCGAAAACGCCGAGGCGGACATCGCATGGGCTGACGACAATCGCACGTTGCTTTACGTCGAGAAGGATCCCGTCACCTTGCTGGGACGCCGAGTGAAGCGTCACGTGCTCGGTACGGACTCGAGCCTGGACACGCTCGTCTACGAAGAAGCTGATGAGAGCTTCAGCTTGTC
>JBJMWN010000489.1:0-10398 GCA_045810085.1 Povalibacter sp. | reverse complement strand
GGCATCGACATAGCGATAGCCGCGCATTTCCATCTGTTCGCGAACGGCGGTCTTGAAGTCGTTCGTGACGATAGTCGAATAGCCGCCGCGATCGGTCCCGGTCTGCTCAGGAAATCCGAACGTGCTGTACGAGGACAGATCAGCGTCGGGTGCCTGATTCACGTGAATGTCTGCTTGCCGTTGTGTTGCGCATCCAGCGCAAAGTACAGCGGTGGCCACAAGCATCACAAAGCTGCGGAACATATGGCCTCCTCACATGAGCTCTGTGGTTTCGAGCGTAAGCGCCCGGTACCACTGCTTCACCTTCATCAGGTGATCGTTCTCTGACTGGAGCGCAGCGGTGAATCGTTGCGCCATCTCGTCCTGTCCCATCTTGCGAGCCAGCTCGATGAGATTTTCCCAACCCGCGTTGTCGACGAGTTCCGCTGCCAATGCGCAACTGAGCGTTTGTGCGAGCGAAGTGCGAGGATCGGTTGCCGCCTGAATGAGACCCATCGTTTGCACGCCGACGAGATCGGCACAAGGCGTCTGCGCAGTGGGATCGGCGCCAAGCGTTTCGAGACACTCCTGAATCAGACGTGCATGCGAAGCTTCGTCGTTGCGAATCTCCAGAACGTCATCTGCAGTCACGTTGTTCAGTTCCTCGGAGTGAGCCTGAAACTTGGTGAGCACGGCGTCGTACAATCTCGCGCCGCCTCGTTCAAACGCAAGCCGCTCTGCGAGCTTGTCGATGAACGCCTGAGGCCGATTGCCCGTGAGCATCTGGACGCCGCTTTTCGCAACGCCTTTGAGTGTGCCCGGAGGCGGGACTGAACCCAGCGGGTCGGCCTCCTCGATGTAGTCCATCCTCACGGTGGCGAGGGACTGACCATCCAGCGCTTCTGAGGGGACAGCGTCCATGCTGTCGAGCATCTCCTGACTGTGCTTGGGCGAGGTTTGCATGCCGGTGCGATTCACACCCATGCGAGTGGAGTCGATGGACTCTTGCATGACGATTTCTCCGATTACATGTTGACGACTTTGCGTACGACTTCGGTTCCTGGAGCCCAGCTATAGCCCGCCGCAACGGTCTCAGAAGGCGAGCCTTGCGAGTTCATGTAGTTGCGATAGTCGAGCGATTCCTGCGGCTCTTCTTCCAGGCCCACGAAATCCGGACCTTTGGAGCGCAAATCCACTTCGTTCGCGAGTGTGGTGCGCACAAACTCACGCTGGCTTTCGAACGGAATCGGCTCAGGCAGCTTCTCGCCGACGATTTCCTGCGGATCGCGGCCTTCATGCTTCTTGAACAGCTCGCCGACAAGTGTCAGATGACCCAACTCGTAATTGAGCATGCGTTCCCAGATCGCCTTGATGCGCGGGTTCGATTCCGACTGGACGCAGCTGTAGTAGTTGTAGACCTCCATCGCTTCATGCAGCAGCCAGTTCTCAAGCAACGACTGCGTCGGATCCAGGAGCGACTCGTACTGGGTCACGTGCTGTTCTTCGATCGATGCGATCTCGGCGTAGAGCTGTCGTGCCACAGGATCGGCAAAGAGCGGCCCTACATTCATGTAGTAGTCATGCGTCTGGTGCTCACTCGCCGTGAGGGTCAACGCATTCAACTTGGTCAGCGGTGCAGCAGCGTTCCGATCGAAGGGCCGACGTAAATCGTTTTCGGGCGAACGGTGTTCAACCACTGTCGGCCGGCCGGGCAGCACATCGGTGTAGCTCTGGAGGATGTTGTTGGAGTCCTTGCCTTCCAGACGATCCAGTAGCGCCGAATACCGATACATGTGATCGAAGTCTTCCAGCAGACCGTACCGATAGTTCTGTGCGAGATAGGCATCGGGCTCCTGCTGCGCGATCGCTGCCGTCAATTCGATGGCCACCTGTTCATAGCCGATGGTTGTCTCGAGCGGAGAGTGATCCGCACCGAGCAGCCAATTCACCATCGTCGCCTGATGATGTTCAACGCGACGAATCTCGGCGAGCGGTCGGCGCAGATCCAGATTGAAGCGTGCGGCTGCGTGCTGGAATCGCATCGCTTCGACTTCCAGGCCGTTCATCAGAATGACGCGGACCCGAGTGAACGCATCGTCGTCCAACTTGCTGATCGGTTTGCCAGCGAGCTCTCGCCAGGTGAAGCGCTGTTGGCTGATGGGCGTACCCCGATCTTCGAAGAGTGCCAGTGTCATGGAGGAATCCTCATGCAGGAGTGGCGAATGCGCAGTGAGCGTTGGACTCAATCAACGATGAGGATGCGTGACTGTTCCGCGATTCAAGCGCTTTTCAACTCGACCACGCACAATGAGTGAGTTGTGTTCACAACGTGTGCGAAGTGGCCATCGTGCTGCGAGATGAGACTTACATGTGCGTAGCCTTGAGCGGGCGGTTCATTTGCAAAGGAACCTGATCGATGTTTGTGAGCTTTGCCAGATACATCAGTTGGAAACTCACCATGAGATCGTCGATCGCAGCCTGCGAGACTCTGAATAGATTCGCGCATGTGAAGGTGCCGGCAATGCTTGTAATCGCGGTCTTCGCGATTCAGCTTGCCGGCTGTGCGACCACGAATGCGCAGCAGAACAAGGACAAGGTTGTGGTGGTTGTTGGCGCATCGAGTGGCTTTGGAGAAGGGGTTGCACTGGCGCTGGCTGATCAAGGGGCCAAGCTGGTGCTCGCAGCACGTCGCACGCCGCTGCTGAATTCACTTGCCAAAGAATGTGAAGTGCGAGGTGCGCACGCGCTCGTCGTCACCACCGATGTGAGTCAGGCAGAGCAGGTACAGTTTCTTGCCGACACGGCAGTGGATCGTTATGGCCGTATCGACGTCTGGATCAATCTGGCCGGGGTCGGCGCGTTCGGTCGCTTCGAAGATATTCCGCTGGAGGACCATCATCGCGTCATTGATGTAAGCCTGAATGGCGTGGTCAATGGCAGTTACTTCGCGATGAAGCAGTTCCGTAAGCAGGGCAACGGTACGCTCATCAACATCGCCTCCGTCGCCGGTCGAGTGCCGTTTCCCTATGAAACGAGTTACGTCGCCAGCAAGGCAGCGATCATCGGGCTGGGCGGAGCACTCAACCAGGAGTTGCGGCTCAACAAGGAGAAGAACATCCACGTGTCCACGATCTCGCCTTTCGCGACGGACACTCCGTGGTTTGATCACGCAGCGAATTACACAGGTCACAAACCGCGGATGGTCATGCTCGATCCGCCGGAAAAGGTTGTGCAGACCATTGTGGACGCGACCGTGAATCCGAAACCGGAAATCACGGTGGGCTACAAGTCGAAAATGGCAGCTGCGTCACACCGCATCGCGCGGCGCTTTACCGAGAACATGACTGGGAACGTGACGCAGAAAGTTCTGATCGAGGATTCGCCTGCAGCGGAGCCGACAGCAGGCACGCTTTACGAGCCGATGTTCGAAGGCGACGGCATCGATGCAGGTGTGCGTCGCCGACTGGCGGAAGGTGACCTGAAGAAAACAGGTAAGAAGGATCGGGAAGAGCAGCGCGCCGAAGAGGCAATCAAGCGTTAGGTTTTGCGCCCACCGAACCTACCCACCAAACCTGCCCACAAAACCTGCAAAGGCGCGCTGTTGATTTTGAACGATCGAGTCTCAACGATGAGATTCGTTGCGAGCACCCGAGGGCGGCGCATCGTCGTCGTCCGAATCCTTCCTGTGCTTCGCAAGCTTTACGAAATCACGTCGCGTGTTGTTGCCCTCATTGCCGGACGGCCCGCTGCTCGGCGCGTCTTGGCCGGCAGGTTTCTCCTCCAATGCGCCCTTAGGCCCGGCCTTGCCTGGATTGATCTGAGTGTCGTTGCCTGCCATCGAACTTCTCCTGACTGATGTGATTGCCGCTTATTTGCAAGCGGGCGCACCTGAGAGAAGTTCCGCGCAGATTTCTGCTCTTGGCGCTATAGGTGGGATCAGTGCGCCGCGAGAGCAACTGCTTGCCGCAGGGCTTCGACCAGACTGCGCTCATCTGCCACGCCTGTGCCTGCGATGTCGAATGCCGTGCCGTGATCCACAGACGTGCGGATCACTGGCAGCCCGACCGTAATGTTCACACCTGATTCAAGACCCAGGACTTTTATGGGGCCATGACCTTGATCGTGGTACATCGCGACCACGATGTCGTAATCGCCGCGAGCCGCAAGGAAAAACAATGTGTCGGCTGGCAACGGACCTTTCACGTTCCAGCCACGCCCGCGACAGGCCGCCACAGCGGGTTCGATCTTGGTGGCTTCCTCACCGCGACCGAACAGACCGTTCTCACCTGCGTGCGGGTTGATGCCACACACGCCGATGCGTGGATTCGCAATGTCTGCTTTGACGAGTGTCATGTGCGCACGTGTGATGACGCGTTCGACCAAAGCAGGCTCGATGCGTTCGATTGCATCGAGCAGTCCGATGTGAGTGGTGACATGAATCACCCGCAGTTTCGGTGCGACGAGCATCATCGACACTTCAGGCGTGCGTGTGAGCGCAGCGAGCAATTCGGTGTGGCCCGGATACTTGTGTCCGGCCGCATGCAGAGCCTCCTTGCTCAGTGGCGCCGTGCAGATTGCTTGAGCCTCATGTGCTTCGACGATCTGCACTGCGCGTTCGATGTAACGAAATGCCGCTTCACCTGCGATCGCGGAGATCTGTCCGAAGGGCAGGTTGTTCGGAATGAGTTTCAGATCGATGCAGTTGACGCGATCGGGTGAGTAATTCGCCTGCTCAGGTCTCTGCAGCGATTCGACGCTCAGTCGAGTGCCGACGATCCGTCCGGCGAGCTGCAGCCGTTGCACGTCTCCGATCACGAGCGGACGACACAGAGCGTGCACTTCGGGCCAGGCAAGCGCCTTCATGACCACTTCAGCGCCAACGCCGCACGCATCGCCCATCGTGATTGCGACGATCGGTGCCGTCATCGCGGTCCGCCGGCTTCGAGTGCATGAAGATGGCGAACGATTCGAACCAGAGACTCATCGCCACCGAAAGATCCGGACTTCGTCACGATCGGGATGCACAGATCACCCATCGTCAAACCCAGGCAAACGCCCGGATCCATTTCATCGAGCAAGCGGATTGACTGCACGCCCGCGCGAACGAGCAACGCGGCGGCGGTGTCACCGCCACTTGCGACCAGGCTTCCGGCAAGAGGAAAAAGAGGAGTTAGCATTGCGGCAAGATTCTGGGCAACTTCCGCCCGGATAGAAAGCGGCAGTTCCTTCGTTTCAGTCAGGTAGATCAGGACGTCATGCTGAGCGCGGAGTTCCCCGGCTGCATCATCGACCAGAGCCTCAAGTGTTCTTCTGGCTTGCGGATCTTCGAGGAGTTGAACGTCTACCGAGACGCTATGCAGACCCGTGTCCTGAATCAGTCGGCGCGCCGATCGATGGGATTCAGATGCCTGCGAGCCGATGACAGTCAGCACCGGTCGCGTTTTTTGAATGCGTGTTCCGATCGCAGAGCCTGTGGGAAGAAGAGCAGCAATGGCACTGGCCAGTCCGGCGCTGCCGATCAACACTGCGCCTTCAAACTCAACACTTGCGCGTGCGATGCACTGAAGATCGGATTGCTCGGTCGCGTCACATATTGCGACATCGTGGCCTTCTGATCGGAGACGCTCGAGTGTCTGCGCAAGTGACTCTGAATCCCGCACGACTTCCAACGGCACGACAGCCGCAGATAATTCCGCACGCGAAAGCAACTCGATCAGGTCGACGTTGTTGCGATTGAGCCGGTGCTGCGATCCGCCGGTCAGATCCAACGGCCTGCCATGGACATGGACCTGTCCATTGACCGTGGTTCGTCCCGTTGCCGGAAAAGCGGGCGCGAGAATACCGAAAGCGCGAGCGCCATCCTTCGATCGTTGATTGAGCGCGACCGCAATCTCCTCGGCGGGGTGGCCGCGGAAGAGCGAATCGATTTTCTTGAACAGGCGCCGATCAGTCTGGGAATGCTGTGCGAGCGCGAGTCGATTCAGACGGATCGCCTCTTCGCGGCTCGCGGTGCGACTCTCGACGTTGCATGCGATCACCTGAGCTTCGGAGTGGTTGGTCAGAGGTCCCGGCGCGCAGAGCACGCGAGAATCCAGCGAACGTTGCGCGAACGGAACGGCAGCATCGGCTGCGCCCGTCAGGTCATCTGCAAGGATCAGCCAACTCGTGGTCGTTAACTCTGACAAATGAATGCTCTTGTTGATGATTCAACTCGTGCGGCAGTGTTTTTCCGACAACCTAAAAGTGCACCACGAAAATTCTCGGCTCGTCTGTATGTCTCCCTCTTGTAGATGTTCGTGATCGGGTGATAGCGTTACCACAAGCTCCCATATGTGGAGCGTGGCTCAGTTGCTGAGCTCAGTTCAACTAGAGACCGCGAAATGCGGCCACCGCGGTACGCGGGATGAGATAGAGGGGATAGTCATGAGGTTTCGAGCGCTTCGCTACACCGTGCTGCTATGCGCGGTGATGATTGCTGGGTGTCCCATCGTGGGCCCGCTGGTCGATGCAGGTCCGGATCAGACGGTGAATGAAGGGGCAAAAGTCACTCTCGAACCGAACACGTTCACAGCGACCGGCACCATCAAGACGTACACCTGGACGCAGATCGCTGGCCCGACGGTTGCGGTGAAAATGTCCAAGAAGGGCGGCGTTCTCACATTCACGGCGCCTGAAACAGATCGTCAGGTCAAACTCGAATTCCAGATCACCGTTGCCGATAACAAAGACAAAGTCAGTCCCGCTGACACCGTTGCGGTAACGGTCAATCAGGTCAAGTTCTTCGGCACGGCCGTCGGTTCGCCCGCTGATTACGAACATCTGCTCACCTATTTCAATCAGATCACTCCGGAGAACGGGGGCAAGTGGGGCAGTGTCGAGGCCACGCGCGATGTGATGGTGTGGGACTCGGTCGATACCGCCTATCAGTTCGCGAAGGATCACAAGCTGCCGTTCAAGTTCCACACCTTGATCTGGGGTCAGCAGCAACCTGCGTGGCTGGACAGCCTGAGTCCAGAAGAGCAGCTCCAAGAAATCGATGAATGGATGGCGGCCGTCGCACAGCGTTATCCCGACGTGGATCTGATCGACGTAGTCAATGAACCGTTGAATTCACCGGCAACGTATCGCGAAGCATTGGGCGGCGCTGGGACGAGCGGCTATGACTGGGTCGTCAAGTCATTCCAGATGGCGCGTGCTCACTTCCCGCATGCGAAGCTGATTCTCAACGAGTACAACACGTTGATGCTGGATCAGTTCACCGCGAACTATCTGGCCGTCATCGATGCGCTCAAATCGCAAGGCCTGGTCGATGGTATTGGCGAACAGGCTCACTTCCTCGAACGCGCAGATCTGCCGGTTATTTCGGCCAATCTCGACAAGCTCGCAGCGGCCGGATTGCCGATCTACATCTCCGAGCTCGATCTCAACTTCGCGGACGATGCGCGTCATGCCAACCGCATGCGTGATCTGTTCAAGATATTCTGGGATCACCCTGCCGTCGGTGGCATCACGCATTGGGGCTATCGGCAGGGCGCGACATGGCGCACCAACGGATATCTGCTGCGCTCGGATGGCACTGAACGTCCGGGGCTCGAATGGATCGTCTGCTACATGGGTGGTGGCGGCGATTCGTGCACCGTACCTCCCTACGTACCTGCGGGATGGAAGGGCACCGAGTTCGGCTTGACGCTCGAAGCTGAAGAATATGATCAGGGCAGCGGCGTTGCCGCGCTCGGCAACGTTGTTGCCTATACCGATGGTGGCGATTGGATCGGTTACCAGGGTGTGGAATTCCAGCAGGGCTGGAACACGTTCTGGGTCACCTATGCCAAAGGCAATACCGATCCGGGAAGCATCACTGTCTATCTCGATAGTCGCGAAGGCACTCCGCTGTTCACACTCGATTTGCCACCGACCGGAAGCTGGGGCAGTTCGAAGACATTGGAGCAGGCTCTCTCTGCAATCACCGGCACGCACGATCTCTACATCGTGTTCAACGGAACCGGCGGTGGTGTCGCTAACGTCGACAATATTCGAATCGGCAAACCGCAGCCTCAGTCGGGCATCAATCTCGTGACGGACGGCGGCTTCGAAACCGGCACGGCAGGTTGGAGCTCGTGGATCGGCTCGACACTCACGACGAGCACCGCGCAGAAACACAGCGGCAATCAAAGCATGCAGGCGGTGGGTCGATCGAGCAGCGGTCAGTTCGCTGTGTACAGCCTCACAGGCAAAGTGCAGACGAACACGACATATGCGGTAAGTGCGTGGGCCTACATCACCGGTGCGAGCAATGGCACCGTACGCCTTGCGTCGAAGCTCTCCTGTCAGGGTGCAGCGGATACGTATCCCTGGTTGGAGAACAACACTGCGGTCGTGCCCGGCACATGGACGCAGCTCTCCGGCAATCTGGTGATTCCGGCAAGCTGCACGCCAACCGACGTTGCGATCTTCTTCGAAGGCACGGACCCGAGCGTCGACGTGTATGTCGATGACGTGAAGGTTGTGCCACCGAGCACGGATCTCGTGAACGATGGCGGTTTCGAAACCGGCACTGCAGGTTGGAGTTCGTGGAATGGTGCGACGCTGAGCGCCGTGACCACTCAGTTCCACACTGGAGCGCAGAGTCTGCATGCGACCGGCCGACCGAACGCAAATCAGTTTGCGGTTTACAGCCTCACTGGCAAGGTGCAGACCGGCAAATCGTACGCAGTGAGTGCATGGGCTCTGATCAACGGCACTGGCAATGGCACTGTGCGACTCGCATCGAAAGTCGCCTGCGCGGGTGCCGCTGACACGTATCCATGGCTGCAGAACAACACTGGCGTGGTGCCCGGTACGTGGACGCAGCTTGCGGGCAATCTTGTCATCCCTGCAGGTTGCGACCCCACGGACGTGGTGATCTTCTTCGAAGGCACCGATCCGGCGTACGACGTCTATATCGACGACGTGTCCGCCACGCCGCTGTAACGCTGGTGCGAAGACGCTGAAGGCTGACCTCGGCGTCTTCTCCCAACCTGGTGAAGTTTTAGAGCCGGCGTTCTGCCGGCTCTTTTCTTTTGAAAGCCGCCGTTTCGTCGCGTTCTATTTCGGCTGTCGATTGGCTACTCTTGTACTGCGCTGTCATCAAGGGTGAATCACGGCGCCATACAACTATCTTCAATGCTCGCGCAACGAAGCGGCAGTCATTGAGTCCTCGGGGGATGCATGCAAGCGGATCGCAAGGTCGAACGGATCGAAGTGGTGGATGTGCTGCGCGGCTACGCGCTCATGGGACTGTTCCTGATTCACATGGTCGAGTACTACGAGCTGTACTGGGCCAATCCCGTGCCGAGCGCCGTGAACTCCACGATGTTCTTTCTATTCGGCGGCAAGTCGTACGCCATGTTCGCGCTGCTGTTCGGCGTGAGCTTTTTCATCATCATGGACAGTCAGGCACGTAAGGGCGTCGATTTTCGCCTGCGATTCATCTGGCGCCTGATGCTTCTGTTCGTGCTCGGATTCGCTCACAGCCTGCTGTACGGCGGCGACATCCTGCAGGTGCTTGCGATCATGGGTGTCTTGCTGGTGCCGCTTTACGGCGCGAGCAATGCGGTGCTTCTCGCACTCGGTCTGTTCTTCGTGCTGCAGGGACCCGCGCTCATTCTGAATGCACTGCAGTTTCATCGAGAGAGCGATCCGACGATTCATCCCACGCTCATGAATGCGTACGCGAACGGATCGTTTCTCGATGTCGTACGAGTGAATACATGGACGGGGCAGGTCGGCAAATGGGGTTTCATGTTCGACAGCGGACGGCTGTGGAACATCATCGGATTTTCGCAGCTCGGCTTTCTGCTGAGTCGTGCTGGCTTCTTCACTCAGAGCGATCGATTCAAGCCGCTATACGTGCGTTTGATCATCGGACTTGCGATCACGGCTGGTCTGTTGCTGTGGTTCGGCTATCGAATTGCGCCTTTGCTGTCGGGGCCGGTCGTGGAGTCGTACCTCAACAATTCACTGATGCTCGTGACGATGCTCGGATTGTTACTGCTGTATCGAATTCCATCGGTCGCAAGCGTGCTGCGTCCATTGGCGCCGTGCGGTCGCATGACGCTCACGATTTACGTCACGCAATCGATATTTCTCGTACCGGTCTTCTACGGATTCGGAGCGGGGGCGTATGCCTACTTGGGCCAGGGTGGCAGTGCCGCGTTGGGTGTAGCGCTGTGGGGATTGCAGATGTGGCTCGCGCGCACCTGGTTCAAACACTATTACTACGGTCCGCTGGAATGGCTGTGGCGATCTGCCACGTGGTTGAGCACGGATATTCCGTTCAGCAGGAAGCTGGGCATTTCGAGCGAAGCCGTGCGCGCCTGAGTCCATCGACCGCAACTTGCGGGCAAAAAAAGGGGGGCGCAGTTGCGCCCCCCTTTTCAT
>JBJMWN010000488.1:0-13057 GCA_045810085.1 Povalibacter sp. | reverse complement strand
GGAGGATTGGCTGCGAGACTCAGGCGGGCAGGGCACGACGTTCTGGGTCGAGTTACCGCTCGCATGGTCAGTCGGCATAGCTCTGAATGGAGCTGATGAGGCCCACACCTGCTGAAATTGAGTACGTCAGAATTGCCCAGTCTCGGTTCGGGACTGCAGCCAATCGCCTACACGAGGACGTCCTGGTGCAAAGCGTCTACACTTTAAAGACGGCGGGTGAGCTCAGCGAGAGAGCTTCCAATCGTGCGCAACTAAAACTTGATCTGACGGACAGCGGGGCGCGCGTTCACCCTGACTGAACCGCATATTCATCAAGGCGATATGGGGCAAGAAAAAGAATGCATCCGATGGTCATGCGCGTGAGCGGTCGATTGATCGGCGTCGGTTTGGTGATGAGTCTCTGCGGATGGTCGGTTGCCCACGCCGATCCAGGCGCCGACGCGCTCACTGATCTGTCGTTGGAAGAGCTTTCGAATCTCGAAGTCACTTCCGTATCGAAGTCGGCCGAGTTGCTGAAGCAAGCGCCCGCGTCCATCTACGTGATCACGCATGAGGAAATCATCCGCTCGGGCGTGAACACCGTATCTGAAGCACTGCGACTCGCCCCGAATCTGCAGATCACTCAGTACAGTGCCTCGCGCTACATCGCCGGCGCCCGCGGTTTTGCCGGCGCGCAGGAAGCTCAGAACTTTTCCAACAAGCTGCTGATCCTGATCGACGGGCGAAGTGTTTATTCGCCGCTTTATTCCGGCGTCTATCTGGATGTGCAGGACGTTCTGATGGACGACATCGATCGGATCGAGGTGATCAGCGGTCCAGGTGCGACGTTGTGGGGCGCGAATGCGATGAATGGCGTGATCAACATCATCACGCGTCCTGCCTACCTGACCGATAGTCCGTTGATGAGCGTGGGCTACGGCAATCAGGAACGTACCGTGAGTGCCCGGTTCGGCAAGAAGGTGAGCGAGGCTCTGTCTTTTCGCGTCTACGGCAAAGCTTTCGAACAGGATCAGATGGAACTCGCCGACGGCAGCGGTGCTGGGGATGACTGGAACAAGGGTCAACTCGGATTCCGCATGGACTGGACGGGCGCGGAAGACAGCGCAACCGTTCAGGGCGATGCCTATCGCGGCAACCAGCATCAACTCGGAGCGAACGACGGACGAGTGGAAGGTGGGAACGTACTCGGCCGCTGGCAGCATCGCACTGAGCGCAGCGAATGGCAGGTGCAGGCGTATTTCGATCGCACGGAACGCGCGGAACGTCCGAACGGTGTCGGATTTGAATTGAATACCCTCGATCTGGAGCTGCAGAACAGCCTGCAATTCAGCGGGCATCGCGTGATCTGGGGTGCCGGTGCGCGAGTGCACGATTACGACATCACGAACTCCGCCACACTTCTGTTCGAGCCTCATGAGCGCACTTTGCATCTCGGCAATGCATTCGCTCAGGACACGATCGCTCTGACAGATTCTCTGGATCTCACCATCGGGTTGAAGATGGAGCGAGATCCGTTTTCGGGTTGGAATCCTCTGCCGGACATCCGGCTGGCCTGGCGCTCCAGCGACAATGGATTGGTGTGGTTGGCTGCCTCACGTGCGATTCGTTCGCCGACGCCTTTCGATCGTGACGTTGTCGAGAAAGTCGGCGGGGCCGTATTTCTGACGGGCAACAACTCATTCGATCCCGAGCAGGTCGATAGCTACGAACTCGGTTATCGAGTGCAACCGACTTCCAATCTGTCGTTGTCCGCTTCGGTGTTCTACAACGTCTACGATGACTTGCGAACGATAGAGCCGACACCCGGAACGTTCGTCCCGCTGAGCTGGGACAATCTGATGGAAGGAGATACGTACGGGTTCGAGGCGTGGGCGAAGTGGCAGGTGACAGATTGGTGGCGTCTTGCACCTGGGGTTCGTTTGTTGCGCAAGAGCCTCGAGTTTTCGAGCGGTGCGAGCACGCTGTTGGGCGTCAATCAGTCAGGCAATGATCCCAAGTCGCAGGCCCTGCTGAGCTCATCGATGGATCTCGGTCCGCAGGTCACGTTCGACGCCACCTTTCGCTATGTGGATGCGCTGCCCGGTCCGAAACTCGATCCGTACTATGAGCTGAATGCGTCAGTGGCCTGGCACGTGTGGCGTGCACTCGATATCTCTCTCAGCGGTTTCAACTTGCTCGATTCGCGACACCTGGAATATCCGGCCCCCAGCGCCGAATACATTCGTCGCAGTGTCATCGCACAGGCGCGGTGGAGATTCTGAGCATGACAAGGATGTTCATGGAGCGATTTCCCTGGAGTGAAAGACGATCGCCGCGTGGCCTGATCTCGATCTTCCCGATCCTGCTCGTGGCAGCGATGCTGACTTGGTCGCATCTGGCCGCTGCTGCAGAGCCTTATCGGGAGGATGTGGTCAAAGCGGCGTTCATCTATCGCTTCACCGGCTACATGGATTGGCCCGCCGAGGCATTGAAGAATGACAACTTCACGATTGCGATCATGGGCGGCGATTCCGTCGCGGATGAGCTGAACAAGCTGGCCACGCAACATCCGATCAAGAACCTGCCCGTGCGCGTACGAAACATCGATGCTGCGCGTCAGGCTGTCGATGCACAGATTCTCTACATCGGAGCGAACTACGCAGGAAATCTGCAGGAGCTCATTGAGTCGGTCGCAACTCTTCCGGTGCTGGTCGTCACCGATCGGCCGACGGGTCTCGATGACGGCAGCGCGGTGAACTTCATGCTGATCGACCGTCGTGTACGCTTCGAAGTGTCGCTCGCGGCAGCTCGTCGGGCAGGGATCAAAGTAAGCTCGGAATTGCTTGCGGTGGCTGCCCGCGTACGAGGCAGCTCCTTGAACTCCGGGCCGCTCTGCGTGCCCCCGCTCAATGAGATGGCCACGTGGATCGGCTGCAGCCCGAAGGTCGCTGCGCTGTGATTCGTCGTCCCGAGTTCGGCCATGCTGCAGGCCGGATTCTGCCCACTGCACGAGTGGTGCCAGTACAGCCATACGACTATCATCCGGCCCGTCTTGGTTCTGCAGCCGTCCGATGAAAACAAAAACACGTTCAGCTCCTAAAGCTCTCTCCAAAGCGCCCGACCGCAGCAAGCCAGCGCTGCGGTTCAATCAGGACGAGTGGAGCGAGACCGGAGCGACGAAGCGTATTCACCGGCAGATTGCTGACTCACTGGGCGAAGCCATCGTGAGCGGTGAGCATCCTCCCGGATCGTTACTTCCCGATGAGATCCAGGCGAGCGGCAAGCTGCGCGTCTCCCGCACGGCCTATCGCGAAGCTATCCGTATCCTCGCTGCGAAAGGTCTGGTCGAGAGCCGGCCGAAAGCGGGAACACGAGTCACCCGTCGACAACGCTGGCATCTGCTCGATCCAGACGTCCTCGGTTGGGTGTTCAAGAGCGAGCCGAGCGAATCATTTCTCCGCGGTTTGTTCGAGCTGCGTGAGATTCTCGAACCTCGTGCCGCCGCGCTGGCAGCCGAACGTCGAACACCCGAACAGCTGGGTCGCATGGGTCACGCGCTGGAAGAGATGGCTCGATACGGACTGGCGACACCGGAGGGCCGAGCAGCCGATCAGAGTTTTCACGAGGAGATTCTGTTCGCGACTGGCAACGAACCCTTGATGACACTGACGTCCACCATCGGAGCGGCCATTCGCTGGACGACACTCTTCAAACAACAACGTTCTGGGTTGCCGCGTGACCCGATGCCGGATCATCGAAAAGTGTATGCGGCCATTGCGGATGGGGATGCTGAGCGCGCGATGGCAGCGGTGAGCGAGCTGATTCATCTCGCACTACAGGACACGCGATACTCGCTGAAAGCGCCCGTGCCGAAGCCCGATACGTCTGCGAAATCGCGCAAGGGCACCTCGCCAAAGCGGTGATCGAACCGATTAGTGGCCCGTAACAACGGCTTGTGTACCGGGCCGCGTATTCGGCACATGGATGTGCCCGCCGCCGCAGGTGGCGAGCGAGGGGCAAAAGTCACGCCTTTTGACCCGAGCAAAGACGATCGTGACAGGACGTCCGAGTCGTCGCTCCTAACGGCTGCGGTTCACAAGCAGCTGTTACATCCCACTACTGTTCAACAGCAGTGACGCAAACGCCTGTTCGAGATCTGAGAGTGCGACAGGCTTGACCAGATGCAGATCGAAGCCCGCGGCGGCCGATCGCAGTTTGTCTTCTTCCAATCCATACCCGGTGACGGCAATCAGCTTCATTGCGGGCGATGCGATTCTCATGCGCCGCGCGACCTCATAGCCATCCATGTCGGGCAAACCGATATCGAGCAGCACCACCTGCGGTGCATAGGCTGGGCCTTTCGCTAAAGCTTCTTTTCCGGAATAAACCGTGAGTGCGTCGTGCCCCTGCAGCTGCAGCAGCAAGGCCAACGAATCAGCAGCGTCGCGATTGTCATCGACCACGAGCACGCGTTGCGATCCTCGAGTTCCGTTCGACGCACTCATTGATTTCGATGGGCCCTGCGAATTTGGCAAACGCAAAGTAAATGTGGCGCCAGAGCCGATGCCAGCGCTGTGACCGACGACCGTGCCGCCGTGCATTTCGGCCAGTTTCCTGCAGATGGTCAAGCCTATGCCAAGTCCGCCCTGGGAGCGATCGAGCGGCCGCTCGCTTTGCACGAACAGTTCGAAGATGCGCGGCAGCAACTCGGCTGAAATGCCTACGCCCGAATCGATGATCTCGACACCGACCTGACCCTTGTCTTCGAAAGTTCTGACGTGAACAGTGCCGCCGGGCTGAGTGTACTTGGCCGCATTGTTGAGCAGATTCGCGATGCACTGTGTAAGTCTCACGCGATCTGCAAACACCCACAGCGGTTGCGACGAGGGCACGAACGTCAGCCGATGCGACTTCTCGCGCATCAACGGTTCGGTCGTTTCGATCGCACCCTGGACACACTGCTGCAAGGTGACATGTTCGCGCTGCAGATCGATGCGTCCTTGCGTAATGCGTGCAACGTCCAGCAGATCATCGAGCAGTCGCGACAGATGACTCACCTGTCGCTGCACGATGTTGACGAGCGGCTGCTCGCGTTCACTATCCGCCAGGAGCCGCGACAGAACCTGCGCCGCGTTGCTGATTGCTGCCGTGGGATTGCGCAACTCATGGCTCAGCATCGCGAGAAATTCGTCCTTCAGCGCGTCGGCCTGCTTGAGCTCTTCCTGCAAGCCTCGAAGATCAGTGACATCGGTATTGGTGCCGAACCAACGCAACACCTTGCCGTCGTCGCCGCGAATAGGAACCGCCCGTGAAAGGAACCAGCGGTAATTCCCATCCTTTCCGCGCAGCGGAAAGGTGTCTTCCCAGGGAGTGCCTGTCCTCAGGCAATACTCCAAGTGAGTCTTCACGCGCTCCAGATGATCAGGATGATGAAGTGTCGACCACGCCAGGCCCAACATGTCCTGTTCCCTGGTGCCGGTGTATTCGTACCAGCGATCGTTGTACCAGAAGGCCTGGCCGTGCTCATCGCAGGTCCAGGCGAACTGATCAATGTTGTTGGCGAGTTCCCTGAAACGCTCTTCGCTCGAGCGCAGCTGAGATTGTGCAAGTGTGCGCTCGGTGATGTCCTGCACCGTGCCGACCAGGCGCACGGGCTTGCCATTTTCGAAGGTGACGCGGCCCGTGGCTTCGATCCAGCACGTGCTGCCGTCACGGCGACGGATGACCCGATAAACCGACAGATATTTGCCGTCGCCGTTCGGATCGAGTGCACGATCGACCGCAGCTTGCATCGTGGCGAAGTCATCTGGATGCAGGCCCTGAGCAAAGGTCTCGAAGGTCACAGGCGTGCCGGGCTGGAGATCCCACAGTTCGTAAGTGCGCTCATCCCACTTGATGACGCCGGTGCGAATGTCCCAATCATGCGTGCCAAGTCGAGCGGCGGCTTTCGCCAGAACGAGTCGCTCGCGACTCTCAACCAGATCAGCTGCCGCGCGACGCTGTTCGGTGATATCGATCGCGACCGCCACGCCTTGAACCGCACGGTCGTTGGAGTCGTGGACGAAGTTGCCGAACAGATTGACCCAGACGATCTCTCCGTCCTTGCGCACGTAGCGCTTCTCGATCGTGTAGTCAGGAAGCTCACCTGCAAGCACTCGCCTGGCGAGCGATGAGTCGCTCTCGATATCCTCTGGATGCGTGATGTCCTGCCAGCGCTTCTGCAACAACTCATCCGCGCTGTAGCCCACGAGCTTGCAGAAGGCTCGATTCACGTATTCGAAACGCCCATCCAACGCGTTGTGCGCCACCGCCACCGGTGCATTCTCAAGCAGCGCCTGATAGCGAGCTTCGCTGCGACGCATGCCTGCTTCCGCATTCTTGCGATCCGTGATGTCGATGCCGGAGGTGACGATGCACTCTGCGTTCATCCGGTAAACGGTGACCAGGTAATCGGCGGAGCCATATGTCATTTCGTAGCGGGCGATCTGGCCTGAGGCCAGTACCTGCGCATAGCAGGCGGCAACGTGCGCAACTCTCGGGGGAGGCAAAACCTGGCCGATGCAGCGACCGATGATCTGCTCGCGCTGCAAGCCTACGAGCGCGGCGGCACTGCGATTCGCATTTCGATAGCGCCAGTCGCGAATCTTTCCATCGGAGTCTCGAACCACTTCGATGACCGCATTCACATGCGATGGATGTTCGAAGATGGCTTCGTGCTCGGCCTCGCGCTGCGCGATCACACTCGCGTGTCGGCTTTCCAGTTCCGCACGGGCCTCGGCGAGAGATTTGTTTACGGCCTGCAGCGCACTGCGGCGTTGATGCAATTCGACGAGCACTGCGATCTTGCTCCGCAGGATTTCCGGGATGACCGGTACTGCGATGTAGTCGATGGCGCCGACCTCGTAGCCTTTGAGCTGATCGAATTCGGAGACGTTGATGCCAGTGACGAAAATGATCGGCGTGCGTTCCAGACGCGGGTGCTCGCGAATCATGCGGGCCGTTTCGAACCCGTCCATGTCCGGCATGCTGACGTCGAGAACGATTGCAGCGAACTCCTGAAGCAGCAGCTGCTTCAGTGCTTCACGCCCCGAGTAGGCCCGCACACAGCGCAACTGCAGATCGCCGAGAATGGCTTCGTAAGAGAGGAGCTTTGCCGGTTGATCATCCACCAGCAGCACGCTGGCAATTGTGGAGGTGGCGACGGACGTCGCAACGAACGGCGCTGCGGCCGTCCCAAGGGGAGCCCTTGTGTCATTCATGTCTTCGGCCTGAATCCGGTGCTGCGGCTCGGCTAGGGAATGAACTCGCTGGCGAGCTTACTTCGCTGGTAGCTCCTCGGAGTCGACGAATGAATGCTCGACCGTCGTTAAAGTTCCGACAACGCAAAAACTCAGCGCCGATGTCATGAAGTTCGACGTTCCGGTTCTTTATCTTCGCGCCGCTGAAGCCTTAGTCCTACATTTCTTCCTCGGATTCACCTGCGGTTCCCGTGATCGTCTGATCGGGAGCGGGTGCATCCACGGTCGCTGCAACGACCTGTTTTCTAGCTTTTGCCAAGCGAACCTTGCGCGCCGGTTTGGGCGACTCAGCAGTCGCGACTTTCTTCGGAGCAGCAGCAGCCGGGCGCTTCGATTTGGCTCTCTTTACCGCCTTGGCCGATACGGGTGGCTGCGATACGGCAGTAGCCTCGGCTTTTTCCAATCGTTTACGGGCTGCCTTGAGCGCCTTCTTCGCCGTCCTGGCAAGCCCCTTGGCATCGCGTGCCTTTTGCCTCTGAGCCTTCCAATGCTTTTCGGCGTCTTTCACGGCAGCGCGCAATGGGACGAACTGATCGTCCGTCGTTTTGGTCGCACTTTTTCTGGCCATCGAGAGTCCTACCTTGCGAGCTTCCGTGAACACTACACCGTCATCATCCCTTCACACGGCTGAACTTCCAATGAAGGTTTGTCACATGGCTGTCATCGCAGCGAAGTATTCAGATGGAATTTACCCAACAACGCCGCCGGAACGTTCAGCGCGTCCAGTGCGGCTCCAACCTTGAAATAACCTCATGAGCGAACCCCTCGACCACGAAGAAATCATCCGTCGCATTCGTCTCGATCTCGAGGACGGCTATGACGAAGAGCTGGAGATGGAAATCGAGGACCGGGATACATGGTCCGAGACCTCCCTGGATAAGTCAGAGGGGGCCCAGCAGGAACGCAAACGATATTTTCGCGAGCTGTTCCGTCTGCAAGGCGAGCTGGTAAAGCTGCAGGATTGGGTCGCAGCGACGCGGCAGAAGGTCGTGATCCTGTTCGAAGGACGCGACGCGGCGGGGAAGGGCGGCATGATCAAACGGATCACGCAACGACTCAATCCTCGCGTCTGCCGCGTGGTGGCGTTGCCTGCACCGAACGATCGCGAACGGACTCAGTGGTATTTCCAAAGGTACGTGGCGCATCTACCGGCTGCGGGTGAGATCGTGCTGTTCGATCGCAGTTGGTACAACCGCGCCGGTGTCGAGCGGGTGATGGGTTTTTGCTCGCCCGAAGAAGTCGAGGAGTTCTTCCGTTCGGTGCCGGAATTCGAACGCATGCTCGTGCGTAGCGGCATCCGGCTGCTCAAATACTGGTTCTCGATCTCCGACGAAGAACAGTACCTGCGCTTCTTAGGTCGCATGCACGATCCTTTGAAGCAGTGGAAGCTGAGCCCCATGGATCTCGAATCGCGCCGTCGCTGGGAGGACTACACCCGCGCGAAAGAAATCATGATGGAACGCACCCATATCCCTGAGGCGCGCTGGTGGGTCGTGCAGGCCGTGGACAAGAAGCGTGCGCGGCTCGACTGCATTCACCATCTGCTGCAGCAATTCTCATATGTCGAATCCGAACGGCAGACGCTGGTGTTGCCAGAGCGCGAACGCCACGAAGATTACTCACGCCGACCGGTCCCCACCGACATGATGGTGCCGCACGTGTATTGATCGACGGAGCGTGCATCCATCTCGCTGCTGGAATTCTCTCGAACTCTGGTCAAAGGAGCGCTCGAACCAAACCGAGCGCGCCGGCGGTGAGAATCACCGGGATCACACCGACCTTGAAGCGGATCAGCGCGAACAATCCCACACCACTGATCAGAACTGAGATCGCATCCACTGCACGCCATAGCCCTTCCAACGTGAGCGGCATGCTGACCCCTCGGGGCCAGAAAACGTGATAAGCGAAGTAGAGCGCGAGATTGAGAATCACGCCGGTCACTGCAGCGCTGATTGCCGTGAGCGGTGCCACGAACTTGACGTCATCGCGCGTGGCCTCGACAGCCGGGCCGCCGATGAGAATGAAAAGGAAAGACGGCAGAAAGGTAAAGAATGTAGCGACGCTGGCGCCGATGATTCCAGCGAAGGCCAACCAGCCCGGCTCAACACCTGCTTGATTCCATCCGCCCAGAAATCCGACGAATGCGACGATCATGATCAGCGGTCCCGGTGTGGTTTCGCCGAGCGCGAGCCCATCGATCATCTGGGGTGTGCTGAGCCATTGATACTGTTCTACGGCGGCTTGCTGAACATACGGCAGCACCGCGTAAGCGCCACCGAAAGTGACCATCGCGGCCTTGCTGAAAAACCAGCCCATTTGCGAGAAGGTGTGATGCCAGCCGAAAGTCTTGATGAGACTGCCTTCAATGGCGATCCACAACGCAACTCCAACGGCAACGAAGACGAGCGTTCGCGACCAACGAAACAATGCATGCGCTGGCGTAGGAGTGGCATCGTCTATGACTGCGGTCAGCGACTCGCGATGCTTGGCACCTCCATGAGATGAAGCATGGAACGTTCGTGGTGAAAGGTGGCCGCCAACAATGCCAATCATACCGGCGCCGATCACCACGATCGGAAAAGGAACTCGCAGCCAGGCAAGCGATGTAAATGCGAGCAGAGCAATCATCCAAAGCGTCGCATTCTTGAGCGTGCGTGAACCCAGCCGATAGCCAGCGAACGCCACGATCGCCACAACAGCGGGTTTCATCCCGTTCAAAATACCCGCGACCCAAGCGATGTGACCGAAGGTCACGTAGATCCACGCAAGCGCGATCAACAACAGAAGCGAAGGCAGCACGAACAGGCCGCCCGCCGCCAGCCCGCCACGTGTTCCATGCAGCAGCCAGCCGATGTACGTTGCGAGTTGCTGTGCTTCCGGACCGGGCAGAAGCATGCAGTAGTTCAGCGCATGCAGAAATCGGCCATCCGAAATCCAGCGGCGGCGCGTGACCAGTTCCTGATGCATGATCGCAATCTGTCCGGCGGGTCCACCGAAACTGATGAAGCCGAGTTTGAGCCAGAAGCGAAAAGCCTCGGCGAAACTGAGGGTGAGTGGCGCGGATAACTCGCGAGTGGAACCGACGCGATCGTTCATATCATTGTGGTCGAGACGCAAGGACCTGCGCCGGGTAGCTTGCTCGAACCCACAAACAAAGCAAGTTGCAGTGTTGTCGATCTCAGGTGCGACTGCGTCGTGCAGTCGAGTCGGCGCGGGCTACTTCAATCTTTTTCAGTGTTGCGATTCGTGAAGTGCGCGTTGCCGAGACCGGTACCGATGGTCATCACGCCCCAATGCTCCACATCCTGCATCCAGGGTAACTCGCTCAACCCTTGCACCACGGCATCGTTGTGCATGACCACGACGGTATCGTGATCTCCGATTCGCGGAATTGCATCGCGCAGGCATTGCGGCAGATTGAACGTCTTGCTCTCCCAGTTTCCAGGCAGGTTCTGTCCACCGCGTTCGATTGTTCCGTCCTCGCGAATGACACCCGGACAGCCGACGCCGATAAAAGGCGCGAGTTCGAGCCCGTCTTTCTGGGCACGCTTGATCAGTCCTTCCAGAAACTCGACGAGTTTGCCGACGGCGTCTTCGCGCTTCGGGTCGTCATCGCAGTGACGCCAGAGTTCGAGTCGATGCACATCGGCCGCTGAGAAATCGCTCTTCTTTTCGGCTCGCAATTCCACGATTCCAGCGCGAATGTTGCTGCCGCCGATATCCACGGCAAGGATGCTGTCGTGACCCGCGAGCACCCATGAGGGAACGAGATGGACACTGCCGACGAGTCCTGCGTGATCCGATGGATAACGGATCGGACGCAGCTCCACTTCGCAACCCGCCGCCTTGAGCGCAACTGCCGTACGGCCTATAGCAAGTTCACCGATGCGGCTCTGACGCAATCCGCCACCGACTGCAATGCGCTCGACGTTCTTCCATTCCTTGAGTCTCAGGAAGCGCCGGATGACCGAAGTAAACTCCTGTGCGAATTCCTCGATGGCGCTATGAATGGTGCCGGCTGCTTCGATGTCACCTTCGGCCAGCAATTTGTCGAGCTGCTTCTTGGTGAGTTCGTCGCTCGGCGTATCGCCAAAAGGATCTTCACCTGCCTGACGCATCTTCTCGCGCCATTCGTCCAGGATGCGCTGAAACGCTCGCTTGCTCGCGCGGTCGCCTACAAACCCTTCCTCTGCGCGGAGTTCCGCGTTGTAGTGATCGACCACGACTTGACTCAACGCCTTGGCACCGTGCGCCAGCGTCAGCCCGGGTGATGAGTCATTACTTTCCGCAGTTTTTCGGTCTGGCATTCGTCACGCGTTGAATTCCCCTGCATGTAACACCCAGAAAGACTCGGACGTTCCGCGGCGCCGTGCAGCGACAGCAACTCGTTGAACATTCATTGCCCGCTGATAAACATCTTTTAACGCGCTCGCGCGACGCGCCCACAGCTGTAAATCCCTGAATTTCTGCCATTCGACATGAGAGTGTCGACATGAAGAGACGCTTCAATGCGGAACCTGATTCTTCGCCGATCATTGAAGGTGCTGAGAATCACGTGATTACCCAGCACCTGCACACCTCGCGCCCGAACCCAACTTTCATGTGGGAGGTGCGTGCGCTTGCGGTAAACCTTCTCATGCTCACTCGTGAAAGATGGCAGAAGCGCAAGCACGGCTATGTGTGGCGCCGACCGCGGTGCGTATCGGCGGGTATCGCGGTCACTAGATCTCAATCGAGCTCCATGGTTTCGAATACCTGCTGCACGATGCTCATGGCGACCAGTGCACCCGGAGTCGCGAAATCGGCTGCCAATCCACCTTAGTTCGCTTCATTCACTTCAATCGGAGGTCACCCTCGTAGTTCACCAGTGAGCTGTTTTCATGCATCTGTACCCCTCTTTTTGTTCTGTGAATTTCAGTGTTCCAGCCCAGCGGCTCTCCCGTCGCTATTCAGCACGTCGTACTGAGGTCAGGTAGCCCCCGCCTTTCGGGCACCTCCGAGCATCGCCTCGCGCGTCGCTCTGGCTCAGTTCATTGCGTTTGTGGAAGGTAGTCCATGAAGACGAATCTCCTACGTATTCTGATTTCGATTGCCTGTGTCGCGCTTCTATTTGCGACCACCGTAGATCTTCAGGATGTCGTTAGCACTTTGACCTCCTTCAGCGTTGGCGCTGTGGTGATCGCGTTTGGGCTGGTCGCGTTGGATCGGTTCACGATGACGTTCAAATGGCTATTGCTGTTGAAGTCGGTGAATCGACCGATGTCGATGGTGCAAGGCATGACTGTCTATTGCACATCGACGTTACTCGGGAGCTTTCTTCCCAGCACCGCTGGGAGCGATGTCATTCGCGGTGTATGGGCGACCCGCCTGGGTCTCGGCGGTGCGCACGTGACGGCATCGATCGTCGTGGAGCGCTTCATCGGTTTTCTCTCGGTGGTGCTCCTGGCACTCGCCAGTCAGGTGTATCTGGCGACGCGAACTGACATGGGCACAGGGATGCACATGGTGTTTGCCGCAGGCGTTTGCATTTTTATCGCAACGTTCATTGCCGCTTGTCTGCTGCTGCATCCACGCAGTCAGCGTTGGATGGTGGCTTTGATGCCAGCACGCATCCGGAACATGTCGATCGTGCGCAAGCTGCTGAGTGTGCTGGACGCCTGTCGTGAGCTGGGCGCCGAGCGTTCAACGCTCGCGATCTTTTTCGGACTCACTCTGTTCGAGCAGTTCCTGCCCGTAGCTTCTGTCATCGCATTGGCAAAAGGCCTCGGATTAGAAGTGGC
>JBJMWN010000487.1:0-6597 GCA_045810085.1 Povalibacter sp. | reverse complement strand
CGGCAAGCCATCTCCAAGGGAGTAGACATCGAAGCCGCCGCGCAAACGGTTGCGCAGTCCGAGCGTAAGAACTGGACGCTGTTCGATGAGTATCACGGTCACAACGTCATGCAGGCCTACAAGGAGCTCGAATGGGAATGATGCAAAAATTCTCGCTGCTCGCATCCTGCTGTTTGTGGGGCATGGTCTCCGCACTGCCCGCTCACGCGGATGACGAGATCGCAGCGCGCAACGAACGATGGGCGGAATTGCAGCGAGCCATCTTTCCCGATCGAACGATCAGTGACGGCACGGGCGTGATTGAACTCGAAGCTCCGCCGCGGGCGTTGGATGCTGCGCTCGTTCCATTCACGATCACACTGCCGGGCGACAAACAGATCAAGTCAGTCGTCCTGGTGATTGATAACAATCCCGGCCCGCTTGCCGGGCGCTTCACGTTCGGCCCTGCCGCCGACCCGCACACGCTCAAAGTGCGCATGCGCGTCAACACGTACACCGATGTGCATGCAGTCGCGGAAGATGCGGCCGGCAAACTGTATGCGGTGAATAGGTATGTGAAAGCGTCGGGCGGTTGCTCAGCGCCCGCAGGATCGAACGATGAAGAGTCGATGCGGAATCTCGGGCAGATGAAACTGAAACTTCTCGATGAATTCGCCGTCGGCAAACCGATTCAGGCGCAGCTCATGATCCGGCATCCGAACTTTAACGGCATGCAGATGGATCAGCTCACCCGCATGTACACCGCCGCACACTTCATTCGAACGATCAACATCACTTACGGCGATCAGCCGGTGCTGCGTGTCGAATCGGATATAGCGCTCAGCACGGATCCTGTCCTCACGTTCGGCTTCAAGCCCACACAGGAAGGACGGTTGAAGGTCGAAGTGACGGACAGTAATGAACAGAGTTTCGTGCGCGAGTTCCCGGTGCCGGCGCCAGCACTTTCCTCGAAGCTGTAGCGAGATCCCACTCGATGCGTGCTCTGCCGCTGCTTCTGCTCTTCGTTGCATTCGCGGCAGCGAGCACTGATGACGTGCCCGAACCGGCAGGATTCTGGACGGGACCGATCAACTCTGCAGTGCCAGCCACGATTGAAGGCGGCAAAGTCATTCACACGAAAGAGCTGGCGCAGCTGCTCAAGCAGAAGAAGCCGCTCGTGATCGACGTTTCCAATGAACCGAAACGCCCTGCAGGCATGGCGCCCGATGCGCCGTGGCTTCCGCTACCTCAACAAGTCATTCCCGGCAGTGTGTGGCTGCCCGGCGCAGGTATCGCGGACATCGCTCCGCAGACTGACGAGTTGTTCCGCAAACTTCTGTCGCAAGAGACTCACGGCGACTTCAATCATCTCGTAGTCATCTATTGCCACGAGCGCTGTTGGCTGAGCTGGAATGCCGCAAAAAGAGCAATCAGCTATGGCTATCGCCGAGTCCATTGGTTTCCCGAAGGCGTGGAAGGATGGCGCACCGCAGGCAACGCGACCGCACCCGCGAAGCCGTGGACCGCGCCCGAACGCTGAAGCTTCTTTCCGAAACGTTGCATCGATGCACGATCAATCATTGTCAGTGCGCGAGCCTCGCTCCTAAGGTTGATCAAACGTAACGCAGCTCCCTCCTCGCGAGGACTATAAGGATCAGTGCGAGCAAATGAGGTGTGGCTCTCACGACATTGAGGTGCGAGATGCAATCGATGCAATGGCTGCGAAGTTCGATATGCGCCAGCTCGCTGATTGCAATCTGCCTCAGTGGCGGGATCGCGCGCGCAGATGAGTTCTCTTATTCAGGAGACCACGGTCCCGGATTCTGGGGTGAAACTCCCGGCTGGGAAGCCTGCGCACGCAGCACCGAGCCCGGCGCAAGACAAACACCCATCGACATTCGCGAAACAGTGGCCGATCCCAGGCTGCAGCCTCTCGCTCTGAATATTTCCGCAGCGGAAATTTCGCTGATCAACAACGGCCATACGATCGAGCAGGAATATGAGAACGGCAGTCAGTTGGTGTTGGCCGGCGCCGTCTATGAGCTGCAGCAGTTTCACTTCCACTCTCTGTCGGAACACGTGATCAAAGGCCATCGAGGAGTCATGGAGATGCATGCCGTCTTCAAGAACATGGCCGATAACACCATGGCTGTCATCGCCGTCATTTTTGAATTCGGAAAGAGCAGCCGTTTCCTCGATCGTCTGATCGATGCGGGGCTGCCGAAGAAATCTGGTGACGTGACTCACTCAACGCATGCAATCGATTTGGCCGACGGACTGACCGACACCAATGCGTACTACACATACGCGGGCTCGCTGACGACACCGCCGTGCTCGGAGACCGTAAGGTGGTTCGTACTGAAGCATCCCGAAACTTTGTCGAGGGAACAGTTCGAATCCTTCAACAGCATTCTGGGTGACAACTTCCGCCCACTGCAGGATCGCAACGGCCGCATCGTGCGCAGCACGGTCCCTGACAAAGACCACTGATCGAGCGCTCTATTCCGCATAGTCGAATGTCTCGAATCGCGGCCAGCGCCACCAACGCGGAAGCAACTCCTGCACCTCTGTATAAGCGTAGCGGTCGTCCAGCAGGATCAAGGTGCCCTCATCGCTAGTGGCTCGGATGATTCTTCCGGCTGCCTGCGCGATCTTCTGCATGCCCGGATACAGATACGTGTATTCGTAGCCGCAATTGAATGCGTTCTCCAGGCACTGTCGCATGGCTTCATTCGTTGCGTTTACCTGTGGCAGTCCAAGAGTCGCGATGAATGCACCCACCAGTTGATCACCGGGCAGATCGATGCCTTCGGCAAATGCACCGCCGAGCACCGCGAACGCAATGCCGCCTCTGCTCACTCGCAATCGTTTGACGAACGATTCGCGATCGCGCTCGCTCATGCGTGGCTGCTGCGCCCAAGCAGGAATCTCGGGTGAAGCTGATCGAAACTGATCGAACGCGGATCGCAGATATTCGAAGCTGCTGAAGAAGGCGAGGTAATTGCCGGGTCGCCGTTCGTACTGAGCGCTGAGCGTCTGGATGATGGTGCGCATGGATCGCTGGCGATGCGCGTAGCGGGTAGACACAGTCGTCACGACTTCGATCTTCAATTGATCGCTGTCGAACGGCGAGTCCACGTCCAGGAACTCAGTATCTGCGGGCAGCCCAAGCACGTTCACGTTGAATGTCTTTGGTCCGAGTGTCGCTGAGAAAAGGACGGCGCAATGCGCCGCTTCGAAGCGAGGCTTCAGGTGAGGCGCCGGGATCACATTGCGCACACAGATCGTCGGGCGTTGCTCAGCGGCGGGATCCTGCCGAGTCAGATCGATGAACGAGTGACCACCCGTCTCTTCCGCGAGACGCAGAAATTGTATGGATCCTAAATAGAAGTCGCGCACAGTGACCGGCATGGCCATGAGCGTCTGCGTTTGTACTTCGCCCGCGAGCGTCACGAACTCGCGAAGCGCTCGCAGAAAAATCGCGGGCGGCTCGGTCAGCACTGCATACGGCTGGACATTGGCTTTCAGCAGCGCACGCCACGAATGCTCGACAGACTCCAGTGATTCTCGCACTCTCGGATCGCACTCTGCTTCAGCAGCTTTCAGTCCGCGCGCGGATAACGACGCGGAATACATTTGCCGCGCGCGCGATAGAAGGTTGTGTCCTTCATCGATCGCTAGCCCCACGCGCCAGTCGTTTTCGATGGTGAGTGCATAGAGCATCGCACTCGCATCGAAGTAATAGTTGTAGTCGCAAACGATGACATCCGCCCAACGCGCAAGCTCATGCGACAGGTAGTACGGGCAGATCTGATGCTGGAGTGCAATCTGGTGAACGACCTTTGCATCCATGAAAGTGACGGCGAGCGCCGCTTCACGCGCTGCGGCCAGGCGATCGTAAAAACCACGCGCGAGTGGACATGAATCGGGATGACAGGCGAGCGTCGGGTTCACACAGGCCTTGTCGCGAGCGATGAGTTCGAGCACGCGCAGCTGATTGCCAGGCTGGGCCGCAAACTCCGCCAGTGCCTCCAATGCAATCTGTCGGCCTGGCGTTTTGGCCGTCAGGTAAAAGACGCGATCCAGTTCGCGTGCCGCTAACGCCTTGAGTAATGGGAACAGGACTCCCAGCGTCTTGCCGATGCCGGTAGGTGCCTGGGCCAACAGGTTGCCACCGGCCTGCGCCGTCGAGCGCACCTCGTCGATGAATTCCTGCTGACCTCCACGTATCTCTGAATGTGGAAATTGAAGCTGCGAGAGCTGCTCACACAGTCGCTCGCGTCGTTGCGACTCTTTCCGATCCCACTGCGCATAGAGCGAACACTGATCAGTAAGAAAACGATCGAGCGCCTGTGCTTCGTATCGCTCTTCGAGCACGGTCTCACGATCGTGATCGATGTCCAGATAGACCAGAGCAAGATCGAGTGACTCCAGTCCATCGCGTCGGCACAGCATGGCTCCGTACAGCTTCAGCTGTGCTGTGTGCAGCTCCCGATGGTTGAGAGGAATTCGAGCGAAGTCTCCACGATAGGTTTTGCATTCATCCAAACGCATCGCCGATGAATCGAAGCCGTCAGCACGGCCGCGCAGGGTGAGACCTTCGTGCGTTGTGCTGAGAGGGACCTCCTTCGTATAGTGGCGACCGCGACGTGCAGCAACGCGCTGATGCCCGGCAATCCCTTCCAATGCGCTGGGAGCTGGTGTGAAGCGCAAGTCGAGATCACCGCGTTTCGCGGTGAATGCGCACAGGGCACGAACGGAAATCTCAGTCATGCAACCGCTCGTGTGCGCGCAACGCGGCAGACCAGTGCAGGAATGCCGTGATCCGCGAAGAATTCCATCCATCGACGCTGATGATCCTGCAGGCGATCGCCCGGTCCCTTGACCTCGACGAATCGATAGCGCTTCTCTGTTACGTAGAACTGGATGAGATCCGGGAATCCGCTCGAGTTGCGCTCCAGATCGACGAGCATGCGTTTGAAAATGAGCTTGAGATGCGCAGCGGGGATACATATCAGCGCGAGCTGAATCAGCTCCTCCGTCAATCCATTCCAGAATACGAAAGGATTGCTGATGCCCTGCTTCGCGCGATAGGTCTCGAGTATCGGCAGAACGTGCGCATCAGCCTCGAGTCTCTCGAATGCCCGTTCGAAGTCAGAAGCTCTGCGACTCGCGAACTGTGGGCTCCATAGATCCGCTGGACCGCGTTGAAACGGATGAAAGAATGCACCGACCACCGGGGCGAAGATGACGTCCCAACACCACAGGCCGAAGAGCGCATTGATCAGTAAGTTTTCAACGTAGAACACGGGCTCATCGGGCGCATGAAGTGAAATCGCCGCGCCCTGCTCGACTCGCTCCCAATCCTCCAGCTCCAGATTGATTGTCTGAATCGAATGCTTCTTCACGGCGGTGTCTGCGGACCGCCCTGCGATGCGCCTGATCGCACGGTCAATCAACTGCCGCTCAGGCTCGATGAGCTCAGCGCAAACGTCCGACTGTGCAAGTGTCAGCGCCTCAGCGACTCTCCCCTGTCGCTCGAGCACGCGGACGCTCCGAGCAAGCGCGCCAGGATGATCGCACTGTGCGTACAAGTCGTATGCCTGTGCGAATTGCCCGGCTCTCTCGAACTCGCGCGCAATCGAAAACTGAAGCTTGGCTCGCAGCTCGCAAAGCCAGGGTTCGTCGAGCGGGCCGGTGGGTAGTAGCTCGAGTGCGTGCTGCAGAGGTTGATCTTCCTCGAGCGCCCGACGAGCACGAAAGAGAGCATAGAACGCCTCGATGTGCTCACGACTCTGGAAGGCTCGTCCGTCATGTGTGCTCACAGGCTCGTACTTGAAAATGCCGAGATCCGTCAGCACGAACTCCTTCCAGTCTTGATGGAAGTTTCCGAAAAAGAGCAGGCGCAGGTGCAGACACAGTTCAGCCACGGTCACGTGAATCACTCGCTCGCCACCGAACATTTGCCAGCTCGAAGCTGATCGAGGCTGCGGGTAGTTCGCGATCAAGCGCTCGCACAGTTCCGATTTCGGCAAGCTATGGTTCAGACCAAGATGAGAGGCAAGCGTCGCCTTAGGCAGAAGCGCACCAACCGCGTCGGCATTCAGCATCGGATCACAATCGATCCACTCAACATCGGCGAGTGTCTGGACCGCACGTTCGAGCGACCCAATCTCCTCGTATTGAATTTTGCTTTCCCGAAACACCGGGCCGCGGCGCATGACAAGACGGACGAGTAACGCGCGTGTGTCCCGCTCCAGCAGAGCGAACTGGTCAAGGAACAAACGTTCCTCATCCGATAGCAGATCCGCATAGCGTCGCCGCAACCAATCGAGTGCCTGCTCGAAGTTGCTCAAGTAATAGAAGCGGAAATCGGGGGAATCAGACATCGAATGATCGAGCGAACACGCCTGCGTCCAGCGCACGAAGGCTACCGGCGTGTGGCCTGTATGTCTATACAGGAAGCGCCCTGTTCTTTGCCGAAGCCTCGCGAACCGCCCGATGATCTGAACGGGATTTGGATGACTGTCCTCGACCCGAAGCGAACATTTCGTTCTTCATGGAACTGACTTACCTTGTCGGAATGCCGGTCAGTGTTTCGTCCTCTGATTACCGCAA
>JBJMWN010000486.1:0-4919 GCA_045810085.1 Povalibacter sp. | reverse complement strand
CCTGGAACTCACTGGCCACTACTACGCAGAAGGTCCGCCAGACAGTCCGAGTGCTTCGATCGAGAACTTGCTTGCAGAAGACCCGCGCATCGCCGAACGCATGAGCGCCATCATTCCAGTTGCGAAACGCAACGGGCTCACGTTTCGCATGGCCGAAGGCAACAGCTGTTATCGCGGCGGCAAAGCAGGCATGAGTAATGCGCTGGCCGGCGCACTCTGGGGCATGGATTACATGCTCGACATGGCAGCGCGCGGTTGCAAGGGCATCAACTTGCATGGCGGCGGCGGAAGCGAGATTTCGAGCGCGCTTGGCGACAAACTTCCTGGCGCACGAGACGCGCGCGATCTGGAGATCGCAAAGCTTGGAACGTTCTATTCACCCGTCGCGGGCAATCCAGTTGTCGGGTATTCGGCTCGCCCGATCTTCTATGGAATGATGGCCGTTGAACAGTTTGCAGGAAGCACGCTCGTCGGCTGTGAGTTCGAGAATCACGATGTGAATGCGCGCGTGTATGCCGCTCATCGCAACGGCAAATGGCGAGTTGCACTGATCAACAAAGATCTCGAACACGACATGACCATTGAAGTCGCCGTGCCTGATACCAGCGCGGCCGCCTCTGTCTGGCGTCTGAGCGCTCCGCGTGTCGATGCTACTGAAGGTGTGACGCTCGCGGGCTCGCAGGTCATAGGTGCTGACGCTCAATGGACAACAACCAAGGTTGAGCGCGTGATGGTGAAGCAGCGATCGGTCTCATTGAATCTTCCGCGAGCGAGCGCTGCCGTGCTCTTGTTTGAATGAGCGTGTCCGACGACGCTGCACATTCGCGTCACGCGTCTACGAACTTGGACAATCGGCGATGTCATGCCGATGACAGGTGAGAGTGATGTTGGCGATGATGAGTACGGATCACTCATCCGCGGAGTTTGTAACGATGGCAACTGCGTCCAACTCTAAAGTCGCCAAGGTTCCTGGGCCCGATCACCCGATCACGATCCACCCGAATGCTAAACGGGTGATCGTAAAAGTCGCAGGTCAGGTCGTGGCAGATTCACGCAATGCGCGGACTCTCCAGGAAGCGAGCTATCCAGCCGTGCAGTACATCCCGCGCAAGGATGTGAACATGAGCCTGCTGCAGCGAACGCAGCACCACACCTACTGCCCTTACAAGGGCGACTGCGCGTACTACAGCATTCCTTCGGGTGGTGATCGCTCAGTCAATGCCGTCTGGACCTATGAATCGCCTTATCCAGATGTGGCTGCGATCAAGGATTGCCTCGCGTTTTATCCGTCACGAGTGGACTCGATAGAAGAAATCGAGTGACGGCTTCGGCGATGCGACCGATCCATGCGCCCGATGTGGATGCTCTCTATACTCGGCGCCCATGCGTACCTTCTCGTGTTTGCTCTTGTTCCTGCTGGCACCTTGCATCTGGGCGCAGGCACCCACAACCGCGGCTACTCACGTCATCTTCGACACGGACATAGGAACCGACATCGACGATGCGTATGCGCTTGCAACGCTGATCAAACGACCTGAGCTGCATCTGATCGGTGTCACGACCGTCTCGGGCGATGCAGTCGCACGTGCACGACTCGCAGCGAAGCTGTTGTCAATTGCGGGTGGCGAATGGGCGAAGGTGCCGGTGTACGCAGGCACATCGACCGCAACTCAGTACATGAAACAGGTCGAATGGGCGAATGGCTTCAAGTCGGCCAGCCTGCACGAGTCGGGTGGCGTCGCATTCATGCGCGATCAGATCGACTCGCATCCCGGCCAGATCACGCTGATCTCTGTCGGCGAACTGACGAACGTCGCCGCATTGCTCGCATCCGAGGCGGGCATTGGCAAAAAGATTCGCGCCATCTCGCTGATGGGCGGAGCGATGTATCGCGGCTACGAGAAGAACTCGAAGCCTGAGCCCGAGTGGAATATCAAATCGAATGTGGCGGCTGCCCGGGCCGTATTCGCTTCAGGCGTGCCGTTGATGGTCGCGCCGTTAGATTCGACCACGCAGTTGATCGTCACGCCGGAGATGCGAGTACAGATGTTTTCCCGCGGGACGGCGCTCACCGATGCGCTTGCGTCGCTCAACTCGATCTGGCGCCACACGAACACCTGGAAAGGGGAGAACCCGATCCTGTTCGACGTGCTCGCAGTGAATCTCGTGATCTCGCGCAAGCCCTACAAAATGGCTTCAATGCACGTCGACGTAGGAAACGATGGACTCACGAAGGTCGTCGAGGGCACAAAGCCCAATGCCGACGTGGCGCTTGCCGTCGAACCCGACGCGGTGATGAAGGAGTTCGTAGACGTCGTGACGCGCTGAGCACCAGTGGGATGTTACAGCTGCTTGTGAACCGCAGCCGTTAGGAGCGACGACTCGGACATCCTAGCCGCGAACGTCGGTGAACTCGTAGTGCTCCATTTCCAGAATGTCATTCACGTAGGGACGTATGTGCGTGAAGAACTCTTTGAATTGCGCAGAGGAGCGGAAGCCTTTCATGTGACCGTCCGCAGAATCCCAACGGATCAACAACAGAAAAAGCTCCGCGTCTTTCGTCGAACGCATCAGCTCGAATCCCTTGCAATGAGGTGACTGCTTCAGCGCGGTTGCTGCGTGGGTGTAGTCAGTGATGAATGCTTCAACCTTGTCCGCCTTGATACGGTAGCGAATAACTTCGGGAATCATGTCATCTCCTTGATTGCGCAAGCGCAAAGCGTTTTGAACTTGCGACCATAATCGCGCAGGCTGAAGTAGTCGTAAACGCACTCTCAGGTAACCGAAGTGAGCAGCCATCGGCAGTCGCAATATTTCTGTCCCATCAACGTCACGCTCAGCGTGATCAACGGAAAATGGAAACCACTGATTCTGTATCTGCTGAAGAATGGGCCGCGTAGATTCAGTGCATTGCAAGCCGGGTTGCCTCGCGTGTCCCACAAAGTCTTGACGCAGCAGCTACGCGAGATGCAGGCAGCCGGACTCATCGAATGCACGCGCGCGAAGACAACGTCGACGTATCGTCTGACGGACGTGGGTGTGACCCTTAAGCCTTCACTCGCTGCGCTCGCGGCGTGGGGACTCAAGCATCATCGCGCAGTAGATGCAAAGCTGATCTGGCCGCCGGCGCGAGTTGGAAACGCTGGCGAGCGCTAGTGGCGGGCACGCCGTTAAGGCTTTGCGCTGGAGCGCTCATGTTCCTCTTCAGCGCGAGAAGCCGCCAACGGTCGTTGGCGGCTTCGAACACATCTTTACGCTTGCGCGGGGGCAACCAGATTCGTGACCGCCGGCGAAGATCCCGCCTTCACGAGGCTGCCCAATCCGTCTCCTGATAAGCCCACTTCCTTGATCAGCTGATCGACGACGGGGCCATACGCCCTATATTTCAGTGCAGCGCCGACTGCTTGCTCCGCCAGGTTTGATGACGATGTTCCTGGAACATCGGCTCCGTGACCGCTGCCGTTTCCGGTATTGAGGCCATCCACCTGCATGATGCGAATGGAATCGATGCTCTGCATCGGCTTGACCGCCTGTTCGATAATGCGTGGCAAACCCTGGATCAGCGCGAGTTTCTCCTGCAGCGAAATCTGCGCAGTCGATAAGGTGTTGATGGCTTCGTTGAGCGCGCGCTTACCCGCCGCCTCGGCCTCATAGTTTTCTCGATTGGCTTTGGCCAGCGTGCGAATGGCGTCGGCCTTGGCTTCTGAGGCTTCCTTCTCTGCGAGCGCGGACACTTTGACGCCGATGGCCTGACGTTCGGCTTCCTGGGAGGCGAGCACGAGGGTGACCTTCTTGTCGCGCTCCGCCTTGGCGACTTCTTCGGCTGTCTTCACTGCTTGTTCTGCTTTCACGGCTTCGGCGAGCGCCATGTTCGCAGTCGCTTGTGCTTTCGACTGTTCTTCCGATTTCTGTGCCACGGAGATGGCCTTGTTCTGCTCCGCGATTTGAGTCGCGCGCTGCTGCTCGATGGACGCGATCTGCACTTCGCGTTCGGCTTCGACTTCGCGCTGACGGACAGCCTGTTGCTTCGCGACTTCGGCCTCGCGAATCTGACGCTGTGAAATGATCCGCGCTTCTTCCGACTCGCGGGTTTTCTCAGCCTGGATTTTGGCCACGATCGCAGCCTGTTCTGCTTCGCGACCGGCGACCTCCTGTAATTGTGCGAGCTCGGCGAAACGCTTCTGGCGATCGATCTCCAGTTGCAGCTGCTTCGCTTCGAAATTCTTCTTCGAGATCGCGACCGTCGTGTCCTGCTCGATCTCATTGCGTTCGCGACTGCGGCGCTGCGTTTGCTCAGTGAGCCGCGTGAGACCTTCGGCATCGAAAGCATTGTTCGGATCGAAGAACTGCATTGCCGTCTGGTCGATACGCGTCAGCGACACGCTCTCGAGCTCAAGACCGTTCTTGAGCAGATCCTCGCTGACGGCGTTCTGCACGCCCTGGATGAAATCCTGCCGTTTATCCAGCAACTCCTGCATGGTCATCGACACAGCGGCCGCGCGCAGCGCATCGACGAACTTGTCTTCCACCAGTTGCGAGAGTTGATCCGGATCCATGGTGCGCTGACCTAACGTCTGCGCTGCGTTCGCGATGCCTTCCTTCGTCGGCACCACGCGGACGAAGAATGCGACCACAACGTCAACTCGCATTCTGTCCTTCGTGAAGAGTGAGTCCTTGCCGTATCGGGTCACTTCGAGTTTCAGCGTGTTCATGTTCACGAGAATGATTTCGTGGAAGACAGGAAACACGAGTGCACCGCCGTCCATCACGATCTTCTGTCCGCCCAGTCCAGTCCGCACGAACGAGCGTTCCTTGGATGAGCGCCGGTACAGTCGCGAAACAATGATCCCGATCAAGAGCAGCGCCAGAAACGCGATACCGACGAGTGTGAGTTGGTCCATGGTCATCATGCTCATCCG
>JBJMWN010000485.1:0-6476 GCA_045810085.1 Povalibacter sp. | reverse complement strand
TCTGATCCAGGCAAAATGATGGAAGGCAACGGCAAGTTCATGCGCCATGTGAAGCTCAGACCCGGATGTAACGTTGATGCCACCGCACTCAGGGAGTTGATAGAAACAGCATACATAGATATGAAAGAGCGAATGAGAGCGGTGTAGCGCGTGGGTCTGTGACCCAGCGATGTGGTTGGGCATCACGAAACTTGGAGCGATAGCAATGCAGTGGACGCAAGGGGAATTCATTGTGACTTGCGATCCTGAGAAGCAGGATCTGGAGGTCATTCACGGATTCCTGAGCCAATCCTATTGGGCGAAGGGGATCCCAAAAGAGACGGTAAGACGATCCATTTGTGGATCGTTGTGCTTTGGTTTGCTGCACAAGGACAGGCAGGTTGGATTCGCTCGAGTGATCAGCGATCTAGCGACAATCGCGTATCTCGGCGATGTGTTCGTGCTGGATGAATATCGCGGACGCGGATTATCCAAGTGGTTGATGGAATGCGTCAGTGCTCATCCAGACTTGCAAGGCTTGCGTCGATGGATGCTCGCAACGTCCGATGCACATGGCTTATACGAGAAGTATGGATTCACTGCGTTGAGCAAGCCTCATCTGTTCATGGAACGGCACAATCCAAGCATCTACACGTCAGATGCCGAGCAGGTCGTTGCAACCGATCGGCCGAAGACGAAATCGGGCTGATCGCGGGTATCAGGCAAATGCAAAAAGAAATACCGACTCTGATCATCGTCGACATGCAGAAAGGCATGGCAGCTCCATCAGCGGGTGCGCGCAACAACCCAGAGGCGGAACGCAACATCGCTGCTCTGCTCGGTGCTTGGCGTAGAGCGAGTGCGCCGCTTGTGCATGTCCGGCACATCTCCAGAACTGCCGGTTCCCCCTTTTGGCCGGGACAGCCCGGTGTGGAGTTTCAGGATGCGCTGACTCCTTTGCCGAACGAACACATCGTCGAAAAGAATGTCCCGGACGCTCTGATCAACACAGGCCTCGAGAAATGGCTGCGCGTACGTGAAATTACAAAGGTCCTCATCGTTGGCGTCAGTACGAACAATTCCGTCGAGGCAACGGCTCGCACTGCGGGTAATCTTGGCTTTGATACTCAAGTCGTATCGGATGCGACTTTCGCTTTTGAAAAGACCGACTATTCCGGTGTGAAGCGAACTGCGGATGAGGTTCATGCGATGGCGCTCGCAAACCTCGAAGGTGAATATGCGACCATCACAACGACTGAGCGTGTGCTTTGTACGTTGTAGCCACAAAACGTCGTGACGTGCGAAAACACACGGTGAGCGTAAGGTCAGATTGCATGGATCGCGGCTGTTGGCGTGATCCAACCTGCGCCGCGTTCGAACTCAATAGGAGATCCAGATGTTCAGGCGGCTGTTGCTCATCACGATGATTCTCGTCTCGTGCGTCGGCTGTGATCAAACGACGAAGTCGGTAGCAACGACTTATCTGTCAGAGACGCAGGCGGTGTCGCTTTTGGGCGGAAGTGTCCGGCTTCAGATCGCGAAGAACTACGGTGCATTTCTCAGCGCGGGAGCCTCCATGCCGCAGGCGGCACGAACCACACTGTTGTCTGTCGGCGTCGCGGCGGTACTCATCGCGCTGTTTGCGTACTGCGTCGCTTCAACTCCTGCAAATTCATTTGTAACGCCAGCACTGGCGATCGTCATTGGTGGCGGAGTCAGTAACCTGATCGATCGCTTGCACTACGGAGGTTACGTCCTGGATTTTCTGAACCTGGGAATCGGCTCGTTCAGAACCGGGATATTCAACATTGCCGATGTTTTCATTACGAGCGGGATACTGCTCCTGGTTTTCAGCAACCGACTTCGCAAGCTGAGACCTCCGACAAACGCGTCGCTGTAAACCTGCGCACGAAGTTTTGCTCGAGTGAGCCTGTAATTTCCGGTCTCATCTGTTCATGAGCGCTCTTTGCAGAGTCGCTAAGTTGTTTCTCATCATCAGGACACGTTCATGGAAAAGATCGACCTGAAGAAGGAGCTGAAGAATCTCTATCATGCATCGGCCAGGGAAGTCGTTGAGCTCGAAGTGCCGCCGCTGACGTTCCTCATGATCGATGGCGCAGGTGACCCGAACACATCCAAAGAATATGCCCAGGCTGTTGAAGCTCTGTTCTCGGTTTCGTACACCACTAAATTCATGGTCAAGAAAGGAGCTCAGAAGCTGGACTACGCAGTCATGCCACTCGAGGGGCTGTGGTGGGCAGATGACATGTCAGTCTTCATGGCCAATGACAAATCCAGATGGAAGTGGACCCTGATGATCATGCAGCCGTCATTCGTCGACGATGAGACCATTGCGCGCGCTATCTCTGAAGTTAAACGCAAGAAGGCGCTGCCAGCGGCTGAGGGGCTGCGGCTCGAAAGCTTTCATGAGGGCCGTTGTGCTCAGGTGCTTCATGTCGGTCCATTTTCGGAGGAGGGCCCAACGATCGAACGCGTCCACGATTTCATCGGCGCGCGATCGAGCAAGACAGGCAAGCATCACGAAATCTATCTGAGTGACATTCGCCGAGCTGACCCGAAGAAATGGAAGACCATCATCCGTCAGCCGATGAAGTAGTTTCAGCGTTGTGCCGGTCAGAGCTTCAGATCTGCGGTGATCCTCTCAGTGTCCATTAGGCATGAATCACTATCGGGATATTTGATGAGCGCACGACGTGAAGCGACATTCTGGTTGGTTGCGATCGCCACTGCAGTTCTTTACGGGTTCATGCAGTCGGGTCGGTTCTGGGTACCGCTTTCGTCGGGTTCCGGCAGTCACGTGCGTACTGTCGGGCTATTGCTCCACGTGGTCATGAGCGCATACGGCTGGCTTCCTACCTTCCTTGCAGGATTGGTGGTTCGCCGTCGACCGATCGTACTGGCCGTGCTTGCAGTTCTATTGGGAGGACTGTCCGAGCTTTTTTTCCGGGATCATTTTGCGCCGAGCATCTTCATCGACGACTGGAATCCTCCGATCGTCAAGCTGGCTACGCAAGTGATCGCGGTATCTGCAGCGGCAGTGTCAGCGATCGCAGGTCAGTGTCTCGGCAAGCGATCAATTTCTAAGAATCGTGCGCTGACTGCGTAGCGATTCGCGGATTTCGGATGCGATCACATCTGTTAGCCTCCGCGGTATGAACCATCCAATTCAATGTCGGTGCGGCACGGTGAAGGGTTACGTGGTCCGGCCAGGCATGGCGGTCAGAGCTGTTTGCTACTGCAAAGATTGCCAGGCGTTCGCGCGATACCTGCAGCGTGCCGACACTGTGCTCGACGAGCACGGAGGAACAGGCATCGTTGCGACGCTGCCGAAGCACGCACATTTCACTCAGGGTGTGGAATCGATCGCCTGCATGTCTCTATCTCCGAAGGGTCTGCTGCGCTGGTACGCGAAGTGCTGCAACACGCCCATCGCGAACACGCCGCGCGATCGAAAACTTCCCTATGTGGGTTTGATCGATGCTTGCCTTGCCAGCAGTTCTCCATCCCTGAGCGACTCTTTCGGTCCCGTGCGCGCGGTGCTCAATACCCAAACAGCGAAGGGGCACGTGAGTTCAAGTGGCGCGAGTAATCTGTTCGCCATCGCCGTCATCATGAAAACCGTGCTGTGGAACCGATTGAACGGTTCATATCGAGAGAATCCTTTCTTTTCGATAACAGGGACGCCTGTTGCGAAGCCGATCCAACTCACCAAGGCTGAGCGCGAGCAGATCACAGATCCTCGGTGATCGCGGCGAAACGCCGCAGCGGGGTTCGAATAACAAGTGGTGGAGCTGCTTCTTGGTCGCACATCGCTGCAGCAGAGCGAGGCGCGTCAATTCTTCTGCGGTTCTGTCCTGACTTTCTCGTACGTCTTCTTCACTCGCGCAACCAGTTTGTCATTGCCTTTCAATGCCGGATGCTCGGCAAACGACGGCTCGGGGCCGTTCCACCTCAGTGACTCGACATCCGTGAACAGAGCGGCGTCGGTCCTCAGTCTGGCGAGCTTCTTGAACAGCAGAGCTCGTTCCAGATTCTCGCCGAGCACGTTGGGTGGGAAATCTTCGATCGCGCCATAGCGCTCGACCATTCGTGCGGCACCGACTTTTCCCACGCCCTCGATGCCTGGATAGCCGTCCGCTGTGTCGCCGACCAGTGCCAGAAAGTCAGGGATTCTTGCGGGGTCGACACCAAATTTCTTGCGAACACCTTCCGCATTGCGAATCTCCTTGGCCTTGCGGTCGATCTGCACGATGCGATCCTCAACCACGCATTGAGCGAGATCTTTGTCGACTGTCCAGATGCAGATCTTCTCGACACGCTGATCGGCTGACGCGATAAATGCAGCCGAGGCCAATGCATCGTCGGCTTCGAGTTCCACCATCGGCCACACGGTCACACCGATGGCGGCAATGGCACTTTCGAGTGGATGAAATTGTGAGACCAGTGCGGGCTCAATGCCTTCGCCCGTTTTGTACTCAGGCCATAGGTCGTTACGAAATGACTCGATCACGTGATCGGTGGCGACACCGAGATGGGTCGCGCCACCCTCTACCATTTCGAGCAGCGTGTTGAGCACACCGACGACGGCACCGTAGGGCGCGTCCTTGCCTTTGTTGAACCGACGCAGGCCATAGAAGTGACGGAACAACTCATAGGTACCATCGACGAGGTGTACGACCATGGCGTTACTTGCCGCCTGCGTACATCTTCACGAGTCGGTAGAGGAACTCGCGTCCTTCCATCAGTGACTGGACTCGAATGCGCTCGTTCAATCCGTGCGCGTTGTTGGTCGCGCCATCGGAAAACATTCCTGAAACGCCGTAGGTCGGAATGCCGAGCGGTGTGAGAAAGCGGCCATCCGTTGCGCCCGATGATTGCGCTGGTACGACCGGAACACCGGGATACATATCTTTCGTGAGCGCTTCGATGGGGCCCAGGATTTCGCGCGTGAGCGGTGGAGGATCTCCGGCCTTTTCAGGAGGTGACTGGAAACTCACTTTCACGTTGGCATCACTGATTGTTGCAATCAACGTCTGACGAATCTCTTCGGGCGCGTGGCCCGGGAAAATGCGGCAGTTCACGTTGGCGCTGACATGCTGAGGCAAAGCGTTCGGCGCATGCCCGCCGTTGATCATCGTCGCAACGCAGGTGGTGTGGAGCATGCCATTCAGTGTTGGATCCTGCTTGATGCGAGCGATGGCCGCAGCATCGCCGCGAGCGGCCGCTTGCATATCAGCGCCCTTCTCGTCGCCCGTGATTTCGCCGAAGCGCGTCAGATAGGCACGGGTCGTATCGTTGAACTCGATTGGAAATTCGAAAGCACCTACCTTTGCGAGCGCCTGCCCCATCTGGTAGATCGCATTGTCAGGAGTAGGTCGCGCTGAATGCCCACCGGCATTGATCGTCTCGATCGTGAAATCCTGATACAGCTTTTCGCCGGCTTGAACGCCGTTGTACTGATAGTTTCCAGTGGCTGCATCAAATCGTCCGCCACCACCCTCGTTCAACGCGAAGGCTGCGTCGATGAGATCGCGCTTCTTTTCGAGCAGGTAGCTCACGCCGTTGAAGACGTTCGGCGATTCTTCGCCGCAGGTGAGCGCGAGCTTGATGCCGCGCTTCGGCCGATACTTTTCCTGCTTGTAGCGCACCATCGAGTCGGCGAACACGGCTGCCATCGCTTTGTCGTCCGATGCGCCTCGGGCATAAAAATATCCGTTCTCTTCGGTGAGTTTGAACGGGTCTCGCTCCCAGTCTTCTCGCTTCGCTTCGACCACGTCGATGTGAGCCAGCAGCATGATGGGCTTGAGCTTGGGGTCGGTGCCCGCAAGCAGAGCGATCAGATTGCCGTCTTTCGGCCTGTCCGGCGAGGCGATGAGCTGAGCTTCGCTTTCCGAATATCCAGCACGCAGCAGGCGTGCGCGCATGGCTGATGCAGCTTCAGTGCAAGAGCCTGCAGACAAGGTTGTGTTGATCTCGATGAGTTCGCGATAGAGCTGTCGGAATTCTGCTTCGCCCGCGCGTGCTTGCTTCGAAGCAGCAGATTGCTTGCTGGCGCGCAGCTCGGTCGCCTGCGAGGACGAGATGACGAGAGCGCAAAGGAAAGTCGCGAGGACGTACCGCATGGATCACCGGCTGTTGGAGTCGTGGGTGGAGCATAGTCGGCAGAGCGGGCGCACCGCTACTCATGCTCGGCTAAGTTTAAGTTCCGCCGTAACAGTGCATTTGCCATACTCAGATCGAGATCGATAACCACGCAGACGGACGTCATGAGCCACATGCGATTCGTCTGACGAACATCCTGGCAGGGGGATTGATGAAACGTTTGCCCGTCATCGCTGTGATTGTTTCCAGCTTGCTGGACATCGCTGCCCTCAACGTGTCCGTAGCAAAACCAGCGACACCTTCTGGGTTGGCAAGTGCGGCACACATCGACAAGCAAAGAATCGATGAGGCCATCAGTGGATTCGTGAAGTCTG
>JBJMWN010000484.1:0-4507 GCA_045810085.1 Povalibacter sp. | reverse complement strand
GGCTGACGGGCACACCGCCCTCACCAGCAGTGCTCGATCAGCTCGACACGTATCTGCAATCGCACACATTGAAAGAGACGGCGCTGTTCCTGGTGGACAACTCGGCAGATGCACGGTCTGCGAATTTCTACAGCGTCACACTCAAGAACTTCGCGACACCCTGGACCAATCGCGATCAGAACGTATTCGCGCCCCTGAACGACTACACCGCAACCGTCATCGGCATGGTTCGCGACACCAAAGATTTTCGCGGCTTGTTGTCCGATGACATCGTCTACGTAGGCAATGGCGTCAGCCCTGCTTACTCAGCCACCGACAACTCGCACTACGACACGCTCGAAATCACCAGTGCTGATTTGCGCACGGTGCTCGTCGAACGCACTCTGTCATCCATGAATGGTCTGCCGCCAGATGCGACCGCCGGCGTTATCACTTCGCGTGCTGCATCCGAAGCTTTCTTCATCGACGGCACCAATCGCGCGATGTTCCGCTTCACGCTGCTCAATCATCTCTGCCGTGACATGGAGCAGGTGCACGACACGACGCGTCCGCCGGATCGCATTCGTCAGGACGTGACACGCAGCCCCGGCGGCGACAGCAGCGTCTTCTTGAATAACTGCATCGGCTGCCACAGTGGCATGGATCCGATGGCGCAGGCGTTCGCGTACTACGACTTCGATGAGACTGTGGGTCGCCTGGTCTATACGCCCGGCGTCGTACAGAAGAAGTACCAGATCAACACCGACAACTTTAAACCCGGATTCGCGACGCCCGACGATCACTGGGAAAACCGCTGGCGCTTACCTGGTCAGAACACCTTGATCGGCTGGGAAGGGCAGGACGGAACAATCCGCGGCGGAGTTGGCGCCAAGTCACTGGGCCAGGAGCTCGCACATAGCGAGGCTTTCTCTCAATGCCAGGTGGACAAGGTGTTCCGAGCGGTCTGTTTGAGATCACCCGCGGACGACACTGATCGCGGCAAGCGCGACCAGATCCTCGCTTCGTTCAAAGCGAGTGGCTATCACCTTAAAGACGCTTTCGCGGAGACCGCCGCATATTGCGCGGGCCAGTAAGGAGCAATGAGCATGAAGCGCGCAATCAACTTCAGCGTTTTCCGCTTTATCGCCCTCGCTCTTCTGAGTGCGATAGCGCTCGGTGGATGTAGCGGCGGTGCAGATACAGCTGCAAACCCCGTGACGAATGGACCCGATGCAGGGCCAAGCTATAGCGGTCCTGCACCTTCGACGGATGACATTCAGGCATTCCGTATCGAGTTCTGGGAGAACGTTCGCGGCACCAACCGCTGCGGCAACTGCCATAAGGCCGGCGGCCAAGCTCCGCAGTTCGCACGTTCGGATGATGTGAACGCGGCGTACCAGCAAGCGCTCACCGTCATCAGTCGCGACAGCCCTTCGCAATCGCCTCTCGTATTAAAAGTCGCCGGCGGTCACAACTGCTGGTTGGCCGACGCAGGCTCCTGCGCAACCATTCTCACGCGTTGGATCACCTCGTGGGTGGGTTCCACCGCGAGCGGCGGCAAGCAGATCGAACTGCAAGCTCCGCCTTCTAAAGATGTGAAGTCGAGCCGTCACTTACCGAAGGACGCGCCAGCATCGTTCCAGCCGCTGTACGCGCTGTTCACAGGCAAAGGTAACTGCCTCAACTGCCATCGCTCGACCTCCGCAACAGCGCAGTCGCCTTACTTTGCGGCCGGTACGATCGAAGAGGCGTACGTCGCCGCGATGCCGAAGATCAACCTCGATGATCCGAAGAGCTCGCGTTTCGTCGTCCGTCTGCGCAATGAATCTCACAACTGTTGGAGCCAGAGCTGCGCGGCCGATGCTCAGGAAATCGAAAACCTGATCGCGGCGATGTCAGCTGCAATTCCCCCGACCGAAGTGCCTGCAGGCGCGGTCGTGAGCAAGGCTCTCACGTTGTATGACGGTACCGTTGCTTCTGGTGGCAATCGCTACGAGAAGAACGCGATTGCTCTCTACGAGTTCAAGACGGGCTCTGGCAACACAGTGTTCGATACCAGCGGCGTAGATCCAGCAGCGGACCTCACGCTCTCTGGCTCGCGCGGCCAGGATTACGATTGGGTCGGCGGTTGGGGCGTTGTCTTCAAGTCGCCCACTGCAAAGGCGCAGGCATCAACCACAACGAGCCGCAAGTTCCAGCAGTTGATCAGCGCGACGGGTGAGTACTCGATCGAAGCATGGGTGATCCCAGGCAACGTCACTCAGGAAGATGCACGCATCATCAGCTACTCAGGTAGCACCACGGCGCGCAACTTCACGCTCGGCCAGAACCTGTACAACTACGAGTTCTTCGCTCGCAGCACCTCGACCGGAGCGAATGGCACACCACAACTCGCGACAGATGATGATGCCGAACGGCTGCAAGCCGCGCTTCAGCACGTCGTCGTGACATTCGATCCAGTGGCGGGTCGCAAGATCTACGTTAACGGCGAATACACCGGCGACATGGATGGCGCGGGCGGTGGCACGCTGGGCGATTGGGACAACAGCTTCGCCTTTGTGCTTGGCAACGAAGTAAGCAACAACCGTCCGTGGGCGGGTGTGGTGCGCCTGGTCGCCATCCACAATCGCGTGCTCACTCCCGAACAGATCAAACAGAACTTCGCAGCCGGCGTCGGCGAGAAGTACTTCCTGCTGTTCGGGGTCGAACACATCACGGGCGTGCCGAAGTCGTACATCCTCTTCGAGGCAGCGCAGTACGACAGTGCGGGCTATCTCTTCACGAATCCAAAGTTCATCAGCCTGGATCCGAACGCGAAGCCCGGCAGCATTGCGCTGAAGGGCATGCGCATCGGCGTGAATGGTGTCGAGCCGCACGTCGGCCAGGCTTATCGCCTGCTCGATACGACAATCACTGATACGACCTATACCGCGGCAGCCGGTCAGTTGCTGTCGAGCGTCGGCACGGTGATCGGGCTCGAGAATGGCCCGATGAACGACGAGTTCTTCCTCTGCTTCGATCAGCTCGGCGACAAGATGAACGTGTGCTCGGACTTTGCGACGGCCCAGCCACCGACGCTCGAGACCGTGCCTCGCCCATCGGACATTGGTGTTCGCACGTTCGACTCCATCAATGCCACGTTCGCGGCCATCACCGGCGTCAGCCCCAACGATGCAAAGGTGAAAGCCACGTTCGCCAACGTTCGTCAGTCGCTGCCCGCTGTGAACAACATTCAGGCCTTCCTGTCATCGCACCAGACCTCGATCGCGCAGCTGGCCCTGCAGTACTGCAACGTGTTGGTCGATACGCCAGCGGCGAGCAATGCCTTCTTCGGAGGTGCGTTGCCCTCCAGCTTCAGTTCGCAGGGCGAACGCGACAAGGTTGTTGATCCGCTCGTCGCGAAAGCGATTGGTACTGTTGGCTCGCAGCCTGACACCTTGCAGGTCAAGGCGGAACTTAACGATCTGATCGACAAGCTCTGCACGACCAACGCGTGCACAGGAAAGCGTATTCAGGATGTCACGAAGGCGGCGTGCGGTGCCGCGATCGGCAATGCCGCCACGCTCGTTGAGTAAAGGGTAAGCACCATGTTGATCATCAAGTCTCGTCGTAAACGCGCTCTTGGCCTCAACGAGCCGCTGAAGCACGAATCGCACAAGCGGCCCGTCAGCCGTCGCGACTTTCTCGCGCAGGGATTCCTGACTGGCGCGGCGACAGTGCTGGCACCGGCCGGAGTTGCAGCCCTGCTGAAGCCTGGTCGCGCGAACGCTGCGCTCGCTACAGACATTCAGGCGATGAAGGCTCCCGCGGATTGCAACATTCTCGGCGGCGCGGGAAAGATCCCGTTCATCTGTTTCGATCTCGCGGGCGGCGCCAACATCGCGGGTTCGAATGTCCTCGTCGGTAAAGACGGCGGACAAATGGACTTTCTCTCCACGCAGGGTTACTCGAAGCTGGGTCTGCCGGGCAACATGATTCCTCCAGTGGGTCCCACGTTCATCAACACTGAGCTGGGGCTCGCCTTCCACAGTGACAGCGCATTCCTGCGCGGCATTCTGGAAATGACTTCGCCAACAACACGCGCAGGTGTAAACGGCGCGGTGATTGCGGCTCGCTCCGAAAACGACACGGGCAATAATCCGCACAATCCGATGTACGGGCTGGCGAAGTACGGTGCGCGAGGCGAACTGCTCACTCTCATCGGGTCGCAGAACTCCGACTCAGGCGGCAACTCAATGGCGCCAGCGTCGATGATGAACACGGCATTTCGTCCCACAAAGATCGATCGCCGCAGTGACGTCGTTGGTCTCGTGGATACTGGTGAAGTGGCGAGCATCCTCAGCACCGATGACACGGTGAAGGTGCTGGAGTCGATGGTGCGCGTCAGTCGCGACAAGCTTGGCAATGTCACGACGGGTCTTGCAGGTACGGACGACGTCGATACAGAGAAGCGCTTCCGTTGCAGCTACGTGAAAACGGCTGACACGGTCAACACGTTCGGCAACCCGGCTGCGCTCGATCCTGCGCT
>JBJMWN010000483.1:0-5688 GCA_045810085.1 Povalibacter sp. | reverse complement strand
TACTTGGCAGAGGCGCCCACTGCATCGACATAGGCACGGAGCTGGTCCTGAAACTTGACCACGCCTTGCGGGAAGCCGTACTGGCGCAAATACCACCACCCCAGCGCCAGGTGCAGACGATGGGAGAATTGCGAAGGCGGCAGGGTGCCGCTTTCGAACTGCCGCAGCACTTCGTCTGTCTCGGTCAGTTGCGGCCAGCGGCGGGTTTCGTGGCTGCTGCTACTCATCAGCGACTCCTTTTCCTGCTCGATGAAACAGCTTTACCTGAAGTCTTCCTTTGCGATGCCTCGGCTTCGACCAGCTTATGGCTGTCGGCCGCGGAGAGATCCAGGCCGTACACCTTCTTGAGATCCGAAATTTGAGTCAGCGTCTGCTCGCTGAAGGCGAGCTCGCCGTCGAACGCATGCAGGACGATGCCTTCGAGCAGATCGCCCAGCGACATGCCCTTCAAAGCAGCCACGGCTTTGAGAACATTCAGCAGCCGGGATTCGAGGCGAACGCCTGTCTGTACGCGTGAGATGACTTTTGGCATAGAAAGCGAGAGCAAGCGTTGGTAACTTGGTACCAATGTACCACAGCGCCAGATGCGTGCAACAGATCTAAGGGCAAGGCCGCGGCCAGCTCTCGTTGCCGCGCAAGCGCCAGATGAAGAACTCGCCGCTAAGCGGCCCCTTCGTATCGCGCGCAAAGATTACAGAATCGCCGGTGGGCGAAAACAAGGCGCCCACTTCACTGTGATTGACGTTGACCTGCGGTCCTAGCTTCACTTTCGCAGCCCAGCCGCTGCCAGATCGGCTGCTTCGATAGAGACCGTCCTCCGTCATGACGATCATGCTCTTGCCGTCAGGTGCGATCAGCGGCTCATATTCATCCGCAGCGGTGTTGATTGCAGCGCCGAGATTTTCAACAACCCACTTCCCCACGATTTCGTGAGCGCGATAGATGTCGGTCTTGCCAAAACCTCCCTCGCGACTGGATCCGAAATAGAGCCATCCGTCCGCAGCAAGTCGAGGAAACCACTCCTGCCCTGTGGTGTTGACGGGCTCAGGAAGCCGCTTCGGTTGGTTCCACCGGCCGGCTGCATCGCGCTCGACACGCCAGATGTCGAGGTCACCGCGCTTGATGCCATCCGTCGATCGCGTCGAGATGAAGTACATCGCGCGGCCCTCTTCCACGAAGTAGGGATCTGCCTCGACACCATCGCCTGCGAACGGGACCTCAACGGCGGGCGTCCAGCCTTCCTTGCTGCAATGGCTGGTGAGAATGCGCCAGCCTTCGAAGCTCGGCGAACTGCGAACGAAGTAGAGATCGCCATTACGCGGATCGAAAGCAGGATGTGATTCGAACCGGGGGCTGGAAATGCCTGCTGGCTGCCAGGGCTCAACGTTGTCAGCGCATGCGCCGGAACAGATGATCAAAGGCGCGAGGAATTCAACGAGTCGGATGCGCATCGTTGCAATCACCGGTTGAGTGGACCGCAGGCAGCGTACTCTAGCGGCCGCTCAATCGTGACGATGCTTTCTTCAGGAACTGGTCATGGAGAGCGCTTGCTAGCGCGAGAACACGGCACGCGCAAACTCAGCCACAGCCATCGGCGTGGCGAAATAGTAGCCCTGCAGTTCATCGCAATGATTGATACGCAGGAACTCGAGCTGCTGCTCGGTCTCCACGCCTTCGGCAACGACGCGCAGCCCGAGGTTGTGGCCCAACGCAATGATGGCTCGCACGATGGTCGCGTCATCCGCATCGGTAGCGATGTCCTGCACGAATGAACGATCGACCTTGAGTCGATCGACGGGCAATCGTTTCAGATAACTCAGGCTCGAATATCCGGTTCCGAAATCGTCCAGCGAAATCTGCACGCCCAGATCGTTCAACTCGCGCAGTGCTGCAATGAACTGATCCGCATCGTGCATCACTGCGCTTTCGGTCAACTCGATTTCCAGGTAGCGCGACTCCAGTCCTGTTTCCCGCAAGACCTCGGCAACGGTCTGTGCGAGATTCTCTTGTCGAAACTGCCGGGCAGAGACGTTCACAGAGACCACGAACGGATCCATGCCTGCGTCTTGCCACGCCTTGTTTTGCGCGCACGCTGTTTTAAGTACCCATTTTCCGATCGGCGCAATCAAACCGATTTCCTCCGCGATCGGAATGAAGCGTGAAGGCGGGATGGTCTCGTTCTCTGCAGTCCGCCAGCGGATCAATGCTTCGGCACCGACAACACGTCGAGTTTTCATGTCGACGCGCGGTTGATAGTGCAGTTCAAACTGCTGACGCTCGAGCGCTCGTCGCAACTTGTTTTCGAGTTCCAGGCGCTGCGTGATTAACGCGTTCAACTCGGCAGTAAAGAACTGGAAGTTGTTGCGGCCTTTTTCCTTGGCACGATACATCGCGGTATCGGCGTGCTTGAGCAAGGTTTGTGCGTTGTGGCCGTCATCAGGATAGAGAGCAACGCCGATACTGCACGTCACGTTGAAGTCACCCTGGGCGATGGTCCAGGGCTGTGAGATATCGGACAGCATGCGTTCCAAGACGACTGCTACTGAATCTGGATCGCGCTGCCCGCCGATGAGCAACACGAATTCATCTCCGCCGAGTCGTGCCACGGTGTCGCTTTCGCGCACGCTGGCCTTCAATCGTTCGGCCATTGCACGCAGCAATTCATCACCGACGTGGTGCCCAAGGCTGTCGTTGATGTACTTGAAGCGGTCCAGGTCGACGAACACCACCGCCAGACGAGTGCCATAGTTCGCGGCCGACAGAATGCCTTGCTGCAAGCGATCGTTCAGAAGCGAGCGATTGGCGAGCCCCGTGAGCGTGTCGTAATTCGCCTGCTGTTCGATTCGTGCCTGGTAGAGCTTGCGTTCGGTGATGTCTTCAACAGTGCCTTCGTAGCAAACGACCTGCCCGGATTCGTTGTACACGGCGCGTGCATTTTCCGAGATCCAGATGATCTCGCCGTCACGACGATAGATGCGCGCTTCGAAATTCGCGACCACACCGCGTCCCTTGATGAGATTCATGAACTCATCTCGCTGCGATGGATCGACATACAACTGGTGTCGGATGTCTTTGAGACGTGCGATCAACTCTGCAGGAGACTCGAAACCATAGATGCGTGCCAACGCAGGATTCGCGTCGAGGTACTGACCGTCGAGTGTCGTGCGAAAGATTCCTTCGACAGCATTCTCGAACAGATTGTAGTAGCGCCTCTCCGCTTCACGCAGTGCCTGCAGCGATTCCTTGCGTTCGGTGATGTCCTGCACCATGCCTTCAATGGCAACCAACTCACCTCGCGAGTCGTAAATACCAGCCCCGCGCTCCCACGCCCAGCGGATCTCACCGCTCGCGTGAATGATTCGATATTCAGTATCGAAGCGCTGCCGCAGCTGCAGTCCGCTTTTGATTTCTTCCCGCACGCGTTGTCGATCATCGGGATGCGTGATGGATTCGTACGAGATTCGATTGTTGAGCAACAGATCGCTCGCGTCGTAACCGGTCAGCCGTCGACATCCATCGCTGATGAACTCCATGGTCCAACTCGCATCGTCACGACAGCGATAGATCATTCCATCCAGATTTCCGAGCAGGGTACGCAACATGCGCGCCGTATCTCCGCCGATGATGGTGGAATCGGTGGGATCTCGAGTCTCGCTCGGAGCGAAGAAGTCGCGGCGCACGCGATCTGCAGGCGCAGCGGACTCCGCCACCACGCCAGGTGCATCGTCGTCGAGCGATTGGGCGGGAGCTTCCAGGGATGACAGTTGAGCTGAGGACTTCATGCCGCGGACGGCCACGCGATGCTTTGTAAAAGAGGCGAGGTAAATACCAGCGACACGCAGCGTACCGGCGGGCCCTGATCACAATTTTGACTGAGAGCATCAGAGCGATGGAAGCCACTGTTCGAAGACGTGAATTGACTGCGTCGTCGCACAATCACGGAGCGTGCTTGCGCTACGGCGAGGCAGACTCTCGAGGTGTTCTGGAGAGATTTGAAAGGACAGCCAACTGAATCGGCCTCAGTTCTCGGGCTGCTTGAAGACCAGTCCGTCCTTCACGACGACCGAGACATTCTGAAGAAGAGCAATGTCCTTGAGCGGATCGCCTTTGACTGCGATCACATCCCCGAATCGGCCGACGGCTACAGCACCTACCCGATCATCCCAACCCATGTATCGGGCTGCGACAGACGTTGCCGCCTTAATCGCTTCCATCGAGGACATGCCACGTTGAACCATGATCGGAAATTGACGCGCGTTCCAACCGTGTGGATAGACGCCTGCATCCGTGCCATAGACGATTGCCACACCAGCGGCATGCGCGCGGGTAAAACCCTGGCGTTGTGCTTCCGTCGTCTCAACGTTCTTGCGCAGGAATTCCTCAGGCCAGCCTTGCTTGCGACCTTCCGTATCGATGTAGTCGCCGTTGTAGACGTCCATCGAAAGCGCAACGTCGTGAGCCTTCGCGAGGGCAATGCCTTCATCATCGATCAACGAGGCATGCTCGATGGTGTCGACTCCCGCCAGAATGGCTTCCTTGATCGAGCGCGCGCCGTGCGCATGCGCGGCGACTTTCTTGCCTGCCGCGTGCGCCACTTCCACCACGGCATGTATTTCATCCTGCGTCATTTCCGGTTCACCGGGCACTCCGCCATAAGCGAGTACAGCGCCCGATGCGATCACCTTCAGCACGTCTGCGCCGCCAGCGACAACTTCCTGCGCTTTGCGTCGAAACTCCTCGGGACCACGCGCAACCCCTGCATGAAAGATCGCAGGGATTTTTTCCGGTGCGACGTTCGGCACGATCAGATCGCCTCCACCGTTTGGAATGGTGAGATAGAAGCCGCAAATCTGCAGACGCGGTCCGGCGATCTGGCCGCTGTTGATCGCATCGCGCAGATCTCGGTCTGTCCAGGCGTGATACACGCCGACATTGCGAGCCGTAGTGAACCCAGCGAGCAACGTCGCTTGTGCTTGCGTCTTCGAAAGTTCCGCTTGCTCCGCTGGCGTGCGTCGCAGATACACGCTCATATCGCTCGTGTCGTTCGAGGTCTCCGTGATGTGATCGTGCATCTCGATCAGGCCGGGCAAACAGGTGTAGTCATGCAGATCCATGATCGGCATACCGCTTGGCTTCGAGTTGCCCTGCTCTATCGCAGCGATCCGGCCGTCTCGAATGATGATCGTCTGATTGAGCTTGGAGTGATCTGAAATCCCGTCGATCAAGGTGCCGCATTGAATCGCCAGGGCTGCGGGCTGATAGGGAGCAGTCGCTAACTTCACCGCAGCGACCGCGGGTTCATGCTCGTCATTGCTGCAGCCCGCGAGAACGACCCGGCCAAAAGCACAGAACCGAGCGACGCTGTTCATGCCGATCTCCGCTGCGATTGAACTGTTGCGGGCTGCATCATAGCCCCGCGGATACGGCAGCTTCTCCACAACGACATCTGCGTCTGTGAGTTTCGGTGCAAGCTGCGCAGATCGAAAAAACGCGTCAGGTCTTCGCCATGGAAAACCTGACGCGCGTTATTGGCTCGTTTCGCCCGTTTTCTGACTATTCCGCCTTCTTTGCGACTTCGGCCAGCGCTGCTTTGCGCGCGCCTTCGAACTCATCGCCCGCCACCCACGTCGGCATGTCATCAGCATTCGCAACATCGAGACCGGTCCAGAAACCCAGCTGCGAGTCTTC
>JBJMWN010000482.1:0-3004 GCA_045810085.1 Povalibacter sp. | reverse complement strand
ATCTTCGCCAGCCGGTCTGCCTACACTGGTTGTGCCAGGCTCGGCTTCGCGTCGGATGCCGTTTCCAGATCCGCAGCGTTTCAGCGCTAGTGCTCAATTTGCAGTGAAGCTGGCTTCGGTCAGCTCGCTGAATGATCGAAGGCCGGAGGCACGACAGAAGATAAATCTCCGTCCGTCCTCAGGCGGGAAGAATGCGGAAGGAATAGGCGTACTTGCCCGGAGGCGCAGCCGGCATTTGAATCTGCAGTCGCTCGAACCACGAGTCCATTTGAGCTTGGACTTGTAGCCAAGTAATTCGCCGCGAAATAGAGAGGCTCCTGACGCTTTCCTCATCGCGTACAGGCCGATCCTTTCGTCTGCGCAGTGCCCCGAACTGACGTTGCAACGCGTGTCGCGATTATTGCTGTTGCGGCGTGTCCCTGCGATTCAATGCGCATCGCCATAAGCGACCGCGCCAATGTCGGCCTGAATACCTGCATTCGAAATGATCTTCTTGGCCGCCTCAGGCCACGCGTGATTTTTGACGAGCTGATTGCCCGTCTCGAGATTGTTGTTGTACTCATCCCAGGAGCCGCGCACCTTCCCTTGCGAGTACCAGTTGCCGATCGCCTTGTTATCGGTGGTCGCGCGCAGCGGTCGATAATCATCCAGCGTGTTGATGTTGAGCCACACACCAGCGCCTTCCACGACGTTGTTTCGCAGCGTGATGTAGCGTGATCCTTCATCCAGGTACAAGGCGATGCGCTCCGGGATATCGAAGATGTAGTTCTCCGCGATCACGGTTTCGGGACTCGCGGACAAGTTGTAGATCGCGCCTCCGTCATGGAAGAGCTTCTTGATGTTGTGGATCCGGTTGTAAGCCACCATCGCCCGACGGTGCAGGGTCGGCGTGTCGTAGGTCAGGTTGAACGAATGATCGTAGTACCCGCGCTGCGCCGTTCTATAGATTGCGTTCCCACCGACATCATTGACTCCCCATCCCCAGCCGATATCGATCCCGTCATACGGTGCGTCTGAAATGTCGTTGTGAAGAATCAGCGCACTGTCCACGTACGTGCTCAGGATCGCACTGTTATCCATGTAGACCTGACTCACCGTTTTGATTCGATTGTTGCTGATCCGAATGTCGCGATTGGCCATGCGCGGATCGGAAGGATGATGCGCATCGCGACTGATGCCACCCGCGAGGACCGCACCGCCGGCGAGATCATTGAACACACTTGCCTTGACCTCGATCGATCGTGCACCTAATCCCACTCCCGTCGCATGTGCATCGGCGTTGTTGCCGATGCCGAGCGCCACCTGTCCGAGATGTGCAAACACCACTCGATCGAACACGACGCGCTCTGCCGCCGAAACCTGCACAGCAGCCGGCATCTGTTGCCACTCGTTGCGTCGGGTTTCGAATTCGCGACAGCCCCAGACACACGTGCGAAACGCGTCTTTTGGTCTCGCAGGGCTCGAGCCTTTGAGGAACGCACCGCTCTGCTGATCGACGTAACCATCATTCGACGACGGACCCATCCAGCTCGTGTATGAAAAACGAATGCCACGAAATGTGAGATCGCGCAGCGGACGTTCATAGGTGCCGCCGATCGCGATCAGATACTGAAGCCGCGGCAACTCGACCTTCATCTGCTCAGGCGCAACGCCGCCTTCCGGTCGCAAATACAACTTGCCCGCCTCGGGATCGACGTAGAACTGCCGAGGCTGTGTGAGAAACGCAAGCGAGTTGTTCAGAAACAGATGCGACGTTTCCGCTCCGACTGGCGCATGCAATGTGTCATAGCCCCACGTGTTGTTGTCCCACGCCGGCTGTTGCATGACTAGCTTACGTCCTACGATAGATTGAACTGGCGAGATGCGATTCGTGAACCAACCTGTCGATTGCACCTCCAGGCGATGCTGCGCGGGCAAGCTGGCAAGGTAGTCGTATGCGGCACCATTGATCGCCATGCCGTCGGCGCTGAACTCAACCGACGCGCGAGAGATTTCGATCGACGCCGGTTTTGCAAGGCGATCGTTGATCCACAGCTGGCGCGTGTCTGAACCGGCTGGAATGTCGGCTACATAGATTTGCTTTTGGGCATCGTGCAACGTCCACCCAGTGACCGGCACCGAACCTGCGATGACAGGCGATGCACCAGGTGCTGCCTGCCATACAACACTTGTGTTTTCCTGACCTCCGTCCAGGGCGCGGAAATGCAATGGCGACTCGAGCCGATAAAGTCCACCCTCGAGTTGCACGATGACATTCGAGCTCGCGTTCGCTGAGCGCACAGCGCGCTGAGCTCGTTCGAGAGATTTGAAAGCGTGCGACTCAGAGCCATCGCCGCCGTCATCGCCCTGAGGCGACACGTGATAGGTCACCGTTTCAACGCGCTTCTGGTTCTCCGGTATGAAGGCCGCAACGCTGCACAGCGGGACCGCGAGCAGAAGGAGTGCCCAACGGGTGTGCAAGTACGCGAACGTTTTCATCTCAACCTCTCAACAAGCGCACGCTTCAGCTGCTTCTCAGCATCCTTCCTTCAATCCGTATACGCGCGCTGCGGTGTTGCCCCAGAGCGATGCTTGCTCAGCCGGTGACAATCGCGATGACCACCGCTCGATGATCCTCGTGGTCTCGGCGTACGAACTCACCAGAGTGCAGACGGGCCAATCGGTCCCGAACAGGATTCGGTCAGGCCCAAACAGTTCCAGAGCAGCATCGAGATACTCATGGAGATGACTCTCATCAAATTTGCCTGTTGCATCTGCGGCTTCAGTCACCAGACCGGAGAGTTTGCAGACCACATGCGGCATGCGAGCGAGAGGCTCGACGTCGCGACGCCAGTTCTCAAGCAATCGTCCGCGGATGTCGGGTTTGCCAAGGTGATCCAGCACCAGCCAATGGTCATCCAGCGCTCGACAGAACGGATGCATGACTTTGAGCTGATCTGCCGAGATCAGAATCTCGTACACGAGCGATCTCTTTTGTAGCAGCCGAACTCCGCTCAGAAACGCC
>JBJMWN010000481.1:0-19119 GCA_045810085.1 Povalibacter sp. | reverse complement strand
GAGCGCAAGTATCTGGAGCTGGGTCAGCAGTTCGCTGATCTGCAATGGGAAACGACGACGCCTGATGGCATCACCGCTGAGGCGCGCTATTGGTCTGACGATCTGTACATGCTGCCGCTGCTCCAAGTGCAGGCATTTCGCGCGACGAGTAACTCGCTGTATCTCGATCGAGTCGCAATGACCATGGTGGCGTATCTCGATCGATTGCAGCAGCCCAACGGATTGTTTCTGCACAGCGCGGACTCGCCGTTTTATTGGGGACGCGGGAATGGTTGGGTCGCGGCCGGCATGACGGAGGTTCTATCCGTGCTGCCGAAAGAACATCGTCAGTACGCGCGCATCTTGCGCAGCTATCAGGAGATGATGGCGAGTCTGCTTGAATATCAAAATGAAAACGGCTTGTGGCTGCAGCTGATCGACCAGTCCGATTTCTGGCCGGAGACCTCAGGGAGTGCGATGTTTGCTTTCGCGTTCGTGACAGGTGTCAAGCGCGGCTGGTTGACTTCGAACACATACGAACGCGCAGCACAGAAGGCGTGGCAGGGACTCGTGGGCTATCTCGATTCGGCCGCCAACATTCGCGATGTCTGCGTCGGTACCAATAAGGCTTCCAAGGAAGTTGGCCTAGATTTACAAACGCAACGGAACTACTACTTTCAGCGCCAACGCAAGGTCGGCGATCTGCACGGTCAATCGCCGATGCTGTGGACCGCAGCCGCGTTGCTGAGGTGAGGGATCCTGCCTCGATCGCGTGAAAACGCTCGCTGACCCACGAGGTTTTAGCTCCAGGGGATCTCATCGCTAAGCTGAAGTCCATGCGCTAGAGCGATCGACGGGCTGTAAGTTTCGGATCTGGAAAGCTCGTTCCCCGGTTCTGCACTCCCTCATTATGGTGCCCAGCCTTTCAGTGCTAGCTTTGGCTCAGGGCTACAGCGATGCTGCTGGATCAGCACCCATACATTGAGGAGAGTCAGTTTGAGCTGGAAAGATCGCTCCGAGCACGAACTCGAACGATTGCGTGAGATGTTCCAGCAGGCTCCGGGCGCGATGGCGATCCTGCGCGGTCCCGAATTCATCTTTGAACTGGCCAATCCCGCGTACTTGCAGCTAATTGGTCACCGCGACGTCATCGGCAAGTCGATCTTGGAGGCGTTACCTGAGGTCCGAGAACAAGGGTTCATTGCACTTCTTGATCAGGTACGTACGAGTGGGATTGCGCATGTGGGCAGGCTGGTGCCCGTCTCACTGCAGCGGAATCCAGACGCACCCCTGGAGCAGCGCGTGCTCGATTTCGTCTATCAACCGCTCAAGAATTCAGCAGGGGAAGTGACCGGGATTTTTGTCGAAGCCACTGACGTCACAGATCGCACTCGTGCAGAAGAAGCGCTTGCACAGCAACAGCGGCTGTACGAGGCCATCCTGACGAACACGCCTGACTTGGCCTATGTGTTCGACCTGAATCACCGATTCATCTATGCGAACGAGGGCCTGCTGAAGATGTGGGGCAAGACCTCGAATGAGGCTCTCGGAAAGAACTGCCTCGAGCTGGGGTACGAACCGTGGCATGCAGCCATGCACGATCGTGAGATTGACGAAGTCGTCGCGACGAAGAAATCTGTTCGCGGTGAAGTGCCCTTCACCGGCGCGCTCGGCCGCCGCATCTACGACTACCTGCTCGTGCCCGTGTTCGGCATTGATGGTGAAGTCGAGGCGATTGCAGGGACGACACGCGATGTCACCGACCGCAAGCGAAGTGAAGATGCCTTACGACAAAGCGAGACACGCTTCCGTCAACTCATCGAGGCCTCGCCTGCAGGCGTTGCGATCAGTGAGCCTGATGGCAGAATTCTGATGGCCAATGAGACTCTGCTCCAGATCATGGGCTACACGCGTGCGGATTTAGAACGAGGCACTGTCGATTGGCAGCGCGTGACTCCGCCCGAGTATCTCCAGCGCGATCTGGCACATATGGAGGCACTCAGGCAAGGAGGTTCTCCGGCGGCGTTCGAGAAAGAGTTCATCCGCTCCGACGGCAGCCGTGTGCCGGTGCTCATCGTCGCCCGATTCATCCCCGGTGAAGGTGAGCGAATGGTTGCCTTTGCGCTCGACATCACCGAACGCAAACAGGCCGCAGAGTCTCTGCGAAGAACCGAGCAGCGTTTGAGTCGGATCTTCGAGACCAATCTCCTCGGCTTGCTCTACTTCAACGTTGAAGGTGGTGTTGTAGGTGCCAATGACGAATTCCTTCGCGTCGTCGGGTTCACCCGCGCGGATCTGGAGGAGGGGACAGTGGATTGGTCCCGCATGACACCAGATGAATTCAAGGCGCAGGATGCGCGTGCAGTGGCAGACTTGCAGCGCGTGGGCGCTCATGTAGCCATCGAGAAACAGTACGTTCGAAAAGATGGAACGCGTGTGTGGGTTCTCGTCGGCTCAGCGATGGTCGACAGCGACATGGGCGTGGGCTTCGTGCTCGATCTTTCAGAGGTCAAAGCCGCTGAAGAGGCCCTTCGAGTGGCCGACCGTCGCAAAGACGAATTTCTGGCGACTCTTTCGCATGAGCTGCGCAACCCGCTGGCTCCCATTCGCAATGCAGTTGAACTGCTGAAGCGCTCGCCTTCGCTTGATAAGCAGCTGCGAACCGCAAGCGAGATGATCGATCGACAGGTCCATCACATGGTGCGCCTCGTGGACGACTTACTGGAGGTCTCGCGTATTACGCTCGGTCACGTCAACCTTCGCCACGAAACCGTAAGTCTAGGTGCGGTGCTGACGGATGCACTTGAAGCCGCGCGTCCAGCAGTCGAACAAGCTGAGCATCGCCTGACTGTTCAAATGCCGGCTGAGAACATGCAGATGAACGGTGACCCCACACGGCTGTCGCAGATCTTCCAGAACATTCTCAACAACGCCGCGAGGTACACGCCCGATCGTGGAAACATCAGTCTCGCGGTCAAACGTGACGGCACAGAAGCGCACGTGCACATTCGCGACTCAGGAATCGGGATTCCGCCCGACATGCAGTCACGAATCTTCGAACTCTTCACACGCGCTCATTCGAGCCAGGAAATCAAAACGAGTGGGCTGGGCATCGGCCTTGCTGTTGCGAAAGAACTCGTCGAACTGCATGGCGGCCGGATCGAAGTTCGCAGCGATGGGCTCCGCACCGGCAGCGAGTTCATCGTGACATTGCCGTTGCTCGAGTCCCGGACTTCTGCAGCGATGCCAATCCCGGCACCTACCGCAAATAGTGTGGGACCCGAGTCACGTCGCGTGCTGGTGGTCGACGACAACCGTGATGCCGCCGAGAGCCTTGCCATGCTGTTGCAAATGTCAGGTTGCGAGGTCGCGGTCAGTTTCGATGGCACCGAAGCTCTCACGGTCGCCAAAACATTCAAGCCTGACATCGTGCTTCTCGACATCGGGATGCCAGGAATGAATGGATATGAGACAGCAAGACACCTGCGCAACAGCGATCGTGGAACTCAGATGCTGCTCGTCGCACTCACGGGTTGGGGTCAGAAGGAAGACAAGCGGCTCGCGATGGAAGCGGGATTCGACCAGCACTTCACAAAGCCTATCGAACCTAGCGTGCTTGCTGCTTTGCTTCAATGATCATCAGCGGTGTTCTGATGACTCTTGGCGGACTAACACAGATTCGATTAGATCAATGCCTGATTGACACATCAACGCGGGGCATCGTGACTGAGAGCGCCATGGCGCAGTGACTCAAACGTCAGCGTTAATCTCTGCGTGCTTGGTGAACAACCCGGATATCGCGCTCGCTCACGATCTTCCAGCCGTCGGCTTGCTTCACCCATCGAAGCTCTTGAAGCACTTCCCCCGAACGGTTGACGTTACCGTTGATGTCGTACGTTTTTCGAAAATACATGCGTGCGGAGCTTGCACCGGGATCAATAAGCACCTGAGGCACTTCGATGTCGATCGCGATTTTCTTGGCGCGTTCGAACACCCGACGCTTTTCGGCGATGACCGCTGCTTTTGGCACGTCACGCCAGAGATAAAAGGCGTCCATCATTTCCGGATAGAAGGATGATTGTGCGTCGAAGTCTCCGACCAGCGTCGCCCGTCGCCATGCATAGGCTGCCCTCAACAACTCCGCCCGGGCATCCACTTCTTCGGCTGCGACGGGGCTTGCACCCTGAGTAGGCGCAATGTTCAGGTAGGGCAGCATCAGTACTGCGAGGGCACACCTCAGTATTGAGCGTCGAGCCTTCATCGTTTCTATCAACTCTTTGGCAGATATTTAGGTCCGCCGGAGATCCGCGAGTTGTCCAGCAGTGCGCTGCGCGCACATTGTTCCTTGGTGCACAAGCATCGAAGAGTTGAGCCGTACTGTGACGGCAAGGAGCGGTACGAGCGCTGGGTCCGCTTAAACGGCGGCGCGGTTTGATTTCGAACGATGTGGCGTTCGGTGAGGGCAAGATTCAGTTCGTTGAGAAGCTAGGCAAGGCGCATTGGCACGAGATGAGTCTGCCTACATGAGTCTGCCTACGCCTCAGTGCCACCCAACCTGTGTTTGTCATAATATACATTATGCGTAGTTATGGATTGGGCGATTTCCAGTTCGGCTGGGTTGCCTTTCGAAGTCGCTGGAGTATATTCCGACGCTACTCGCTTGAGTGATCAGTAGAAAATCACCACGCGAAGTTAAAGTAGTTTCTCAAGTATTCACCGTCGCTTGCCGTCGTTTCAGCACAACAAAGTGCTTTCGGTAAGTGGTTAAGCTCACTCCAATATGTGGGGAGTAAGTCGCAATGAGCAGTGCGTGGGAGCATCTTTTTGCCGCAACGGTCGCGTTGGCCTCCAGCGGCCCCATCAAGCGGCGCCTGATTGAAGCCTATCGGGCTCATCTCGCGACCCTTGATCGCGATGAATTGCCTAAAGAGATTCGTGAAGAGTTCTGTTCAGTTTCCAATTGCCTGTCGTGTGTTCGGCCAATGCGTGGCGAAAGCGCCGAACAGGCGACGATCCGAAAGATGTCTGACTTCGAGGCCGGACAGATTGCCGCTCGCATTGTGAACATGTTGGGCGCCGTTGCCCGGCTGCAGATGTTTCAGCGGGCGCCGAAGCTGCGCGCTGTCAACGGCGCAGAAGACTGACTCCGGGCCGCTAGCCTGCGGCTCAGTCCAGCTTGAAATCGATGACGTCCCAGCGTGCCGTATCTTCATGGCGCGCCTGGCGACGTATGGCATCGGCAATCGATCTCTCATTCCACTCGACGATCTCATCGCTGAGCGCTTCCAGCTGCACAGGAAGTTTCTCTTTCACGCCGAACGACTCGAGCACGATGATGGGCTTGTCCAGGCCATTGGCGCAGTTGAGCTGAAAATCGATCAGCTCCTGATATCGGCGATAAAGACCCGACGGCACGATAACCACCTCGGAGATGGAAATCTGCTTGCGCAGCTCATCCTTCATTGCGTCAGGGTCTGTGACGCGAAGCTCTGGATTGCTGCAATTTCGATAGTAGAAGTTGTGCGAGCTTTCCAGGTACTCGAATACGCGGTCGTAGTCGTCCGTCTGCGTGAATGCATGGCTCACGAAGACGCGTGCAGGGTTTTGCTGAGAGATGCCAGCCACTTGAATCCGTCTCCTGTGCATCCGAGAGCGCCGTGGTGCGCCCGCCTCTACTCGGCGGGAATCTTAAACGACAAGTTGTTGTCGCGCCTCCTTTGCCAGTTCTCGAGGGTCGTCAAAACCCATGCACAGCCAAATACTGGGGGCTGCTATAGAATGCGGCGCTGCGATCTGCGGTAGCTTGTGACACAGGCCGACCGAAGGTTAAGAGTGTTGCAGATGCCTGACAGGCAAGACTCACCGGACTCGCCGTTCGTTCACGTGTCAGTCGACCACATGCCTTAGAGCCTGCCCGCTTCCGCCCACGATGCGATTCGTTCTGTACAACATCCGCTATGCGACAGGCTTTGGGCCTGCTTTTCACTTGCCTGTTCCAGGCGCCGGATATCTGCGAAGCAATTCGCGGGTGCTCGAGAAGCTGACTCAGTATCTGAAGTCACTCGATCCCGATCTGGTCGGTCTCATCGAAGTCGACACGGGCTCTATTCGTTCTGGCCTCGTGAATCAGGCGACGCAGATTGCGACTGCGTTGGGTCACTACTCGATGTACGAGTGCAAGTACGGCGCGTCTTCATTGAATCAATTCCTTCCGATCGTGCGTAAGCAGGGCAACGCATTCCTCGCCGCGCCGCGGGTAGAAGGCGAGCGGTTTCACTATTTCGAGACTGGCATCAAGCGGCTGATCATCGAGCTGGAGCTCGAAGACGTCGCGATTTTTCTGGTTCACCTCTCTTTGAAGTTCCGTCATCGGCACGATCAGCTGCGACATCTGCATGAACTTGTAAAGCGTGCGACGAAGCCCGTGATCGTTGCTGGAGACTTCAACACTTTCTGGGGCGATCACGAGATCTATCTGTTCATGGAAGCCTCGGGATTGAAGAGTGCGAACCGTCTGGGATTGCCGTCCTATCCCAGTCGCAATCCGCGGAAGGAGCTGGACTTCGTGCTCTATTCAAACGGGATCGAAGTGACGCATTTCGACGTTCCTGATGTGCGCTTTTCTGATCACCGGCCGTTGATCTGCGATTTTCACGTTCGCCCCAAGAGCACCTGACGCGCTCGCACCGCTGTTGCAAGGAGATGGCTATGCCAGATGGCGGCAATATGGCCTCGAACTGGACACTGAACACCGACGAGTCTGGCGTCGCGTGGCTGTCGCTGGACAAAGCAGGTGCCTCAGCCAACAGCTTGTCGCGCGCAGTGATGCTCGAGCTCAACGCTTGTCTGGATCGCTTGCATGCTTCCCCCCCGAAGGCTCTGATCGTCACGTCTGCAAAGAAGAGCGGCTTTATCGCTGGTGCGGACATCAAAGAGTTCGTAGACATCAAAACGCCTGAAGAGGCGTACGAGATGATTCGGCAAGGACAGCAGGTGCTGGATCGCCTCGCCTCCCTACCCTGCGTCACAGTGGCTGCGATCAATGGGTTTGCACTCGGCGGCGGGCTCGAACTCGCGCTCGCTTGTCGTTTTCGGGTCTTGGCGAACGATTCCTCGATTACGCTTGGTTTTCCTGAGGTGATGCTGGGCGTGCATCCTGGGCTGGGCGGCACTGTTCGAGCCGTGCAGCTGATCGGCCCGATCGCTGCAATGGATCTCATGCTGACTGGCAGATCCATTCGACCCAGGAAGGCGTTGGATCTTGGCCTTGTCGATCGGCTGGCCCCGCCCGCAACGTTGAATGAGAGTGCAAAAGCATTGGCACTTAACCCGCCCATGACTGGAAGTGCGGGATGGAAGAGTCTGCTCAACGTCAGCTTGATACGTCCCGTGCTCGCGGGCCAGATGCGCTCACAGGTCGCAAAGCGTGCTCGGGCCGAGCACTACCCTGCCCCGTATGCGCTGATCGAACTCTGGCAACGGCATGGTGGAGATGAAGGTCCTCTCGCCTATGAAGGCGAAGCTCGATCGATGGCACAGCTCCTGTGCACGTCAACGTCGCGCAACCTGGTCCGAGTGTTCTTTCTGCAAGAGCGATTGAAAGCGGCTGGCAAGGCGGCAGTAGCACCGGCGCAGCATGCGCATGTCGTGGGTGCTGGCGTGATGGGTGGCGACATTGCCGCATGGTGCGCAACACGCGGACTCACGGTCACGCTGCAAGATCGCGAGCTCAAATACATCACGCCGGCGTTGGATCGCGCCCGCAAGTTTTTTAGCAAACGCTATCCGGAGCCCGGCAAGCGTCAGGAAACTCAGGGTCGCCTGACCGGTGATGTCGAAGGTAATGGAGTACCGCGTTCTGATGTCGTGATCGAAGCGATCTTCGAGAACCTTGAAGCCAAGCGCGATCTCTACGCACGACTGGAACCGCGCATGAAGCCCGACGCGCTGCTCGCGACGAACACCTCGAGCATCGTGCTGGAACAACTCTCGGAGAAGCTTGCCGATCCGTCGCGGCTCGTGGGCTTGCATTTTTTCAATCCCGTTGCGCGTATGCCATTAGTGGAGGTCATCCGCACTCGGACAACAGATCCTGCCGTCTTGCAGCGAGCGCTCGCATTCACGCGCCAGATCGACAAACTCGCGATCGTCTGTATGAGCTCACCAGGGTTCCTCGTGAACCGGATTCTCATGCCGTACCTGAGCGAGGCCATTCGTGCAGCGGAGGAAGGCATCTCACTCACGTTGATCGATCGCGCAGCAGAAGATTTCGGAATGCCGATGGGTCCGATCGAACTCGCAGACGTCGTCGGACTCGATGTGGTGATGAGCGTGGGGAAGGTGTTCTTTCAGTCAGCTGAAATGTCAGCCCCGCCTGTTCTGCTCAAGCTCGTTGAGCAGAGGAAGTTCGGCAAGAAGACGGGCAGCGGCTTCTATGACTGGATCAATGACAAGCCGCAAAAACCAGATGCCACGGGCCAGCGGGCCTCTGCCGATCTGCAAGACCGCCTACTCCTGCCGTTGGTGAATGAGGCGGTTGCCGTCCTCCGTGAGCGCATCGTGGATGACGCTGATCTCGTCGATGCGGGAGCTATTTTCGGCGCGGGGTTCGCACCATTTCGCGGCGGGCCACTCCAATACGCACGCGACCGCGGCATCGAAGCCGTCGTGAATCGGCTTAAGGAATTGCAGGCGACGTACGGTGAGCGCTTCAGCCCCGACGCCGGATGGACCTCGCTGCACTGATCGCGGGCTCTGCTAACATCGTTCGCGACCCTCCTGTTATCGGTTCAGTACGCCTTTATTCATGAATCGTCTTTTCTCAGGTAACGAATAGTCCAATGGAGAGCAAGCCGCTCGAGCTGAGCCTGTTGCGATCGTTCTCGCCACTCGATGGACTCAAATCGGAGAATCTGTATTCGCTCGCGCGCAAGACGGTGCTCAAAGAACTCACCAGCGGACGCATGTTGTTCAAGGAAGGCGATACCGATAAACGGACCTACTATCTCGTGAGCGGCGTGGTCGAGCTGATGCACGAGGGCCGCACCGTGATGATGATCCGCAGTGGTGCTCCCGAAGCTCGCAATCCCATGGGACCGGGCCTGCCACGACGCTACAGCGCTCGAGTGCTCTCCGAGCGAATCGAATATCTCTCGATCGATAGCGACATGCTGGACGTCATGCTCACCTGGGACCAGACGGGTTCGTATGAGGTGAATGAACTCAAGCAGCACGAAGAATCGGCTTCCACAGATGACTGGATGACTACGCTGCTCCAGACCAAAGCGCTGCATCGGATTCCGCCTGCGAATATCCAGGCGATCTTCATGCGCATGCAGCGAGTCGACTTCAAGGCCGGTGAACCCGTCATCAAACAAGGCGATGAGGGCGATTACTTCTACGTGATCGTGAAAGGCAAATGCGTCGTGGTGCGCGAGACCCCGTTGAACAAAGAAGGCATCCGTCTCGCCGAGCTCAGCATGGGGGACACCTTCGGCGAAGAGGCATTGATTTCCGATGCTCGCCGTAACGCCAACGTGAGCATGCTGACCGATGGAACGCTGATGCGGCTCGGCAAAGAGGACTTCCGTAATCTCCTCAATGAACCGCTGCTCGAGCGCGTAGACCTGGACGGGGCCCGCGCGATTGTCGCTCGTGGGGGTAAATGGCTCGATGTGCGCCTGCCCAGCGAGTTCGAGAACTACCACATGGAAGGCGCAATCAACCTGCCGCTCTACTTCATTCGGCTGAAGCTGAAGTCGCTAGAACGCACTGTGCGCTATGTGGTGTGCTGCGATACAGGTCGTCGCAGTTCCGCGGCTGCGTACATTCTGTCGGAGCGAGGCTTTCATGCCTCGGTGCTGCAAGGTGGGCTGCAAGCGACCGACGTCGCCAAAAAATAGTTGACCACTCACATGGTGTGAGTGGGTTTGTCTCCGCCAAGCGCTCCCGCCAGATAACTCTCGATCTTGCGCTGAGTGTTACCGCGGTCCTGCTCGCTGAACTGCACCCCGATCCCAGCCGTGCGTTTACCTTGAGCACCCTTGGGTGTCATCCAGATGACACGTCCTGCAACCGGCAGCTTTTCATCCTCGCCCATCAAGTTGAGCAGCATGAAAACTTCATCGCCGAGCCGATAGTTGCTGTTGGTCGGAATGAACAATCCGCCGTTCTTCACAAAAGGCATGTACGCCAGGTAAAGGGCGCTCTTGTCCTTGATCGTCAGTGTGAGCAAGCCAGGCTTGCTGGTGGGCTGCCGCATTGCCGTTCCGTTTATGCCTCAACGTGTCTTCGTCGACCCTCTCGTGAGGGACTCATTCATTCACGTGTTGCCACTTCGCGAAATCGCGAAGGCACACGACATCACCGTTATCGTCCGGCGGACGCTGGAGCCAAGGTCTGCAACAGTGATATGAGCACGGATTCTACCGCCAGCTCACGTTGCAACGCCGTTCGGGCCAGCTGCGCCTTAAGCGCTCTTATCTGGTCCACCAGGGTGTAGAGAGCACTTATGTTCAACGTGGCGGGCAGACTTGGCAAGTGTGCGGATCTCGCAGGGAACGTGAACAGATCGGCAGTTCCGCCAATTAGCCCCCGCGCGGTAGAGCTGAGCCATAGATCCAGCCAGGTCAGTCTGTCGATCAGGCCTTCCTTGGACCATTCGGTCGCGACCTGGGTCACATCCGTTGCACCTGACGCAAGCTGGTCCAGCGATCGCTGCATTTCGCCATCCAGCTGTTCGAACCAGCCCTGAGCCAGCTCGGCAGCACGCAGCGGTGCGCGACCCGCGAACTCCAGAAGATCAGCGCTAGTTGAGATACCCGTCTCGGTCTCGACCCAAGCCAGCGCTTCCGCCGTCCCAGGCGCTTGAACCACGACCTTCTGACAGCGGCTGCGCACGGTGGGCAACAAAGAGGAAGCTTGGGATGTGATCAGGATCAACAAGCTCTTTGGGGTCGGCTCTTCCAGTGTTTTGAGCAGACTGTTCGCTGCATTGACGGTCATCTGATGCGCAGGCTCCACAACGGCCACTTTGTAGCCCTGTCGATAGCTGGTGTGCGTCAAGCGTGATGTCGCAGCCCGGATCTGATCGACTGATATCTGCTGCTTTTGCTCTTCGGGACTGACCCACAGCAGATCAGGATGCGAGTGTGCATTGATCAGCAGGCAGCTGGCACAGGTGCCACACACACGCAGATTTGGGTTGGAATTTTCACAGAGAACGGCAGCGCTCAGCCAGGCTGCTAAGTGCCGTTTTCCAAGACCCGGTGCGCCCTGCAGCAGCAATGCATGTGGAAAGCGTTGAGCCTGCCATGCCGCTTGAAATTGCTCGATGACACTCGCCTGCCATGGATATTGCCGCGGCACCGGAATGGGATTCGTAGGAGCGTCAGCCATGCGCAGTGTCGAGTAATCGCTGTTGAATCGCGTCACGAACGGACTGGGTCACCTGCTCGATCTCCGCCGTCGCATCGATGATGACGATACGGTGGGGCTCCATGCGGGCGCGTTCAAGGTAGCCGTTGCGAACTCGTTCGAAGAACGCCCTCTGCTCTCGCTCGAAACGATCGCTCACGCCAGCGTCTTCGTTGCGCAGCTTTGCACGGATCGTCGAGAGCTCCAGTGGCGCATCAAGCAATAATGTCAGATCTGGCCGCAGGTCTCCCTGGACGAGCCTTTCCAGAGTCTCGATCTGGCTGACATCGACTCCCCTGCCCGCTCCCTGATACGCGTAAGTGGCATCCGTGAAGCGGTCGCAAACAACCCACGCCCCTCGCTGCAGAGCAGGTTCGATGACATTCGCAATGTGAGTCGCACGAGCTGCAAACATCAGCAGCAATTCGCAGATCGACGGCATGGGTTCAGGACTGTTCTCCAGCAGCAGCTCACGAATGCGTTCTGCGCGTGGTGTGCCGCCTGGTTCGCGCGTAAAGATCACGTCATGCCCTGAAGCGGCCAGCCATTCGCGCAATGCGGAGAGTTGAGTGGACTTGCCCACTCCCTCGCCGCCTTCGATCGTGATGAACCGACCGCGAATGCTCATGGCGTATTGAGCCTCGGCTGCCTGAGTTGCTGCAAGTAACGTTTCACTGCGGCTTCATGCTCGGGGAGCGTCTTGGAAAAATAGTGACTGCCATCGCCTTTGCCGGTGGCAACAAAGAAGAGTGCACCTGTCATTTGCGGTTGAACTGCAGCTCGCAGCGATTCGATGCCGGGAAGTGCGATGGGTGTTGGCGGCAGTCCCGATCGTGTGTAGGTGTTGTAAGGCGTATCACGCAGAAGATCCGCTCGACGGATGTTGCCGTCATAGCTCTCACCAATGCCGTAAATCACCGTTGGATCGGTCTGCAATCGCATGCCGCGCTTCAATCGCTCCACGAACACTCCTGCGATGAGCGGGCGTTCGGATTCGAGAGCGGTTTCCTTTTCGACGACGGACGCCAGGATCAACGCTTCGTACTTCGTTGCGAGTGGCAGATCCTGTGCACGCGCATTCCAGGCGGCATCCAGCTCCTGAACCATGCGTCGATGCGCCATTCCCAATAGTTCGAGGTCCGACGTGCCGCGTGGAAACCGGTAAGTGTCCGGAAAGAATTGTCCTTCCGGATGAACTCCCGGTGCACCCAGACTCTGCATGAGATCTTCGTGACTCAGCGCGATGGCTTTGTGAATCAAAGACTCATCGGTCGCGAGTACTTTCAACATGTCCACGAAACGCGAGCCTTCGATGAAGGTGATGCTATGAAGGATCACCTGTCCCGAACTCAGCAACTTCAACAACGCGCGCGGCGAGAGACCGGGCGTCAATTGATATTCCCCCGCTTTGAGTCCCGCGCTTTGGCCAGTGAGCCTTGCCCAGAGGATCCACACCTCGGGTTGATCCAGAAGTCCGCGAGCGTTCAGGCCCTGTGCGATGCTGCGAAGCGAAGCTCCTCTCTCGACTTCGAACGTCTGATCACGATTGAGCGTTGACAGCGGCGTATCGAGCCAAACGTGTGCTCGCCATGCGGCAAGGACGATCGCTCCCGCACACAGCAACAACAGAATCAGGAACAAGCGCAGCAGCCGACGCATCACAGTCGCAAGGCCCCGCTCAGTCGATCTGATACGCGTGAGTGTTGCCAGTTGAGTTCGCCCAGCGAGGCAACGGAGCGAATACCGCGCACGGCGTTGGTCAGGAACATTTCACTGGCATCGTTCAAGTCTTCGGGCCAGAGGGGTTGGATACTCACCGGCACATTCAAAGCTTCTGCGCTTCGCAGCACTTCGGCTCGCATGACGCCATCGACACCGCAATAGCGCAGATCGGGCGTGGTCAGCACTCCCTCACGAACGATGAAAACGTTAGCCGCCGTAGCACACACGATTTCGCCCGCTGTATCGAGCATGAGCGCTTCATCAGCTTCATCGGCCGTCCATTCCGCTTGAGCGAGTACCTGTTCGAGTCGATTCAAATGTTTGATTCCCGCGAGTCGTTCGTTCCGACTCAAGCGCATTTCACACCAGCGCAGTCGCAAACCACCTGTGGAACCGATTGGAGTTGGCGCATACAGACTGAGAATTCGCGTCGCATCGCCTTGCGGGTCAGGCCGATAACCTCTGCCCGAACTGCCTCGCGTCACCAGAATCTTCAGAACGGCATCTGATGTGCTGCCGACGAGCTTTGTAATTTCCTCGAGCAGTACCCGCTCCGAGAATCGAATGCCAAGGCGATCGCAACCTCTGCGTAGCCGCGCCAGATGCGATCCAAGAAAACGAACCGAGCCTTGCTTCAGCAAAGCGGTTTCGAACAGGCCATCGCCATAGTTGAGACCGCGATCCATCACATCGACCGCGCGCATCTCCGGCGGCACGGACTCGCCGTTCACCAGGATTGCAAGCGGCCGGCTCAAGAACGCACTCCAGTCAGCGCATTGAGGACTCCGCGCGCTTTTGCCCGCGCTTCGTCTAACTCACGTTGCGGAATGGAGTCAGCGACGATCCCCGCTCCCGCACGCAGCGAAACGTGTTCGCCGCGAACTTCGAGGGATCGAATGAGGATGTTGAAATCCATGCTGCCATCGCGGTTCAGATAGCCGAGAGATCCAGTGTAAGCGCCCCGCGGTACGCCTTCGAGTTCCGCGATGATCTCCATGCACCGGACCTTGGGACAACCTGTGATCGTGCCGCCCGGAAAAACTGCGGCGAGTGCCTGACCCGGAGTCACATCGGCCCGCAATCGGCCGCGCACGTTCGAGACGATGTGATGCACGTGAGCGTACGACTCGATCGTCATGAACTCGTCGACTTCGACCGAACCCGCCGCACATACGCGACCTAGGTCGTTGCGCTCAAGATCGAGAAGCATGATGTGCTCGGCCCTTTCCTTCAGATTCGATGACAGCTCCGAGATGAGTTCACGATCGGCTGTGAGATCTTTGCCTCGCGGTCGGGTGCCTGCAATCGGGCGCGTCGAAATGTAGCCATGTCGAACGCTGACCAGGCGCTCTGGTGATGAGCTGATGACTGCCAAGTCATCGAACTGTGCCAACGCGCTGAAAGGTCCGGGATTGCTTTGCCGCAATCGACGATAAATGTCCGTGGGCTTCACCTCAGCGTTCAATCTTGCACGCCATCCACGTGAGAGATTGGCCTGGTAGATATCGCCCGCCTCTATATAGGCGAGCGCTCGCTCAACGGCACGCAGGTACTGCTCGGGCGGATCCTCATCGATGTCGCCAGTGAGCAGATCACGCTTCGATTCCGGCAGAGTCGCAAGATTCGAAATGTCCTCCTCGATCATTTGCAATTTGGACTCTTGATCCGGCTCTGCAATCAACCAGCAGGATTGGGTCGCATGTTCGTAGATAACAGCGGCAGGAATGCGCATAGCCAATGCGACGGGTCCTTTCGCTGGTGGCAGTTTCAAGCGAGGTTCGACTTCAACTGCAAGCTCGTAACTCAAATAAACCAACCAACCACCATGAAACGGCAGACGCGTCTCGGGCGTGCCGGTCTGTTCCATCTTCCATCGACCATCTAGCCGCGATAAAAAGGATGCGGAGTTTCTCTCGTCAGGCAGCAGGGTCACACGCTCGCCGGGAAACGCGAACAGGATGTCGAACTGACCCAGTGCGGTTGAAGTCGCCGCGCTCGCGAGTAGCGCGGGATATCGATTGGGGTTCGCTGCATGCAGATCGAGCAGCATCGAGGGGCCGCCCGCGACTTGCCGAGTCACTGGGTCCTTCATATTCCGGCCTTCCCGGGAAGCGAACGCGGCGCGCCGTTGCAGCTGACGATGAGCGCAGCTGCGATGAGAGAGTGAATCTTCGTGCTGGCGCGAATGCGCGCCCTCAGGTGAGCTTGCGGAAAATCAGACTGCCGTTCGTGCCACCGAATCCGAATGAGTTGGACAACGCCACCTCGATCGGCATCTGGCGCGCAACCTTGGGCACGTAGTCGAGATCGCAGCCTTCACCGGGGTTATCGAGGTTGATCGTCGGAGGAGCGACCTGGTCACGGATGGCAAGCACGGAAAAGATTGCTTCGACTGCACCTGCAGCCCCGAGCAGATGGCCGGTCATCGATTTCGTAGAGCTGACGGCGATCTTGGCCGCGTGATCACCGAAGCAACGCTTCATCGCCAGAGTCTCTGCACGATCACCAAGCTCCGTCGAAGTCGCATGTGCGTTGATGTACTGAACTTGGTCGGTATTGAGTCCCGCATCTCGCAACGCGTTGGCCATCGCGAGTCGCGCACCCTCGCCATCTTCGGGAGGTGCAGTGATGTGGTGTGCATCGCCACTCATGCCGAACCCGACAAGCTCCGCGTAAATGCGCGCGCCACGCTTTTTCGCATGCTCATACTCTTCCAACGTGAGTGCACCCGCGCCGTCAGAAAGCACGAAGCCATCGCGATCCCGATCCCAGGGACGACTTGCAGCTTGCGGATCATCGTTCCGCGTCGACAGAGCCCGAGCCTGACAGAAACTGCCAAGACCTAAGGGTGTCGTTGCCATTTCACCTGCACCGGCAATCATCACATCAGCATCGCCATACTGAATCAGGCGTGCAGCGAGCCCGATTGCATGCGTCGAGGTCGTGCATGCAGTGACGGTCGCGATGTTAGGACCGGTGAGCTTGAATTGAATCGAGATGTGCCCCGAGATCATGTTGATGATGCTGCCAGGCACGAAGAAGGGAGAAATCTTCTTCGGGGTATGCGTCTCGACGTACTTCTCGTAGTTGTCTTCGATCGTGTGCAAGCCGCCGATGCCCGCACCCATCGCAACCCCGATACGAGGGCTGTTTTCTGGCGTGACCTGAATTCCGGAATCCTTGAACGCTTCAGATGCCGCTGCGAAGCCGTAGTGCATGAAAGGATCCATGCGACGCAACTCTTTCGCGGGCAGATACTTCTCAGCCTCGAATCCTGCTACGGGCCCGTGGAAGCGGACAGGAAACGAGCTCACGTCGAAAGTGGTGATCGGTCCAATGCCACTCTTGCCCGCAAGCACGTTGCTCCAGGCACCATCGACCGTGCTGCCCACCGGTGAAATGATGCCAAGACCCGTAATGACGACGCGTCGCTTCGACAAGCGCTTACCTCAACTTAGGCGAAGGATAACGACTGGAGATCGGGAGAACGGCAGACCGAGCTGCCATCCCTGGCTGATCAGTAGCGGATCGAAGAACCCACCGAAGAACGTGCGACCTCTTGAGGTCGCAGCTGCGATCACGCCTGAGCGCGGCGCTCAGTGATGTAATCGATCGCCTGCTGAACGGTGGTGATCTTCTCAGCGTCTTCGTCGGGGATTTCGGTTTCGAATTCTTCCTCGAGCGCCATCACCAGCTCGACTGTGTCGAGCGAATCGGCGCCGAGATCGTCAACGAAAGAAGCGTCATTCGTGACTTCTTCTTCCTTCACGCCCAACTGTTCGGCGACGATGGCTTTGACCTGCTGTTCAATACTACTCATTGCTGTACGAGTCCTCTGTGAGGCTGCTTGAAACCTGATCCAAGACCGACCCTTATATTTCGTTGGGTGGGTCGCATGGGGGGCGTATTCTAAGTTAAGTGACTGAGGTGTCCAAGATTTCTGAAGCGCGGTGCATAACAACCACTTGCCGGGCCTCAAATCATGTACATGCCGCCATTGACATGCAGCGTCTCACCGGTGATGTATCCGGCGCGAGGCGATGCAAGAAATGCAACTGCGTGGGCGATGTCTTCGGGCGAACCTAAACGCCCAAGAGCCACCTGAGTTGCCAACTGCGCTTGCTGTTCTGCCGCAAGTTGGGCAGTCATATCGGTCGCGACGAATCCCGGTGCCACCACGTTTACAGTGATGTTGCGGGAACCGACTTCGCGTGCCAGGGATTTCGAGAATCCGATGATTCCGGCCTTTGCCGCGGCATAGTTGGTCTGGCCGGCATTTCCCATGACCCCGACGATGGACGCGATATTGATGATGCGTCCACGCCGGGCCTTCATCATTCCGCGCAGCACCGCTTTGGACAGTCGATAGACCGATCCAAGATTGGTATTGATGATCTCGTCCCACTCTTCTGCCTTCATCCGCAGAAGCAGATTGTCGCGAGTGATGCCGGCGTTGTTGACCAGAATCGTGGGCGCACCCTCTTTGCTTTCCACATCCTTCAGGAAGGCATCGACAGACTCGGCCTTGGAGACGTCCAGTACCAGGCCGCGACCTTTGAACCCACCGTCCGTCAACCATTGAGAGATGCCCTGCGCGCCAGCCTCGCTCGTGGCGGTGCCAATCAGAGTTGCCCCAGCGACGGCGAGCTCACGAGCAATTGCTTTGCCAATGCCGCGGGACGCACCCGTCACGACGGCGATGTCCTGCTGCAAGGTCTGCTCACTCATTGCGGCTCCTGACATGCTTGCAGCGCCTGCTGCAAAGATTCGCTGTCTTCGATCGCGAGCATGGAAATGTCTTTGTTCTTTTCGATGCGCCGATTGAGCCCCGTCAACACTCGCCCGGGGCCACATTCCACGATCACTTTGGCACCACTGGCAATCATGCTCCGAATCGTTTCCGTCCAACGCACAGGTTTGACGAGCTGTTGCACGAGTGCTTCACGAATGCTTGCCGCATCTGCATGTTTGCGAACGTCGACCGTATAGATGTCTTTCACTTCCGGAGCTTGGATCTGGATCTGCTGCAAACGCTCTTCCAGCTTCTTCGCAGCAGGCGCCATCAAGAGACTGTGAGAAGGAACGCTCACGGGCAACTTGATCGCTCGTTTGGCTCCCTTCGCCTTGACGAGGTCGATCGCACGATCGACGGCTGAGGCGTGACCAGCGATGACAATCTGACCCGGAGAATTGAAGTTCGCGGGCTGGACGACCTGCCCTTGAGCGGCTTCGGCACATGCGGCTTCGACGTCCGCATCCGCGGCGCCCAGGATTGCGGCCATTGCACCCTCCCCAGCCGGGACTGCAGCCTGCATCGCCTGTCCGCGAAATTGCACGAGCGCTACTGCCGCGCGGAAATTCAGCGCATTCGCAGCGACCAGCGCCGAATACTCGCCGAGACTATGACCGGCCATGGATGAAGGAAGTGCTCCACCGTGTTTGCGCCAAACGCGCCAGGTCGCCACGCCGGCCGCCAACATGGCTGGCTGAGTTCGTTCGGTGGTGCCGAGCAATTCCTCAGGGCCTTCCTGGCACAGCTTCCAGAGGTCGTAGCCAAGGATCTCGGATGCCTCGGCGAAGGTTTCGCCGACCAGAGGCTCGCTTGCCGCTAACGCAGCCATCATGCCAATGGCCTGGGAGCCCTGACCTGGAAACACGAACGCAAACGCCATCCTCAAAACCCTGCGACCAAAACGGCGCGCGATTATAGCGATCGGTGGCTCACTGACCAGCGCCGTGAAAACATCCACAACACCACGCCTGCGAACAGACCACCCACGGCTCCGTAAAGATGAGCATCAACAATGACCAGCATGTCGCCTGAAAGCGGCAGTGCACCCTGCCATTGTTCCCAACACAGTTTGCCCACCAGCACGAGGGTGAGTGCACTCGCCAAAGCCCTTGTTTCATGCTGCCACCACGCGATTGCACCGGCTGCAAGTGCCCCATGCAGAACGCCGGAAAGACCAACGTACCACTGCAGCTGTGGTTCAAAAAGTACAA
>JBJMWN010000480.1:0-6509 GCA_045810085.1 Povalibacter sp. | reverse complement strand
TCAGTGTGATGGTAACGATGTGATCGCAGTGCGTGCCTGTAAGGAAACGGCGCTTGCCAAAGCACGCAGTGGCGGAGGTCCCACGGTAATTGAGGCGCTGAGCTACAGACTCAGCGATCACACGACCGCTGATGACGCCAGCCGCTATCGCTCCGAGACGGAAGTGAGCGAGGCGTGGGAACTGGAGCCGCTGCTGCGTTTGCGTCGCTTCCTGACCGCTCGTGGCGCGCTGGACGAAACACGTGAACAGACCATGAAAGCCGAATACACGCGCGAGGTCGAGGCGGCAGTCAAGGAATATCTCGCTACACCCAAGCAAGCCACTGACGCCATGTTCGATTATCTGTTTGCGAATCCGCCGCCTTATCTCGAAACGCAGAAGGGACTCGCACGCCGCTACGCTGGCACCGGCCGGCCTTCTCACTAAGCGGCGAGATCGGCGATGCCAAAAATCACAATGATCGAAGCCATTGCCATGGCGCAGGCGTGGGAAATGGAACGCGACCCGAGCGTCGTCGTGCTCGGCGAAGACGTCGGCCGCAGTGGTGGCGTATTTCGCGCGACCGCTGGCTTGTTCGAGCGCTTTGGTGCTGAACGTGTTCAGGACACGCCGCTTGCAGAGAACATGATCGCAGGCATGTGCGTGGGAATGTCGGCACAGGGCCTGAAGCCCGTGGCGGAAATTCAATTCATGGGCTTCGTCTATCCAGCGATCGATCAGATCGTGAATCACATGAGCCGCTTGCGTCATCGCACTCGTGGGCGAATGAATTGTCCTGTGGTCATGCGCATGCCACACGGCGGCGGCATTCACGCGCCGGAACATCATTCGGAAGCCGTCGAATCCATGCTGGCTCATGTTCCTGGAATTCGAGTGGTATGTCCGTCCTCACCCGCGCGCGCTTATGGACTGCTCCTTGCCTCGATTCGCGATCCCGATCCGGTGATGTTTCTCGAACCGACTCGCATCTATCGCTACGTCAAGCAAGAAGTTGCCGATGATGGCGCAGCGTTACCGCTCGATGTTTGCTACATCCTGCGTGAGGGCGAAGACGTCACGATCGTGACTTGGGGTGCAATGACGGTGGATGTGCTGCAAGCGGCCGAGCAACTCGAAGCTCGCGGAGTCAGCGCAGAAGTCATCGATCTCGCGACCATCAGCCCGATCGATTCGGAAACCATTCTGGCATCGGTCGCAAAGACTGGCCGCCTCGTGATCGCACATGAAGCGGCACGCAACTGCGCTGTCGGCGCGGAGATCGCTGCAATCGTTGCAGAAGAAGGTCTCTACGATCTCATCGCACCGATCAAGCGTGTCACAGGTTTCGATACTGTGATGCCGCTGTATCGGCTCGAAAACGAATACATTCCGAGCATCGCCCGCATTGTCGATGCCGTGCAAGCGACGCTGGAGCAGACGTGATTACATTCAAGTTGCCCGATCTGGGCGAAGGTCTGCCGGAAGCCGAGATCGTGTCCTGGCATGTGAGCGAAGGTCAGCACATCGAGCTCGATCAGCCCTTGCTGTCCGTGGAAACAGCGAAAGCAGTCGTTGAAGTCCCCAGCCCTTACAGCGGAAAGATCGCGCGCTTGCACGCAAAGCCTGGCGACACTGTGCAGACTGGCAAGCCGCTCGTAGATTTCGATCTGCCTGACACGGCCGCTTCTGATCAGTCGTCCATTGCCAGCGAGCAACCTGCTGCGAGCGAAGGCATGGTCGTCGGTCACATGTCTGCCAGCGGAGGCGAGCTTGTCGATCGCGCCATTATTGGCCGAGGTCGTCGAGCCAGCTCGGAACGCGTTCGCGCAGCACCTGCCGTACGCATGCTTGCAAGACGCATGGGAGTGGATCTTGCTTCGTGCCGTGCAAGTGGACGGCACGGACTGATCAGCGTGGATGATGTGTTGGCACGCGCAAACCTTGGAACATCAAACGCCAGCGCGCCGATGGTTTCTGGGCTCACCGACGCAGACCGTCTGCGCGGCACTCGCAAAGCAATGTCCGCAAGCATGTCGGTTTCGCGAGACCAGATCGCGATGTGCACGGTGTTCGACGATGCAGACATTCAGATCTGGCACGGACACGACGACATCACGGTTCGCGTGATCCGCTCGATCGTCGCCGGCGTCAAAGCGCAGCCTGCGTTGAATGCACTGTTCGATGCTTCGGTGCCCGCAGTGAAGGTCAGTCCGGAAGTTCATCTTGCAGTCGCAGTCGATACTCCCGACGGACTGATCGTGCCTGTAATTCGAGATGTCGGCGCGATGTCGGCCACCGAAGTCCGCGCAAGCTTGAACGACATCAAGGAACGCACGCGCGCGCGCACCATCACGCCGGATCAGATGCGGGACTACACGTTTACGCTTTCCAACTTCGGAATGATGGCCGGTCGCTATGCAACGCCGCTGGTGACACCGCCCACAGTAGCCATTCTCGGTTGCGGACGACTGCAACGCGATGTGGTTGCGGGCGACATAGGCCCGGAGATTCACATGCGTCTGCCCTTGTCGTTGACGTTCGATCATCGCTGCATCACAGGCGCTGAAGCCTGCCGCTTTCTCGCAGCTGTCATTGCCGATCTGAATCAGAAGAACTGACGTTCCACACCACTCGAGCGAGAGGCGACTACGCATTGCTTCGTGCACGCGTGTCACCTACATCCTTTCCTTTTTCACGGTGGTAGCACTTCCATGCATGGCACCATTCCCGCCGCTCGCAAAAAGATCATCGAAGGCATCGTCAAAGCAGCAGCTCGCAACCTGAAGCGTGGCGAAGCGGCGCTTGCGCCTCTATTCATCCGGCAATATTTCCGCGGTGTGGCCGAAGAGGATCTGGAGCAATACGAGCCGGGCAAACTGGCCGCAAGCGCTCTGGGACATTTGCGATTAGGGCAGATTCGCAAACGCAACCGTGCGCTCGTCCGAGTCTTCAATCCCACACCGGCGACGGACAACTGGAGCTCGACACATACAGTTGTCGAGGTCGTGGTCGAAGACATGCCGTTCCTGGTCGACTCGATCGGCATGGTGCTGAGTCAGGCGGGACTCACACTGCGCCTGATGATTCATCCCATCATTCGCGCGGCACGCGATGCGTCCGGCAAGATCATCGAGATCAGTGACGAGGCCGGTGCTGCGGGCAAATTGAAATCCGAATCTTGGCAACAGATTCATGTCGATCACATCGGCGATGAGCGCCGGCTCCGTGAACTCGAACAAAAGATCGAAGGCGTCATCGAAGACGTCAGGTTCGCCGTCGCGGACTGGATGCAGATGCGCCAGCGTGCAGGAGAAATCGCGCAGAGCATCAATACGAGCAACAGCGTCGTTGCTCCCAACGAGGCGCGCGAAGTAGCAGCGCTGCTCGAGTGGATGGAAGCGAACCATTTCACGTTCCTCGGCTATCGCGAATACACCTTACAGCGCGGCGCTTCCGAAGATCTGCTTCAACCCAAACCCGAAAGCGGCTTGGGCATTCTGAGACTACGGCGAGGCCAGAAGCTCGAACCGACTCGTCTCACCGGAGATTTGCGTGCGCATGCACGCGAACGCGATCTGTTGACGATCACCAAAGCGAACTCTGTTTCGACCGTGCATCGCACAACCTATCTGGACTACGTCGGCATCAAGACTTTCGACAAGTCTGGACGCGTGAACGGTGAACAGCGATTCCTCGGCCTTTTCACGTCCTCCGTGTACAGCCGCAGCCCACGTGAAATCCCGCTGCTGCGACACAAGATCGAACGCGTGATCGATCATTTCGGTCTGGATCCCGCAAGCCATGACGGCAAAGCCGTGATGCATGTGCTCGAGACGTATCCGCGCGATGAGCTGTTTCAGGCCAGCGTGCAGGATCTGATCCGCATCGTGCGCGGCATCGTGAATCTGTATGAACGGCATCGCGTTCGCGTTTTTCTGCGACGCGATACTTTCAATCGTTTTTACTCCGGCATGATTTTCGTCCCGCGAGATCGCTACAACACGCAGGTACGAAACAAGATCGAGGCGCTCGTGCGGGAACGTCTGCACGCGACCGGGATCGAATCGCAGGTCCAGCTCTCTGAGTCCGCTCTCGCACGCGTTCACATGATCGTGCGTTTGCCGGCTGGAGGTGGAGAAAAGGTGAACGTCGATGAGCTCGAGAAGCTCATTGCACAAGCGGTACGTACCTGGGACGACCGATTGCGGGAGGCGCTGGTCGCTCGCCATGGCGAACTCGAGGGCATCGAACTGGCCGATCGACTGGCCGGCGCATTTCCGGCTGCTTACTCGGAAGATGTCAGCACGCCGATTGCGGTCGATGATGTTTCTCAACTCGCGCAGTTGCTGCGCGACCCTGATCGCATCGTCATGCGATTGGTTCAAGGCGACGGACGTGCAGTGCATCTGCGTCTCTTCCGCTCGGCATCGCCGATTCCGCTCTCGCGCGCACTGCCGATTCTCGAGAACCTGGGATTTACCGTGCTGAGCGAGCGGCCGTATCGCATCACACCGCCTCGCTCCGTGGATTCCGCTCGCAGCCGGGAAATCTGGCTGCAGGATTTCGAAATGGCTCGTGGCACGGGCGGCGCAGTCGATCCTGCCAAACTGGGTTCGCGTTTCACCGAAGCATTCGTTGCTACTTGGACAGGACGCGCCGAGAACGACGGCTTTAATCGACTCGTCGCAGCCGCAGATCTGACCTGGCGACAAGCGATGGTCTTGCGCGCGTATTGCCGTTTCCTGCTCCAGGGCGGTGTGACCTTCAGCCAGACCTACATGGAACAGGTGTTGGGCAACAATGTTGCCATCACTGCCACGCTGTCTGCGTTGTTTGAAGCGCAGTTCGATCCGACGATCGCCGCCAATCGTCGCGAGCCTGAAGTCGCGCGACTGCAGAAACAGCTGAGCAAGCAACTCGATCAGGTCATGAGCCAGGACGAAGATCGCATCTTGCGTCGCTTTGCGAGCGCGATCACTTCGACGCTCCGCACGAACTACTATCAGGAAGACGCCGCGCACGGTGAGCCGTACAAGTCTTATCTTTCGCTGAAGCTCGATTCGCGCAACATCGCGGACCTGCCGCAACCGCGCCCTGCGTTCGAGATCTTTCTGTATTCGCCGCGTGTCGAAGGAGTACATCTGCGAATGGGACCGGTCGCGCGCGGCGGCATTCGCTGGTCCGATCGTCGCGAAGACTTTCGTACCGAAGTGCTTGGGCTGATGAAGGCGCAGAACGTCAAGAACACGCTGATCGTGCCGGTGGGCGCGAAAGGTGGATTCGTTCCGAAGCGCTTGCCTGCTAACGCCAGTCGCGAAGACACACAGCGTGAAGGCGTCGAGTGCTATCGCACTTTCATTCGCGGGCTGCTGGATCTCACCGACAACATCGTCGATGGCAAAGTCGTGCCGCCTGCGAACGTGTTCCGACGCGATGCCGACGATACCTATCTGGTCGTTGCAGCCGACAAAGGCACAGCAACGTTTTCTGACATCGCCAATCGGATCGCGGCCGAATACAACTTCTGGCTGGGCGATGCGTTCGCCTCCGGCGGCTCCGCGGGTTACGACCACAAAAAGATGGGCATTACCGCGCGCGGTGCGTGGGAGTGCGTGAAGCGACACTTTCGTGAGATCGGAGTCGACACGCAGACTCAGAACTTCACAGTCGCTGGTATCGGCGACATGGCCGGGGACGTGTTCGGGAATGGCATGCTGCAATCGCCGCACATGCGCTTGCTGGCGGCCTTCAATCATCAGCACATTTTTCTCGATCCCAATCCTGATACGGCAGCGAGCTACGCTGAACGCGAACGCATGTTTGCCCTGCCCCGCTCGAGCTGGGAGGACTACAACCGCAAGCTGATTTCACCGGGTGGCGGAATCTATTCGCGCGCCTCGAAGTCTTTGCAGATCTCACCGCAGGCACAGGCGATGCTGGGCCTCGAACGCGCCACGTGGACTCCGCAGGAACTGATCAAAGCCATTCTGTGCATGCGAGTCGATCTTCTCTGGAACGGCGGCATCGGCACCTACGTGAAAGCGACCGATGAAACTCACGCGGAAGTCGGCGATCGCGCCAACGATGCCGTCCGAGTGAACGGATGCGACCTGCATTGCAAGATCGTCGGCGAAGGCGGCAACCTCGGGTTCTCGCAGCGAGGCCGTATCGAGTACGCGCTGAACGGCGGTCGATTGAACACTGACTTCGTCGACAACTCGGCGGGGGTTGACTGCTCGGATCACGAGGTGAACATCAAGATCCTACTGAATTCACTGCCTCGCCGCGCTCAACTGACCTTGAATGAACGCAACCGCTTGCTGTCCACGATGACGGATGAAGTCGGCGCCCTGGTGTTGAGAGACAACTATCTGCAGAGCCAGGCGCTGTCGATGCTGGAAGCGCGTTCGGTGAAAGATCTTTCTGAGCACGTTCACACCATCCGCTCGCTTGAGGTCTCCGGCCTTCTGGATCGTGGGCTCGAGTTCCTGCCCGTCACGGAACAAATCGAAGAACGTCGCAAAGCGGG
>JBJMWN010000479.1:0-6285 GCA_045810085.1 Povalibacter sp. | reverse complement strand
AGTGGGATGGAAGCAGTGAGATCGTTAAGCTCCAGTGCACCGGACAAGCGGGCCTTGAAAGCACCCTGAGCGAATCCGTCGATGCGCGTGATCTTCGCGTCCCCTTGAAAGCGTCCCAGGAACAGCGGAAACGCACGCAATTTCCAGGCAACACTGCCAATGCGCTGCCCGGCGATCTGAACGACTTCAGCCTGACCGTTCCATACAGTGCCGTGAACGCCAGCCGCGCTCACGGCAGGCGAGAGGCGAGAGATCAGCAGTTGTGCCGGGAGCGTCGCGATCGCGAAAACCAGGTAAGCGATGACACCAAGGAGAACGACGGGCCAGATTCTTTTCATTCGCGAATCAGGCCTCAACCGGCCGCGCGATTCAGCACGAGGTTCGCATTCACCAGCCCCGGCTTGGCGGTGCGATCAAACGTTGCGGATTCGATCGTCACTGCGTGCACCTGTTGCAACTGACCCAGGCATTTCACGAGCACATCAAAGGCGGCCGACTCGAGTCGCACCCGAATGCCTGTCTCACCATTGGGTGTTTGTCCCGTAAGCGCGGTACCCAGACCGCATTCGCGCGCAGTGCGATCAATGAGCACCACCAGCGATTCATCGGAAGGTGTGGTCACGACCTGATTCTGTCCGAGCGCCTGTAATTCCGGCGCAACACTACGCATCCAGGCGAGATCGGCTTGCTTGCGCTGCACGCGCTCGCTTTGTGCCTGAATCGATTTGTAGAACGGCGCAACACAAATGAACAGAGCAGCGAACAGGACCGCAATCCCCCCGACCGAGACCATCAGTCGCTCGCGCGGCTTCAGTGATGTAAACCAATCTCTGAGTGTTTGCACAGCTAGTCCTTCGATGCTCGACGTCGGTTCATCAAACGCCGTTCCGTTTGAACTTCATGCGGCCCTCGACCTTTGAGCCACGTGGCGTTGCCGACTGAATCTCTGCCGTGAGTCCGCGCTGCGTTGCGGTGTGTTGAATCTTGTCGAGAGCATCCACTGAAGGAGCAAGTACGCGCACGTCTGTCGCATTGTCACGATACGAAAGAGCCTCCATGTCCGTGCCGGGCGCTTGACCCAATGCTTCGCCGAGCGCTCCCAGTGTGACCAGGACTCCGCTCACCGGTCCGTTGCCGCGTAGTCCTGCGAGCCTTGCTTCCATCTGCCGACGTGCGCTCAAGGGTGCGGGAACAGGTGCACCGGGCATCGCTTGCTGAAACACCTCTGCGATCTCGCTATCCAATCGAGCTTCAGTGCGCTTGAGATTTGTGAACTGCCAGAACTTGAGTCCCAGATGCAGCAGAACGAAGAACAGGGCAAGCGCGGCGACATAGCGCCACGGCTCAAACGAAACCCGCAGGCGCGTTTTGACCGCGTACTTACCTTGCAAAAGATTGATGAGTCCGCCCTGCATCGCGGTGGCAGCAAGCAAGGGAAGCGCGCCATCGGGCAGCAGTTTCACCTGCAAGCTCGCAGTGAACTCACGGAGGCCTTCGAACAGATCACGATCACGTTCGTAAGCGTCGTCATCCAGGTACAGCGTGACATGCTCACGTGCTTCATCACCGGCGGCCAAAGCGAGTTGCAGCGCTTCGATCAGCGGTTGAACCTCGAGCACAGCAGGCGGCGCTGCTTCGCGCTTCACATAGATCTTGGAGTCTTCGATCAGGAGCGTCACGCCGTTGGCCGTGACGGGGAGGGCGGAAGAATCGGCATACACAGCTTCAACGTGAATGCCCGCGTCGCGAACGGCGTCGTGCCACGACTGCATTCGCTTGTGCGACACCGCGGCCACGGGTGTACCAGGCCTGCCTTCACGTCGACCGACACCGAAATGCATGTCGTCGATATCGGTGGCCATCTGCTCTTCCAGAGCAAAGGGCACCATCTGCAAAAGTTTCGCACCGCTCTTCACCGGCAGCACGGGTTCCGCGAGATAAACATCAGTGCCCGGGACCAACAGGATCACCTTGCGACCCGCTGCGTCGACTGCTGCTTCGTTCAGTGTTCCGCTGCGCACGCTGCCCTGACGAGCGCCGGTGGCATCGACCAGCAGCCAATCTGCGTTGAGCAGCGCATTCGAAGAAGAAGGTGCGTGCGCGTTTTCTGCGGCTGCCTTGAGCCGAATGACAAGAGCTTCCGTCATGTGGTTCCGAAGCTTCTTAGAATGGGCCGGACCAGATTGGTCCCGCTCGAGCGGTACAAGAGACTGTACAGGGTGAAGTGAGTAGTGCCAATAGTGACGAAAATGTTCGCGCGGAAGTATCTGCTCGTTTCCCCATACGTCGCCGTGCCTCCAGGATTCTGCAACTCCTGCTTTTGCTGTGGCGTGAGACTGCTTTCGAATTCGGTTTTGCTCGGAAAACACCGTTGTTTACGCAGATCAGTGACGTTCTTACGATCCAGCGTGAACTGACGCAGACCTTCGACCTGTGCGTCGAGCACTTCGGGCGGTGCCGTGCAGAGATTCAACGGAGCATCAGCAGGCAGTGCAACGATGAAGGGCTCGAGCTTGCGAAAGCGCTCCAGACCAAATCCCTGGAGTGCGAGGATTTCGCTCGCACGCGTGATGCGCATGTTCGGCGGACGATAGGCTGGCGTTTGAGTCGTGTAGACGCTGTCTTCGGCGCCGTCCGGAAAACCAGCATCGATATCGCTGTCGAGCCAATCGACCATGAAGTCGGCCCATTTGTCTTCGATCTCTAGAATCTGCAGAAGATTCTTGAAGCGTTTCACTGCCGGATCGTCACGAACCAGCGTTCCATTCTCGAGCTTGACCAGACTGTTGAGGTTGAAGCGACCTTGCAGATCCTCCAGCTGGCCCGCCACTTCGCCTCCTTCGACAGGAATAGGCGGAATCGGTGTGGCCCACTCTTCGGTGAAGTCATCTACCTTGCCGCCCGCCATTGCGTCACGACGCAAGATGTCAGCTGCCCATGCCTCGGCGCCCATAGCGATCTCGAATCCTTGATCCATCGAGAACATGTTCGCGCTGCGTCGTTGGTCGAGATAGCCTTTGAAGCCAACATTCACAGCGAGAATCGTTGCAAGGGCCACGATGAGGATCGCGGTAATCAGCGCAACACCGCGCTGTGTGCTGCGAGGTGGGAGTTGGGTCTTCATCCCGACACCTCGATCACTCGCTGCAACTTTCCCCAATCGTTGAGTTCGATGTTGACTTCAACAGCAAGCGGCAGCACGAGTCGTGCATTCGGTCCGGAGTAGCCGAGCGGTGGCCATTGATCTTTCCATTCGCGGTCCTGACCCATGTACCGCACGGTGATTGCTTTGACGCCATCGAGCAGCATCACACTCACCGGTTCCACCGTCGGAGTGCGATCGAGCACGGGCCAGTAATCGCGCCAAAGTTTTTCGCCCTCGAGTCGATACGACACGCGTTGCAATGTTGGACGCGGCACACCCGCTGGATTGCTCCATCCCGAATGCGTCAGTTCGAGCAACTCTTCACTGGCCGGGACCGCACGCAGCGCCGGATCCAGATCCTGTCCGAGCGGCTGTCGTATCGGGCGTGGTTCCAACGTGGCGAAATCCTGGCCCATGCGCATCATCGTCGCTTGCACGGCTCGTGTTCTTCCCGCACCGGCATCGATGCGCTCGCTCTGAGACGCCAGCTCGTTGTAGCCCATCATCGCCATCATGCCGACGATCGCGAAGATTGCGATCGCGACCAGAATCTCCAGTAGCGTGAAGCCGCGGGAGGTATGCATCGGCCACGTTGAATGCTGCCTCGTCACTCGCCGTCCTCCGGCGGATTCTCCATGGGGGGGTCCGTTGGTTCTGGCGGCAGGGGCAGCCCCGGCGTATCGGGATGTGGTTGTGGGGACTCGTCGTCATCGTTCTTGCCCCCGTCGTCCTTATCTCCATCTTTCTTCCCGCCCTCGTTGCCACCGCCGGGCTGTTGCTCAGGCTCGCCCTGCCACTGAACGATGGTCGTGCCCGGCTGCGCGAGCGCCGCACCGTAGAAACCTGTGACGGACGCGAGTGATGACGCTTCGTCTGCGTCTTGAAGTCGCACACTGATGTCGATGCGCCGCACGCTTTCGACTGCGGTCTGGCTGACTTCCATGGTCCAGCGCCAACGACGATCACTCATTTCGACTTGATCAGAGCTCTTGTCGACTTTGGGCGCCTGCGGAGCCAGACGCACCCGCGTCAGCTGATTCATCGCGATCCAGTGAGCGACAGTCTTGTCTCGCACGTAGGCACTGTTTCGTGCAGTTTGGCTCACTGCCTCGATCACACCGAGCATGCCAAGCGCGACGATCACGAGAGCGGCAAGGACTTCCAGCAACGTGAAACCAGCGGCTTTGCTGCAGCGGCCGGTGTTAATGCGAATCGCGGTGTGTCTAGCGCTTTTCATTGCGCGCCTTGCGAGTGCTCTTTTCTTCTTCGGGCGGTTTGGTCTGCGCCACGATGTCCCAGCCTTCGGTTCCATCGTGACGTTCGATTCTCACATCCCCGTCCGGCAGTGATACGACGCGCCAGATCGCAGGCTGATGCTCGCGTTCAATCTGCAATTCGAACGGCACCACGTCGCCACTCGAAAGCACCAGCACCTGTGGTGGCCACTTCTTGTCCTCGGATGGATCTGAGCGATCGACCGCCTTGGGCTTGAGCACAATGGCTTTGGATTCAAGTGAGAGACGGAAGGCAAGACCTTCCGGCAATGATCGAGGGGCGAACAACCTGTCGTCCTCGATGGGTACCCATCGGTTTTGGCGTGGATCGAAGCGCATGAACTCATAGCCTTCCGCGTGAACGAACAGGCCTGTGTCCAGCCCCTGCAGCTCAGCTTCTTCCCGGCCTTGAACCAGCACGGCCCACAAACGCCGCGCCTGTTCTTCAGCTTCGCGATCGCGACCCAGTATTCCAACGCTGAGTGTGGCGCTGGCGACGATGACTCCGATCACCACGATGACGACCAGAATCTCCATCAATGTGAATCCTGCGATCCGGCTGCGCGGGTCGCGGTGATTCACAGTGCTTCGGTGTGGAACGGCGGCCATTGAGCACGCCAGTGATCAGAGTTGAATCAGAGATTGATCCGGGCAAATCACTCAGCGTTCCAGTTACCGATGTCGGCGTTGATACCCTCGCCACCTTCCTGGTTGTCAGCACCCAGCGTAAACAGATCGTATTCGCCGTGCTGACCGGGGCTCTGATAGTGATACGGATTGCCCCAGGGATCCTTCGGGACCGATTTCATGTACTCGCGCCAGTTACGAATGCTCGTGTCGGTCGGACGAGCTGCAAGCGCTGCCAATCCCTGGTCCGTGGACGGGTATTTGAAGTTGTCCATGCGGAACATGGTCAGGGCGGTATCGTAATTGCGCAGATCCTGTTTGACCTTCGCCAGATTCGCATCATCGATACGGCTCAGCACGCTTGGTGCGACGATCGCAGCGAGAATTCCGATGATCACCACGACGACCATGATTTCGATGAGCGTGAATCCGCTTTGGCCACGAGCGGCGAGCCCCTGGCAATGCGTCAGCCCTAACCGATGTGGCAGCCCAAAGCGATGGGCCAGCCCAAAGCGATGATCAAGTGAGTGGACGTTCATAGCTCTCATATTCATTCGACCCTTGTATCGCGTAGCCTTCGTGCGAGATGCGGCTTAGATTTGCCGAACCCACCCCGCGCGGCGCGGCGGATCATAACAAAGCACATTGAATTCATGAGCGAAGGTCGCTCCAACCCGACAGCCTTGCTTTCAGACCGACGTCCGCAGACAGGGTGGGTGCTTGGACTGTTTGCGGGCGTTTCAGTTCTGCTTGCACTGGGAGGCGAGTCGGTGCGACTGGCGCTCAGGTACGAAAAATCGGCAGTCTGGAACGGCGAGTACTGGCGCCTGCTCACCGGGCACCTTGTACACGCAAGCGCCGCGCATCTCTTATTAAATGTGATCGGGGTTGGTCTGATCGCCGGGCTGTTTCCCCGGGAGTATTCGGTCCGGGCGTGGCTATTCATTCTTCTCGCAAGCGTCGTGGCCATCGACCTCGGGTTTGTACTTTTTGAGCCACAGCTGCAGTGGTACGTCGGTCTTTCCGGTGTTCTGCATGGGGCACTTGCAGCAGGTGCAATCGCGTGGTGGCAGCATGAAACAAGGGCTTTGGCGAGTGCACTCACGGCCGTGCTGGTGGGCAAACTGTGCTGGGAACAATGGCAGGGTGCACTGCCGCTTTCAGGCGACATGCCGGTCATTGTTGACGCTCATCTTTACGGAGCCGTCGGTGGTCTGTTGGCAGGCGTCGTGTTGTGGA
>JBJMWN010000478.1:0-3397 GCA_045810085.1 Povalibacter sp. | reverse complement strand
GGCGCGGAGCGCGCCTGACGATCACTCGATTGAAGGCCAGTGTCCTGAGACCTGCATGACATCGATCTCGGCGATGTCCTGATCCATGTCGATGCCGCGCAGTTTGATGCGCATGAATTCCAACGCATCGCCGCTTTCCTGGTAGTGAAAGACGACATTTCGCGGCTCATCGCGCGCAGCGCGCGGCAGAACAAACTCATTGAAGGCAGTTTCCTCTACGAGCGGGCCGCAGCTCACCGCGGCTCCGCCAAAATCGACTGCGATCTGAGCGAGCGCGGTGCCATCGTCCATGCGCACGACCTTCTTCAGCGTGACTCGAAATCTCGGAGGCATTTGAAGACCACCGACATTGCCGTTCTCCAGCACATCGATATGTTCGCCCGGTGCCAGGCGCACGACTTTGCGCAAACGATCGATTCGCTGTGAGTCGACGACGCGGATGGTGGGAGTTTCGCGATACACGATGCCCGTGGGCCGCCGGTCGATGTTCCGTTGAGAAACTGCGGTCGAAGCGCGAGGGCGGCGAAGATAGGCCGCGACGGCGACCAGTGTGGCCATCACGGCAATACCGAGCCCAACCAAGCGCGGAATGTCGTCGAGTAAGGTGGAGACGAATGCGGACATAACGAGGTTATCGGCCGCCGATGCTTACAGCGGTGTGACCCAGGTGGCGAACTGGAGCAAAAGGTGTTCAGAGTTTCGCCGAATGCCAACTAAGGCGCAGTGGACTGGATCACACGCGCAGCTTTCGAGCCTCGTCAGATCTTCATGGTCAGACCAGCCGCCATCATCGCGCTCTAGTCAACGATGAGCAGTGATGCATCGACGTCGCTTTGCACAACTCAAGCGTCAGGAGCGACGCATCACCTTCACAGGGAAGCTACGCCGACGTCCAGCATTCGAACCCGCCATCCAAAAGTATCTGCTTCACCGACTTGAGCGCAGGCGCCGTGAAAGTCGCGTTAAAGCTGTAAGCCAAAGCGGATGAAGGGTCAGCGGCCGGCGACCTGAGCGAAACTTTATCTCACGTAAGAAGCCGCGTATGGCGCAAGGCTTGCGTCATCTGCTCCTCACTCCTTCACTCGATTGCTCCGGTGGTACAGTCCTCTCACGACGATCCCACTGGAGTTTTCGATGTATACAGCCCTGCGTCGTGGCGCGCTCATTACAGCGTCGCTGCTGACTTCCGTTCTGTTCGTGACAGGTTGCAAGCGTCACGAGCCCACACCGGCACCCGCTCCTCAGAGTTCCGAGAACACCTCGATCGAAGCAGTCTCGAACGAGGCACGCACTGCGGCCGCTGTGATTACCGCCGGCTATCTGCGGTCTCAGATCGCCACGATCTCGGCAGATGATTTCGAAGGACGTGCACCCGCCACGCCTGGCGATACAAAGACCCGCGAATATCTGATCGAGCAATTGAAGCAGATCGGCGTCGAACCGGGCGGTCCCGATGGAGGCTGGCAGCAGACCTTCGATGTCGTCGGCGTCGAAGCGCAAATGCCGAAGCAATGGACATTCAGCAAAGGCGCGAAGAAGGCCTCATTCAAATGGTGGGATCAGTACATCGCGGGTAGCGGTGTGCAGTCGCCGAAAGGTTCGATCAAGAATGCGGAAGTCGTGTTCGTGGGTTATGGAATTCAGGCGCCCGAATACGGTTGGGACGATTTCAAAGGACAGGATCTGAAAGGCAAGGTCCTGCTCGTGTTGAACAACGATCCGGATTGGGATCCGAAGCTGTTCTCAGGCAACACGCGTCTCTACTACGGACGCTGGGTTTACAAATATGAGAGCGCGGCGCGTCAGGGTGCGGTGGGCGCGATCATCATCCACACGACGCCTTCGGCAGGCTACCCATTCCAGGTCGTGCAGACCTCGTGGAGCGGTGAGCAGGTGGAATTGCCGGCGGAAAATGAACCGCGATTGCAGGCGAAAGCGTGGCTCACAGAAGACGCGGCGCGTGAACTCGTGAAGTTGTCGGGCAAAGATCTCGATCAACTGCGTGAAGCGGCTCGATCGAAGGATTTCACGCCTGTGCCACTCGGCGTGAAAACCTCATTCGACTTCACCAACAAGATTCAGCGCTCAACCACTGCAAACGTGTACGGAGTGCTGAAAGGCAGCGATCCGAAACTGCGCGATGAGTATGTGATCTACACGGCACATCACGATCACCTCGGTGTGGGCGAGCCGGATAAAGAAGGCGACCGCATTTACAACGGCGCGATGGACAACGCTTCGGGCGTCGCGATGGTGCTGGCGATCGGCAAAGCGTACAAGGCGTTGCCCGCGATGCCGAAACGCTCGGTCATGTTGCTGTTCGTTGCAGCAGAAGAGCAGGGGCTGCTCGGTTCCAAATATTACGCGACGCATCCCACTGTGCCGCCGGGCCGCATCGCTGTGAACATCAACTTCGACAGCGGCAATATCTGGGGGCGCACACGCGATGTCACGTACGTTGGGCGCGGCAAGTCATCGCTTGATGCAGTCTTGGATGCGGCAGCGGCAGCGCAAGGCCGAATCGTGACCGCCGATCAATTTCCCGATCGCGGCAGCTTCTATCGTTCCGATCAGTTCAACTTCGCCAAGATCGGTGTGCCGGCGTTTTACTTCGATAGCGGCACGGATTTCATCGGCAAGCCCGAAGGCTGGGGTCGCGAGCAGCACGACAAGTACGAATCCACGAACTATCACCAGCCTTCGGATGAGATCAATGACAGCTGGAATTTCGACGGCATGATCGAAGACTCGCAGCTGGGTTTCTGGACCGGTCTCGACGTTGCGAATGCTGATGACATGCCGACGTGGGTGGCGGGCGATGAGTTCGAAGGCGCGCGCAAAGCAGCGCTGGCCGAAGTCGCAAAGAAGGCGGAATAGTCAGAAGACGGGCGAAACAAACCAATAACGCGCGTCGGGTTTTCCATGGCGAAGACCTGACGCGTTTTCTCGATCTGCGCAGCGCGCACCGGAAACTTGCAGACGCAGATGCCGATGTGAAGAGGCTGCCGTATCCGCAGGGCTATGATGCAGCCCGCAACAATGCAATCGCAGCGGAGATCGGCATGAACAGCGTCGCTCGGTTCTGTGCTTTCTGTCTGGTCGTTCTCGCAGGCTGCAGCAACGGCGAGCGTGAACCCGTAATCGCTGCGGTGACTTTAGCCACTGCTCCCTACAAGCCCGCATCCCTGGCCATTCAATGCGGCACCTTGGTCGACGGGATTTCAGATCAGCCCAAGCTCAATCAGACGATCATCATTCGGGAAGGTCGGATCGCTGCGATAGAGCAGGGCAACTCGAAGCCCAGCGGTATGCCGATCATGGATCTGCATGACTACACCTGTTTGCCCGGCCTGATCGAGATGCACGATCACATCACGGAGACCTCGGACGACACGAG